>DATGHS010000001.1:0-11474 GCA_035307785.1 Gemmataceae bacterium
ACAAGGTGGTGCATTTCAGCACCGGCGAGGAGCTGGCTACCGTCAGCCGCGCCAACGGCGGGCTCATCGAGCGCGACATGCGGCATACCAAGCGGGCCCGCGATGTGCTGCGCGAGATTCCGATCGCCAAACTGTTGGAGATGATGAAAAAGGCCGGCGACCTGTTTGCCAACGGCACGCTGCCGCTGGGCGACGGCACGCAATCACCCGATCAATTCGTGCGCATGCAATCGGCCACGACGGGGCTGCCGGAGCACATGTGCCGGTTCAACATGACGAAGAACAACTTCGTCCTCTCGAACATGGCGCAGATCCTCGATGCGCTCACGCGCGGTCTTGACCTGGAGATCCTTAGCCGTGGCTATGGCATGGAAGAGCGGAAAGTGCCGGTGAGCTATCAGTGCCAGTCGCCGGTGCTGGGGCTGGTGCTGCCGAGCAATTCGCCCGGCGTGCACACGCTCTGGCTGCCGATCATTCCGCTGCAAGTGGGCCTCGTATTGAAGCCCGGCCCGCAAGAGCCGTGGACGCCGTATCGCATGGCGGCTGCATTCCTGGAAGCCGGCGTGCCGAAACAAGCCATTGCCATTTACCCGTCGCCTGCCCCAGAAGTCGGCGCGGCCGTGCTCAACAATTGCGGCCGAGCGCTGATCTTCGGAAGTACCGCGACGGTCGAGCGCTACAAGGGCAACCCCGCCGTTCAGGTTCATGGCCCCGGCTTCAGCAAAATCCTCCTCGGCGAAGACAAGGTCGATCAGTGGGAAAAGTACATTGACATCATGGTCGATAGCGTGCTCGTCAACAGCGGGCGCGGCTGCATCAACTGCTCCGGCATCTGGGTTCCGAGACATGCCAGGAAGATTGCCGAGGCGTTGGCAGCGCGCATGGGGCCGGTTGAGCCGCTGCCGCCGGAAGATCCCAAGGCGGCCCTGGCAGCCTTCACGGTGCCGGGCCAGGCCGACGCGGTTTCGGCCGACATCGACAAGGATTTGCAAGAGAGCGGCGTGCAGGATATGACCGCGAAATACGGCAAGCGCCTCGTCAAGAAAGAGCGCTGCGATTACTTGCGGCCCACCGTCATCCTCTGCGAAGGGCCGGACAAGGCTATCGCGAAGAAGGAATATATGTTCCCATTCTGCACTGTCGTTGAGTGCCCGCAAAGTCAGATGCTCGCCAAGATCGGTCAGACGCTGGTTTGCACGGCGGTCGCCGACGACAAGAAATTCCAGCGCGATTTACTCGATGCCACGCACATCGACCGGCTGAACATTGGCCCCATGCCCACGATCAAGCTGAACTGGCTCCAGCCGCACGAAGGGAGCATCGTCGATTTCTTGTTCCGGGCACGGGCATTTCAATTTGAAGGGGCATTGCAAGTGTAAAACCATTCACCGCTTGCGTTTCGCGCACGGGACAACGTAGAACGGAATTGATTCCGTTCCAGCGCGAAACGAGAACGGAATCAATTCCGTTCTAAGTAAACGAATCAAGCCGGACGGGGGCGGCGTGCGCGAAACGCAACCCGGGAACTGTATTTCCTCAAAATCCATCCTAAAATAAGAATAATGGAGTTGCCATTCCCTCCCGAATAGGCGGATGGAGCCGAGCGTCCAACATTCCAGAGCACGTGATCTGCCCAAGCCGATGCCCAACGCATGACCAAGCCTGCCGTTGCCAACCCTGGCCTCTCCACCGCTGCCGCCACGCCCGTGCTGTTCCCGGCGTTTGATTATCAACCGCTCGGGCGCGTGGTGTATGGCGCCGGCGAGCTGGCGCGCCTCGGCGAGCTGGTGCGGGAATACGGCGGCACGCGTGTGTTGCTCGTCACCGATCCCGGCATCGAGGCAGCCGGCCATCCGCAGAAAGCGCTGCGGATCATGCGGGCGGCGGGACTGGAAGTCTTCGTTTTCGATTCGGTGGAAGAAAACCCGGAGACCGGCCACATCGTTCAAGGGGTGGAAGTCGCGAAGCAGCACGGCATCGATTTTTTGGTCGCCGTCGGCGGCGGCTCGTCGATGGACGTGGCCAAGGGCATCAATTTCCTGCTCACCAACGGCGGGAGGATGACCGATTACCGAGGTTACGGCAAGGCGACCAAGCCGATGCTGCCTTCGATTGGTGTGCCCACCACTTCCGGCACTGGCAGCGAAGCGCAGTCGTTCGCGCTGATTGCCGACACGTCGTCGCACATGAAAATGGCTTGCGGCGATCGCAAGGCGGCATTCCGCGTCGCGTTGCTCGACCCGGAGTTGACCATATCTCAGCCGCACTCGGTGACCGCGATTACAGGCATTGACGCGCTGGCTCATGCCGTCGAGTCGTTTGTTTGCACCAAGCGCTCGCCGCTTTCACAAACCTGGTCGCTGGCGGCCTGGCGCTTTCTGGAGCCAAATTACGAGCGCGTGCTGGAGGCGCCTTACGATCTGCCGGGCCGCTCGGCGATGCAGATCGGTTCGCATCTCGCGGGTCTGGCGATCGAGGCCTCCATGCTCGGCGCCGCCCACGCCTGCGCCAATCCGTTGTCGGCGCACTACGGCCTCACGCACGGCATCGCAGTTGGCGTGCTCCTGCCGCACGTGGTTCGGTTCAACGCCGTTTCGGTCGGCCACCTCTATGCCGAGCTGGTCGAATGTGCGGGCCGAAGCAACGGCGAGCCGGCTGCGGAAGTGCTGGCGGCGCGGGTTACCGAACTCATGCAGCGAGCCGGCTTGCCGACTGCGCTTTCGTCCTGCGGCGTATCGAGGAGCATCTTGCCGTTGCTTGCGGAAGAAGCGAACCAGCAGTGGACCGCTCGTTTCAACGCGCGCCCGCTTACGGAAATTGATCTGCAACGATTATACGAAGCCGCCTGGTAGCCGCTTGCAGATTTGCCCGGAGGACCACCATGAAATGCATTTCGTCACTCATCTATGTTGTAACAAGCTTTTGGATATTAAGCCTCGCCGCCGGGTGCAAAGAACGGCAAGCGGTTTTTGCCCAGCAACCGCAACGGGCGGACCCAGCGCCAACCACACAAGGCCCCGCCGATTGGCCCTTCTTCCGCGGCAATGCGCTGCAGGATGGCCAAAGTCCGGAAGTGCTTCCCGACCACCTCGAAGTGCTGTGGAAAGTCACCACCGGCAAGCAAGGCATCGAGGGCACTGCCGCCATTGTGGACGGTGTCGTGTACCTCGGCTCGTTCGACAAGAACATCTACGCTTTCGATCTGAAGACCGGCGATGTGAAATGGAAGTTCCCCGCCGGACCGTTCAAAGGATCAGCGGCCGTGCGCAATGGGAAGGTTTACATTGGCGATGAGGACGGCAAATTCTTTTGCATTCAAGCCGAAAACGGAAGGAAATTGTGGCAATTTGACACCGATTCCCAGTTTTCAGCTGGCGCGAGCTTTGCCGGCGAGCGCATCCTCATCGGCTGCGAAGACGAGAACCTCTACTGCCTCGACGACAGCGGCAAAAAACTGTGGCAGTTCAACGTGCCAGGCGGCCCGGTGCTGGCCAGTCCGGCAGTTGTGCAGGGCCAAACCTTCCTGGCAGGTTGTGACAGCAAGCTGCACATGATCGACGTGAAAACGGGTCAGGAATCAGCCGCGGTGGACATCGAGGGACAGACGGGCTGCACCCCGGCGGTCCGCGGCGAAGTGCTTTACCTGGGAACCCAAAGCAACCAGGTGTTGGCCATCGACACGAAAAAGAAGGAGGTCGCCTGGACCTTCGAACCGCCCAGTCGCCAGCAGCCTTTCAACGCTTCCGCAGCCGTTACCGATAAATTTGTAATAATCGGCAATCAGAACAAACGCTTGTATGCCCTCGACCGCCACACCGGAAAGCAGGCATGGATTTTTGTGACCGAAGGCCAGGTCGATAGCTCGGCGGTCATCTCCGGCCAGCGCGTTTATGTCGGCTCAATGGACGGAAATCTCTACGTCATCGATCTGAACAAAGGAACAGAGATTCAGAAGATTGACCTGGGCAGCCCCATCGTCGCATCACCGGCGGTCAGTAACAGCCGGCTAGTCATCGGCACCACGAATGGCGCGGTTTACTGTCTTGGCAAGAAGTGACTGGGGCGAAAGCCCAGGGACGGAAGTCCCTGGGGCGTCGCTCATCGAATCTTCGCCAATATGAAAATTTTCCCTAAATTCAATTGCAGCCCCCCTGAATCGTGGTATAAAAGAGGGAAGCGAAAACTGTCTGCGCCCGCAGACTTATTATCTTTTCCCCCAGAAGCTGACCTGTTGGTCAGGGAGATTTATTATGACGTTTTCATTCCGGAGCGCGCGTGCCAGACGACCGGCATTCACGCTGATCGAACTACTCGTAGTCATGGCCATCATTGCCATTCTTATGGGACTGCTGTTGCCTGCGGTGCAAAAAGTTCGCGATGCCGCAGCGCGAACCAAGGCGATGAATAATCTCAAGCAAATGGCCCTGGCTTGCCACAACTACGAAGGCACGAAGGGCCGTCTGCCCCCGGCGAACGATTTCTCGGGCCCATACAACGCCAGTCCCACCGGAGCGGTGCACTACCATATCCTGCCGTACATTGAAATGGATAACGTGTACCGACTGTCGTTAACGAACGGCGGTTATGGCTCCGCGTGGTTCGTTGGTGGCTGGAACAACCCTATCAAGACTTTTATCAACGGAACGGATCCCGGGATTGATGCCGATGGATTCATGAGACTTAATTCGACCTGGCCGGGGACGAGCTTTGCTTACAACTTCATGGTGTTTGGCGATGCGGAACTGGTCAACGGACAATATCAACCCATCAGCTCGCAGCCGCCAGGATCGTTTAATGGCAAGCGAGGTCTTGATGGCATTCCCGACGGCACCAGCAATACGCTGATGTTCACGGAAAAGTATGCTTCGTGTGGAGCAAGCAGCAATTCGGGTGGTGCTGCATGGTGGTCGCCCGAGATCAAGACGATCAACGGTAATAACACGAATTATCAATGGTTCACCATCGAGCCAATGTTTAATTACATCTACAGTTCGGCCTATTCGGGCGTGTATGACGCCAATGGAAACTTTCTTGGTGTTCCTGGCAACTTCGTTGGCAAGTTCCAGGTTAACCCCCTCCCTTACAACACCGCCAATTGTGACTGGAGCCGCGCCCAGTCCTCGCGCGCGACGGGAATTGCATGCGCCTTGTGTGACGGGAGTATCCGCTTCGTCACCAGCGACATTTCGCCGACCACCTGGTGGTGCATTTCCACACCCGCTGGGCGGGAAGTGGTGCCGAGCGATTTCTAATCACAACCTTGTGTTGCCAAGCAAACGCCGGAGCTTATTGCTCCGGCGTTTGTATATTTAGAACGGTAGGCTGACCAACCTGATTGTTGGAGAATTGATCATGGGTGTTCGTGCTTCGCGTGTGGCGTGGCTGCAACTGGGCCTTCTGGCGATTCTAACCCCGTGGCTTTGTGGTTGCTCGAAAACGGGTGGAGACGTCAAGGGCACGGTGACGTTTAATGGCAAGCCGTTGAACGCGGGCACAGTGGGGTTGGTCGGAGCAGACGGAAAGAATGCTGCGGGCGGCAACATTGAGCCAGATGGTTCGTACTACATATCCAAGCCGCCCAAGGGTACGTACACGATCGTGGTCGAGACCTTTGATCCGCCGTCCACCGGCAGCAGTGGTTCGATTGCACTTCCGCCGGGCGTGGAAGCCAGCGCGGAGAAAAAGGCCGAATTGGAAAAGACATCGGCTCCCAAGCGGGAACGCATGCTAATTCCCACTAAATACAAGGACCCGAAAACCTCTGGGCTTTCCATCACCGTTTCGGGCAGCTCCCAAACGTTCAACATCGACCTGGTCGGCGAGGCCCCCGCCAAGTCCGACAAGAAATGACGGGCTCACGACGTCTCGGCTTTGTAGAGTAGGTTTGTGACGCGCCAGATTCCATCCGCCGCGCAAGGTTCAAGACGACGGCCAGCCTGGTATTACTATTTTCTCTTCCTTGCCGTTCTCCTTGTCGGCGCAGCCGTATTTGCTTACCCCAAGATTCGCTTCGAGCGCAAGTTCGGGGCTGCGCGCAAGGAATTGGAGGCGCGGCACCTCCTGAGCGCCCAAGACAAGATCGACAGCGGCTTGCAACGCTGGCCCGATGATGTGTCATTCCATTTCCTCGCGGCCCGCTGCGCGCGGCTGCGCGGCAACTACGTCGAAGCGGAAAAACACCTGAAGCGTTGCCAGGACGATGATGAGCTAAAAGGCGAGGTTTTCTTGGAACGCGCCTTGATTCGGGCGGCCCGCGGCGACCTCGGCGTCGAACCCGAATTGCAAAAGCTAGTTGCCGATCGGAACCCGGAATGGGGTTGGATCTTGGAAGCCATCGCGGAAGGCCATCTCAAGCAATATCGCATGGTGGAGGCAGTAAACTGTGCCGACCAGTGGCTACAAGACCAACCCGACTTCCCACCGGCGCTGCGGCTAAAAGCCGAGTGCGTGAACCTGCGGGCCGGCGCCGACGAAGCGATCCCGCTGTACCAGCGAGCGCTGGAGCGCGACCCGGATTACGAAGAGGCTCGCTATCAGCTCGCCCAGTTGTTGCTGGAAGGGCGGATGAAAAACATTCCGGCTGCGCTCTCCCATTGCGAAGTACTGTACCGGCGCCGGCCGCAGCATCTCGATTATCAGGTTGCCTATGCCATCGCCTTGGTGGAGGCCGGCCGAGCGGAAGAAGCCCGGCCGGTGGTCGAGCAGATACTGTCCCAAGAGCCCCAGCTTCCTCTTGGTTTGCTATTGCGCGGCCGCGTCGCCCTCATGACGGATCATCCGGACCAGGCTCTTCCCTGGCTGCAAAAGGCTCTGGACCGCGATCGATCCCGGCCGCAGACCTATTTCGACCTGGCCGAATGCCTGCGCCGGCTGGGGCGGGAGGCCGAGGCCACCAAGATGGCGCAGCGCGGCAGCGAAGCGGAGAAGGAGAGCCGGCGTCTTTCGGAAATCACTTCCCGGCTTATACCGGAATCTCCGCACAATGCCGACCTTTATTGTGAAGCCGGCGAAATTCAACTTGGATTTCAGAATCAGGATCAGGCACTGGCCTGGTTCGCCCGCGCTTTGCAGGAAGATCCGAAGCATCTGCGCGCGCACCGCATCCTGGCCGAGTATTTCGAGAAGGCAGGCAACATACCTCTGGCCAATTTCCACCGGCAGTTCGTGCTGAAAAAATAAGTCCGAAAACTCCTTGTTTTCTGCTTGGCGGCATGCGACAGTAAGGGAAATACGCCGTACTTGGAGGGGACTCTCCCATGATTGCCACCGACACGCAGGCCGCGCTCGCTCATCATCCATTTTTGGCCGGGTTGGACGATTCGACCTTGGAATTGATTAGCAGCTGCGCGCAAATGGTTGGCGTTCCGGCCGACCAATGTATGTTTCACGCCGGCCAACCGGCTGATGCCTTCTACCTGATTCTCTCCGGACGCGTGACGGTAGAGATGGAAAGGGGCCAAGCCGATGGTCATGTATGCATTCAAACCATCGGCCCAGGAGAAGTGCTTGGCTGGTCGGCATTAACGCCGCCGTACCGATGGAGGTTTATGGCCAAAGTGCTGGAACCAGTGCGAGCCGTGGAATTGAACAGCGCCGCGCTTCGCCAGCTTTGTCAGGAGCATCACGAATTGGGTTTTGAGGTTTACCGGCGGCTGGTAGGGGTGGTATCCGAACGATTGACGGCCACGTGGGAGCAGTTGCTCGAGCATTTGGAATGAGGCTTGGCGTGCAAGCACCGCGTCCGCTGCCCCTCACCCCCTCTCCCCCAAGGGGAGAGAGGAGAAATGGCTACTTCTTCTCCTGGATCGCGTAGAGGTTCAATTCGCTCATCACGTAGAGCACGCCGTTCGACACTACGGGGGTGCTCCGGATTGGCTCTTCCATCTCGACCTTGTTGATGAGTTTCTTTTCCTTGCCGTGTGCGAAGACATATACATCGCCGCTTTCTGTGGCGAGGTAGATCTTGCCATCCACCCAGTAAGTTGAACCCCAGATAGTGGATTTGAGATCGTGCCTCCAGTAGAGTTCGCCGGTCTTGGCGTCGAGGCAATGGAGGAACCCGTCAAGCTCCGCGGCGTACAGCAAGCCATCGTGAACCGACAGCGTACTCATGGTCCGGCCGAAGATGAATTCGCGCTTCGCCTTGGGGTCCGGGTCGAGCCCGCCGTAATGCCAGACAATTCCGGAATTCGGGTTCTTGGCGGTCTTGGGTGGCTTCATCGTGGCGTCGGTCACCAACTCCGGTGAGATGTCACCAGTCTTGCCGGCCGGATCGATACACCACAGGTGGCTGATCCCGGTGGAGTGATCGGGGTCCTGGCCAAGGCCGATGTAAACTTTGCCGTCGTGCACCACTGGCGTGGCAATGAAGTCACTCCGGGTGCCGCTGCCGCGGACGTCATACACGGAATCTTTCGGGTTACAGTCGCACTTCCAGATCAGCTTGCCGGTCTGCGATTCGAAACTGCGCAGCCAGCCGTCGCCACCGGGGAAGATCACTTGCGGTTTGCCGCCGATTTCCGCATAGGTTGGGTTCGACCATTGGCCGTGCAGGATCTGCCTGCCGGGTGAGCTATCTTTCCACACCAGTTCGCCAGTTTTTTTGTTGAGGGCGATAAAGCTTGGCGCATCCGGCTTCGGAATGTTGGTATGGGTGTCGTCGACACCATTGCCGGTGACAACGAAGAGCAAGTCTCCGACAATGAGCGGCGAGCAGGCCGACATATTGTGCGGGAAGACATTCAGTTCCTTCATCATGTCGTATTGCCAAATCACGTGGGCATCCGTGTCGCTAGTGTATTGCTCTTTGCGCTCGGCTGGCGGAATGTGGGCCAGGCCTTCGGTATCGAGGCAATTCACGACGCAGCGGTTGCTTACGTAATAAACGCGGCCGTCTTCTACGATCGGCGTGGAACAAATTCCCACGTTGCTGAAGTCGTTTTCATTGCCGGAGCGAAGCTTGTCGTTCACGTGCTGCCAGAGAAACTTGCCGTCCGACTCGCGGAAGCACATGAGCACCCCCTTATCGAACGGTTTCTTGGATTTTGGGTCACGATCGCGGTCATTACGCGGAGCGCCGTTGTTGGTGCCGACAAAGACCTTGCCGGCGGCAATGACGGGCCCGCCGTAGGCCTGCGAACCGAGCTTCGCTACCCACTTCAGGTTTTTCTTCTGCTCGTTCTTGCGCATTTCCCATTCCGTGGGCACGCCCTTCTCCGCGAGGTTGACCATGTTGCGGCCGATGTGGCCGCCGAACATGGGCCAAATGCGGAGCATGTCGGAGATCGGCCTTTCGGGCTCTTGAGCATAAAGCGGATTGGGCGACGTCCGGTCGGACCCAGACTCAAAGTGAACACGCGACAACACGCCGCCGAGAATGAGCGCCGTGGCCCCCAAGATAACGATGCGGCGAAGCGATTGGGAAGATTGCACGATTGGGTTCCTACGGGCTGGGCCGGCGCCGGGTTCATTCACTGGCAATTGGCGGAATGTAACCGGCGCCGCCCATAACCCTCAATTCGGAGAGGCGCAAACTACAAAATACCGGCAGGCTATTTCTTTTCCTGAATTGCAAAGAGATTATTCTCGCTCATCAGGTACAGCACGCCATTGGCCACGACCGAGGTGCTGCGCAGCGATTCGTCCATTTCGACCTTGTTGATGAGCTTCTTTTCCTTGCCGTGGGCGAAGATATAGACGTCGCCGTCGCCCACGTTGAGATAAATCTTGCCGTCCACCCAGTACGTCGAGCCCCAAATTTCCGATTTGGTGTCGTGCTGCCAGTAAAGCTTGCCGGTCTTGGCGTCGAGACAGTAAACGAACCCTTGCAAGTCCGCCACATAGCATAGCCCATCGTGAACCGAGGCGGTGCTCATCGTTCGCGAGAAAAGTATATCGCGGCGGGCATTCTCGTCGGGATTCGGGCCGCCAAAGTGCCAGACGGCGCCCGAATTCGGGTTTTTCTTGGTCTTGGGCGGCTTGACCGAAGCGTCTTCAACCAACTCGGGTGAAATGTCACCCGTTTTGCCAGCCGGATCGATGCACCAGAAATGGCCGACGCCGGCATAATGTTCCGGGTCCTGGCCCGTGCTCAGGTAAATCTTGCCTTCGTGAACAACCGGCGTGGCAATGAAGTCGCTCTTGGTTCCTTCGGTGCCGAGCTTGTAAAAGGAATCCTTGGGGTTCGCGTCGAACTTCCAGAGCAGCTTGCCGGTCTTGGGTTCGAAGCCGCGGATCCAGCCGTCACCGCCGGGGAAGATCACCTGCGGCACGCCGCCGATTTCGGCATAAGTGGGGTTCGACCACTGGCCGTGCATGATGTTCTTGCCGGGTGAATTGTCTTTCCACAGCAGTTTTCCGGTTTTCTTGTCCAGGCAAATGAAGCTGGGCGCTTCGGGCGAGGGCACGCTGATGTGCTGTTCATCCACGCCGTTGGCCGTGACCACAAACAGCAAATCGCCGACAATGAGTGGCGAGCACACGGCCAGGTTGTGCGGCGAGACATTCAGTTCCTTCATCATGTCGTATTGCCAGATAATGTGGGCATCGGTGTCGTCCTTGTATTGCTCTTTCCGCTCGGCCATGGGAATATGGGCCAGGCCTTCGGTGTCGAGACAATTCACGGTGCAGCGATTGCTCACATACCAGAGGCGCTCGCCTTCCACGATGGGCGTGGAGCAAACGCCCTCCTCCGGCCAGTCGTAAGCCTGACCACCGGGCAGCTTGTCGTTGACGTGCTGCCACAGGAATTTGCCGTCACTCTCGCGGAAGCACATGAGGATGCCCTTGTCGAGCGGCTTTTTGGTTTGCGGGTCGCGATCCCGATTGTTTCGGGGGGAGCCGTTGTTGGTGCCGATGTAGATTTTGCCGCCGACAACGGTGGGGCCGCCGTAGGCTTTGGAGCCCAGCCTTTCTTTCCATTTCAGGTTCTTCGGTTGCTGGTTCTTGCGCACTTCCCAGTCGGTCGGCACGTTGGTTTCGGTGAGGTTGACCATGTTGCGGGAAATGCTGCCGCCGAACATGGGCCACATTCGGGCCAATTCGCTCATTGGCTTGGCCGGTTCATCGGCGTGGACCCGGTTCGGCAGGCCGGCTTGCCACGGGCTAAAGCGGACAACCAGCATCACGCCGGCCAGAATAAGCACGGTTACGCCCAACATCACAATATGGCGAAGCGATCGAACTGATTGCATGGTACGAGTTCCTTTATTCAGAGCACGAAGCCGCGAGTCCACCGCTCGCGGCTTAGCGCGCAAGACTTTTACTTCTTCTTGGGTGTCACTTTCACATTGTCGAAAAAGCCTTCGGCACCTGTTTGGCCCTGGATGATTCCGGTGGCCCAGCAGTACAGGCCCGGCGCGCCTTCAGTAATGGGGAATGGATCATCAAATTCGATGGTCCATTGTTTCGGCTCCGCTTTGCCGCGCTCCCAGACCTTGCCCAGGATCTTAGCCCCGTTTTTGTTCGGTTCCACA
>DATGHS010000002.1:0-5952 GCA_035307785.1 Gemmataceae bacterium
CATTGCTGTTCCTGGCCAGTCTGAAGGCCAGTGAGAATCAGCGCACGGCACTCTTGGGCGGGGCGGCAGCGCACCTGGTGCTGGGCGGTATGCTGTTCCGCATGGCGCCGAATCGGCCGCTGCTGCAACCCATCACCGTGCTGCCCTGCCTGACCGGGTTCGTCTGGCTTTGGCTGGCAAAGCTGGGCGCGCAAGACGCGTTCACCTGCATGGCCCAAGGGTTGCTGTTGCTGGTGCCGGCGGGCTTGCTGGCGGCCCAAACGGTCGCCTCGAGCGGAGCGGCGGCTTTGCGGCATGCGAAGGCGCTGGCCCAACAGCTGACTCGCCGGACCGAGTGGCCGGCGGATATGAACGCTTGCCGGCAACTGCCGGAGACGCGCGCGCTGCGCGAAGCCATTTTTCGCGAGGCCGGGCCGGTGTTGCCGTACTTGCAGCATCCGTGTACGCAAGTGCGGCTCGTGGTGCTGGCGGCCCTGGAATTTCGCAAGACCTGGCGGCAAGGCCAGCCGGAACTCGTGTTGGCCGTGGCGCAGAGCGACCCGGTGCCGGCGGTTCGGGCAGCGGCGCTATTGGCTCTCGGCAGCGTGCCGCAGCGACTATTTGTGGAACCCATGGCGGAAGCGCTGCGTGACCCCGCGTCGGAAGTGCGCCGGGCCGCGGCCGAGGCGCTGCTCTGGGATATCGAGCATCGCTGGATTTGGATCCGCACGGCGATTCATCAAGCGCTGGCCGATCCGCGCTTTCTCAAAGACGGCGCGCTCACGGTCACTACGGGCAGTTTCACGCCGCAGGCCATTGCCGACATCTGCGCGTGGGCCACAGAGAATGGACCGTTGGGCGTCCGCTCGACGCAAACGCTCCTCGATCATTACCGCCGGCTGCTTGCCGAGCAGCCCGACCCGCTGGAAATTGCGCAACTGCGGGACCAGGTGGCCAGCGTCCGCACCTCGGCCGTGTTACGAGTCGAGCTGGCTCAGTTGTTGCATTTGCACGGCTTGCTTACCGATGCGCTGCTGGAACAGATGCTGCACCCGAACAATCCGTCGTCGTTGCGACTTTTAGCGGTCGAATCATTGCTCCAGAATCAGCAAAATGAGCGGGCGGTAGAAGTGCTGCGCGACGTGGCCCGCCAACCCAACCGGGAACTGGCGCTGACCGCGGCCATTTTGGTTCAGAAGTACCTGCACGTCGATATGGGCCTGCAACTTGGCGCCCCGCCGCCGGCGTTGCACACGCGCCAGGCCGCGGAAGTGACTCATCGCGTCATTCAATGGGCACAAAACGCGGCAGTCGAAGACGCCGCCTCGACCGCGGGCACCAAAGCGGTGATCGAATGGTGAAGTGCGAAACCAATTAATGCCGGAAATGCCGTACGCCAGTGAAGATCATGGCGATGCCGTGTTCGTCACAGGCGGCGATGGATTCCGAATCCTTTACTGAGCCGCCGGGCTGCACCATGGCGGTGATGCCGGCCGCGGCGGCGGCGTCCACATTGTCGCGGAAGGGGAAGAAAGCGTCGGAAGCCAGGACCGACCCCTTGCTGCGCTCGCTGGCTTTCTTGACTGCGATTTGCACGGAATCGACGCGGCTCATCTGCCCGGCCCCGGCCCCCACCAGCATCCCCTGCCGGGCCAGCACAATGGCATTGCTCTTCACGTGCTTGCAGACCTTCCAGGCGAAGGCCAGGTCGGCGCGCTCGGCTTCGGTGGGCGGGCGTTTCGTCTTAACTTCAGCAGCGGCCAAATCCTCGTCGCTGCGAATATCGCGATCCTGCACGAGCAAGCCGCCATCGATGCGGCGATAGTCGAGACTTGGCTGCGGCGGACCGAGCGGCCCGGTCTTCAGCAGGCGCACATTCTTGCCCCATTTTGGCCGGGTGCCCAGGATTTCCAGCGCTTTCTCGCTGTACCCCGGCGCGATGATGCACTCGATGAACCGGTTCGGCTCGGTGACACGAAGGGCCGTCGCCTCATCCAGTTCGCGATTGAAGCCGAGGATGCCGCCGAAGGCGCTGAGCGGATCGCCTTCGTAGGCTTTGTCAAATGCCTGTTCGAGCGTGTCGGCAACGGCTGCGCCGCACGGATTGTTATGCTTGAGCACCACGGCGGCAGGTTGCGAAAATTCCCGCACCAGGTTCACAGCACTGTCGAGGTCGAGCAAATTGTTGTACGAAAGTTCTTTGCCATGCAACACTTCGGCGTTCGCCAGGCACGGGTACTTTGCAGTTGATTCGATATAGAAAGCGGCCTTCTGGTGCGGATTCTCGCCGTAGCGCAACTTGGAACGAAGTTCGAAGCTCAAGGTCAAATTGCTCGGCCACAGCGCCGCCGGGTCGAGGTCTGCTTGCCGCTTTTGAAAATACGCAGCGATGGCGGCATCATAGCGCGCCGTGCGCGCGAACGCCTTGGCGGCCAGCCGTTCGCGCGTGGATAAGCGGGTGCCACCTTGCTCGCGGATTTCGCCCAGGACAATTTCGTAATCGGCAGGGTCGGTGATTACAGTCACGTCGTGGTAATTCTTCGCGGCCGAGCGGATCATCGATGGACCGCCGATGTCGATGTTTTCGATAATCTGCTCGTGAGTGCTGGCCGAGTTCGCCGCGGTGCTTTCGAAGGGATAAAGATTCACGACCACCAGGTCAATCCAGCCGATCCCCTGTTCGTGCAGTACGGCCTGATGCTGGGGATGCTCGCGGATAGCGAGGATGCCGCCGTGCACCTTCGGATGCAGCGTTTTTACCCGGCCATCGAGGATTTCCGGAAAGCCGGTCACGTCGCTAATGTCGCGCACGGCCAACCCGGCGTCGGCCAGCGTCCGCCGGGTGCCGCCGGTGGAAATGATCTCCACTCCGCAGGCCGCCAGGCCGCGCGCAAATTCGACGAGGCCGGTCTTGTCGCTGACGCTGAGCAGGGCCCGGGATATCAAGCGTATGGTCATGGTTTTCTCCGCAGCTGTTTTAGCGAAGAAAGTGCGAAGCGGTTAGCGCTTGCATTCAAACATCATTCGGATAGAGTGCTTATCAATCCCGGAGACACTTCGATGCCGCGTTTTTTGCTCGCTTATGGAGCGCTTCTTGGTGCAGTTGCATTTCCCATTGGCGTGCTGGGTCAGAAGCCCGCTGAGAAAGATAAGCCAAAGCCGGCCACCACGGTTATCAAGCCGGAGCCTCTGACGTTGAAACCAGGCGACGCGATGAGCGCGCACGCTTTGGTCACCAAACCGCCTATCGTGAAGGGCGTGGTAAGCTGGACGCTGGAAACGCGCCGGCATCGCGGGACTTTCTCCGCGGTCGCCCTTAGCCCCGACGGCAAGTTGATCGCCACCGGGGGCCTCGATGGGACGATCCGCATTTGGGACGCAGTCAATGGTCATCTCGTTAAGGCGCTGGTCGGCCATGGGTACCATTGTTACGGGTTGGCGTTCTCGCCCGACGGCAACACGCTGGCTTCCGGCGGCATCAATGATCAGGCTGTCCACCTATGGGACGTGAAGAGCGGCATGCCATTGAAATTGCTGAAGGGCCACCCGAGCTATGTTTCGGTGCTGGGTTGGTCGCCGAACGGGAGGGAGATTCTCGGGGCCGGCGGCAATAGCGGATTCGTTTCGCATTGGGACGCGAACAGCGGCAAAATCCTGAATAGCTCCGATATGGGCCGGCCCGTGCAGTCGATCTCCTGGCACCCCAACGGCCGCGAGGCGGCCATCACCGCTCAGACATTGCCGGTGCAAATCTTGGGAGTCGAGGCCGGCAGGATCATTCGCACACTCGGCGAATTAAAGAGCGATTTCACGACTGCTCTGTGGGCGCCCGATGGCAAGACGCTCGCGGCCGGCACCGGCGACAAAACGATCCTGTTCGACGATGAAGGCAAAATGCTTCGAACCATCGACGGACCAGTGACCGCTTTCGCCTGGACTTCCGACAGCAAGCTACTCGCGGTTTCGTCACTCAAGACCGGGAAAGTTCAAGTCTTCGATCCCGAGTCGGCCAAGGCAGCGCAGAGCTTCACCGCCGGTGCTTATGCCCTGATATTCTTTCCCGACGACAAGCGGCTGCTCGGCATCGACGGCTATAACCTGAACATTTACGACGTGCCGGCTGGAAAGACGCAAGTTGGCTACCCGATTGCCGGCACCACGTCGGCGTGGTGGACGGCCAATCGGCCACTCATCGTCGGCCTTGGCGCCAATCCGCTCACGTTGTGGGACCCGGCCACCGGCAAGCTGCAGCACGCACTGGAAGGTCATGCCAGCGCGGTTTCCTCCTTTGCCTGGTCACCCGACGGCAAGCTGTTGGCCACATCATCCTACGATCAAACCGTGAGGGTTTGGGACGCAAATGGAAAGGTTCTGCAAGTACTAGAGGGCCATAAGGCCCCGGTGACATGCGTAGCGTGGTCAACGGACGGCAAGCAACTTGCTTCCGGCGACACAGCCAAGACCGTGCTGGTCTGGAATGCCAGCGGCGGCCCACCGACGCAAATGCTCAAAGGCCACGGCGAGCAAATCACGCGGCTCGCCTTTGCGCCGGGGCCTTCTGGCCTGCTGGCAACTTCCAGCGACAAAACGATCAAGCTCTGGGACTATAAGAGCGGCAAGCTCGATAAGACGCTGACCGACCCTGGCATTTATTACATTCAAGCGCTCTGTTGGGATGCCGAAGGCAGGCACGTGCTTAGCGGCGACAGCGACGGCCGCGTGCGTATGTGGGTGGTATCATCCGGCCGGTTGGCGAATACACTGGACATCGTGGGCGCTACCACGTTGCTCGCCACACTGGCCATCGCACAGGTGGACCGGAATCTGATCAACGGCAAAGGACACCAGACCGTGCTGGCCTGGCCCACGAAGAACAACGTGGTCGTGGGACTTATGCCCAGCGTGATGAATTATCAGAGCGGCTGGCCGATGGGCAACGGCTCGCTGGTCGCTACGGGCAGCGACCGGACGACGTATTGCTACGACGGTGCGACGGGCCAGTTGCGCGGCTATCTCATTACCGAGGAGAAGCAAATCATTGCCATCAGCGTCGATGGTAATTACCGCGCCGATGGCCCCGGCCTGGCCGAGTTGTTGTGTGTGGTCCAGCTGGAAAAGAGCCAGGAAACGCTAAATCCGACGCAGTTTTCCACGAAATACAAGTGGAAGAATGTTCCAGCGAATGTGAAATTGTTGGGGAAGTAAGTGAAGAGCAGCGAGCCACTGATAACACGGATAACACGGATAAAATGCTGAACGATAACCGCCTCCGCTGGAGCTTCGTTTTAGATTGTTTATTTATCCATGTTGTCCGTGGTTAATGTTTTTTTCGAACCGATCTAGGAGCCATCCAATGCAGCGATTTCTCGACCACTTGCTTGATCCTTCGGTCGTCTGGGTGTTGATTCCCCTCGCCGCCATCACGTTTTTCGGCGTAAATGCAATCATTCGCTCCCTTCGGCGCGTACCGCCGAGTTCGGAAGATTGGAAGGCGGAGCTCGACGACCTGCGGGCGCGTGTGGAGGATTTGGAGCGCGGGCCCCGCACGTATTCGAATTCCGACGACCGCATTGCCTCCCGCCGCGTCGGAGGCTAAAGAAGCCTTAAACACGAAAACGCGGCAACGGAGACGTGTGCCATGAGCCTGAAGTGGACCGATGTGAATGAAATCGGGGCCTTGCTTTTCGAAAAGTACGACACGCTGAACCCGCTCACCGTGCGCTTTACCGACATGCACAAATGGGTCCTCGATCTGGAGGATTTCGACGACGACCCCAAGCATGGCGGCGAAAAAGTGCTGGAAGCCATTCAGATGGCATGGTACGACGAATGGAAGGATGAGTACGGGGAAAAATGATGCCCAGGGACTTCCGTCCCTGGGCTTTCTCTTATCGTGCTACTCACTGCCGACCGGCCCACCTCTCACTTGATAATTCCCATTGCCGGTAGCGCGGGTAGATCGCGATCCAGTGC
>DATGHS010000003.1:0-7003 GCA_035307785.1 Gemmataceae bacterium
CGTTGACGACGGCTTTCCACTCACACTCGTAGGTGTCTACCTGGTGCTGCATCTGCGCTTCCAGCTCCGCGCAAATACCGAGGCGATCGTTTATGATGACGTCTTTCAAGTACTCGATGCCGCCTTCGAGCTTTTCGAGCCAAACGGAAGTGCGCGTCAGCCGGTCGGCCGTTTTGGTGTAGTACATCAGGAAGCGGTCGATGTATTTGATGCAAGTCTCTTCATCGATGTCGGCCGCCAGCAGGTCGGCATGGCGCGGCTTGGCGCCGCCGTTGCCGCAAACGTATAAGTTGTAGCCGTTCTCGGTCGCCACGAGTCCGAAGTCCTTACCCTGGGCCTCGGCACACTCCCGCACGCAGCCGGAGACCGCGGCTTTGAGCTTGTGCGGCGCGCGAAAGCCCTTGTAGCGATTCTCGACTTGCACAGCAAAGGCCACGGAATCCTGCACGCCATAGCGGCACCAGCTAGTGCCGACGCAGCTTTTCACTGTGCGAATCGCCTTGGCGTAGGCGTGACCGCTTTCGAGCCCAGCGGCGACCAGTTCTTCCCAGATGTCGGGTAACTGGTGAAGCTTCGCGCCGAACATATCAATGCGCTGGGCGCCGGTGATTTTCGTGTACAGGCCGAATTTCTTGGCAATGCGGCCGATGGCCATGAGCTTGTCGGGCGTGATCTCGCCACCGGGGACTCGGGGCACGACCGAATACAGCCCGCCGCGCTGGATGTTCGCCAGGAAACGATCGTTCGTGTCTTGAAGCGTGGTGTGCTTCATGACGTTCTCGTTCCACAAACTGGCCAGAATGCTCGCGACGGCCGGCTTGCAAATCTCACAGCCGTTCCCTTTGCCGTGGCTCGCCAGAAGCTCGCCGAAAGATTTGATTTGCTTGATCTTGATGATCTCGAACAACTCTTGTCGGGTAAACGCGAAATGCTCGCACAGATTATTGTTGAGCTTCTTGCCCGACTTTTTCATCTCGGCTTTGAACAGGTCGATCACCAGCGGCAAGCAACCGCCGCAGCCGGTGCCGGCCTTCGTGCATTTCTTCACGTCATCGACCGACGCCAGGCCTTTGTCGCGAATGCTCGAACAGATGGTTCCTTTGCTCACATTGTTGCAGGAGCACACCTGGGCTTCGTCGGGCATGGCATCGAGGGCGTTCAGCTTGGGAACACCGGGGGGGCCATAACTGGCCCCGCTCGCCAATAATTGGCCCGGCGGCATCGGCAGCGGTTTATCGCTCTTGGCGAAGGACAGCAGCGTACTGTAATCGGATGCATCGCCCACCAGAATCCCGCCCAGTAAGCGCGTGCCTTCATGGTTGAACAGCAGTTTTTTGTAGGTACCCTGGAACGGATCCTCATAGGTGATCGGCTTGGCCGTCTTGTCATCGGCAAAGGCGTTGCCGAAGCTGGCCACGTCCACGCCCATGAGCTTCAGCTTGGTCGACATATCGGCGCCAGTGAAGCGCCGCTCCTGGCCGGTGAGATTCGCCGCCGCAATCTCGGCCATCTCGTAGCCCGGGGCCACCAGGCCGTAAATCATGTTGTTAAATAGCGCGACTTCACCGATGGCATAGATGCTCGGATCAGAGGTGCGCAACTGCTCATCTACGACCACGCCGCCGCGCTGGCCGATGAGCAGGCCGCAATTGCGGGCCAAATCATCGCGCGGCTTGATGCCGGCCGAGACGACCACCATCTGCACATCGAGCCGGCCGCCGTCAGCGAAAACCATGCCTTCGACTTTGCCGTTGCCAATGATTTCCTTGGTGTTGGTGTTGACGTGGACCTCAACGCCTAGGGCGTTGATCTTGCCGACGAGCGCTTTCGAGCCGGCATCATCGATCTGCCGCGGCATCAAGCGCGGAGCAAACTCGACGACATGCGTTTCCAATCCCAAGTCGTAGGTGGCCTTGGCCGCTTCCAAGCCGAGGAGCCCGCCGCCGATGACCGCCGCCCTCTTCACCGACTTGCCATATTCGATGATCTGTTCCAAATCTTCGATGGTGCGATAAACGAAAACACCTTTCCGCTCAATGCCGGGGACCGGTGGCACAAACGGCGCCGAGCCGGTGGCCAGGATGATAATGTCGTAAGCGATCTCGCGACCTTTTGAGGAACGCACCACGCGGTTGCTGCGGTCGATCTCGGTGGCCCGCTCGCCCACGAAGAGCTGAATCCCCTTTTGCGCGTACCATTCGGAAGTTGTAAGCGCGAGTTTCTCGGCCTGGCGATGCTCGAAGTACTTGGTGAGGTTGACGCGGTCGTAGGCCGGGCGCGACTCTTCACAGAAGGTGACGATTTGATAATTGTGCACGGCATCGAATTCGGCCAGCTTCTCGCAGAAGCGGTGACCGACCATGCCGTTGCCAATGACAACGACCGTTTTTTGCCGTTGCTGGTTCACGTTACCACTCACGATTCGAGTTCGCAGTTTGTCGAGCGCGACGGCGACAGCATGCTGAGCTGTTTGGAGAGACGCTCGATCCGTTGCCATCTAAAAAAGCAAACCTTGATCGGCGAAGTGCAATTTCGATGCCGGGAGGGCTTACTCAGTAGACATTGAAGCCGTAACTGCTTGCCAATATGCATGTTATGTTCATGATGAGATCTCCGTTCAAACTTATTTGAAAGGATCTGCTGCATGGTTTGCGAGCATGATTTGCTGGCATACATGGCAGTGAATTGAGTTACGGCCCTCCTTTCTGATTTCGAATGAAATCATCTCGGCTTATACTCCACCCATGTGGTCTCCACATTCTTGCCGGTCGGGATCGACCACGAAGTATCCTCCTTCGTGTTCGCGAACACATGGCGCGCTGTCCTGATCGCCCCGCCGCCCTCGCGCCAGGCGAATGTGACTTCGGTCTCGCCAGGCTGCGCGACGTCGTACACCAGATGCGCCTCGGCGCGGCGATAGTTCTTGCCGCCGGTGTTGCGGAAGCGCACACGGACCGGGCCAGTTACGTTCTTCAACTCCACGTCGCCCCACGAGATGCTCTGGCTCCAGAAATCGGCCGGGTCGGGCGGCCGGCGGATGATCTCCCAGTCCTTTACCACGCTCTGCCAGCTTTTGCCGCCGTCGATCGAGCAATCGATGAAGTATTTCGCCGGCGTCGGCGGGCTGCTCGATGCCTGCCAGCCGGCCGCGCAGAGCCGAACTGCTTTTTCATGCCGCGGCGTGGCCAGTTCGAGCGTGACCGTGTTGGAATCGAACTTGCCAGCTACAACGTGCGCCTGGGCTTGCGCCTTCGTCGGCCCGGCGGAGACAACGCCATATCCCGGCGAAGAGAATGTCACCTTCGTGCCATCGTCTTTCAAGTGCGGGACCAGGCAAGCGTTGCACTGACACACCGTGCGCATGCTCAGACCCGTACCCGCCAGTTGCTTAGCACCGGCGTCGAAGCGAATCCGGTATTGCTGAAACCCTTTCACGAAATCGGTGAGGTCGAGGCCATCCTTGCAGGAGCCGACCGCTTGCCAGGTTGCGCCCTGATCGACCGAAATGTTCGCCGGACAGGTCGCATTGCCCATCAAGACAAGACCGTTCTTCGCGCCGAGATCGTAAACGGCAAAACCCTTCTTGGTCGGATTGGCCGGCGTGCAGCCAATGACGAACGGCGTGTAAAACTCAAAGGTGACGTGCTTGTCCGATTCGTCGATCACGGCTTCTTTGTAGGAGCCATTCGCAAAGTCAGGCTTGTACGTGTACACGGCATTGCTGTAGCGCGCCTGCCCGGCGTGGTAGGGCGACGGCTGCTTCGAGTTGAACATCTTCTCGGGCTGATTCACCCAAGTCAGCGAGCGCTCGGGGCCCGGGATGCCGTCGGTCATATAGTTCAGACCCCAGTAGACGAAGGTCTTGCCGTCGTCGAGGCCGGGCTTTAGGTAACGGCGCAGGCTCTCGCCGGCCCGCAGATGAAACAACGGCGGCGGCCCGGCGTAGCCAGCTCTGTATTCAGCACTGGCGAACTGGTCGTATGCCGAGGGGTCACTGCGATGCAGGCCGCCGATGAGCCAGCCATGCTGGCGCTCCGGTTTGAAGTTGGCATTCGTGAGCTTCTTCAAATCCTTCGCAATCTCGGGGATCGACAGCAGCCGGCTGCCGTCTTCGTTGAAGACGACGGTGCAAATGTCGTGGTCCAGCAGCGCCCATTTGCCGTTTCCATAGGCCCCGCCGGTGAGCCAGACCTCGAAGCTATTGTGTCCGCTAACGCCGGTCACCCGGCTGCGGCACGGACCGAGCAGCGTGTCGAGTTCGGCCACCCATTGGGCATGCGTGGTGCCGCACAGGCCGAAGCCATAGGCGAACAGGCCAGTCCAGTATTCGTGATTCTTCCCGCCCTTGGCATAGCCATCGCCCCAATAATTCATCGACGCGTCTTCGCCGTGGTAGTAGTTGAGATTGCGCCAGTACCAACTGGCCAGCGCCTTGTCTTCGTCGGTCTTCACCTCGCGGCCGGTCACGCGCCTGTACAGTGCTGCCTGCGTGGCGAAGAGCCGATCAAACGAGGAACACGACAGCTCGCCGGGATACCAGGGATGATCGGTGCGAAGTTGTGGGGAGTTGCTTTGGGCGAAGGCTGAGTGCGGCAGCGCGACCAAAATCGTTGCTACCACCAAGATCAAAACAACCCACTCTCGTTCCCACGCTCCGCGTGGGAACGCAAGGCGGAACGCTCTTGCGTCCAGTAGACTGTTTAGCTTCTTCCATCTCATCGTGTTGCCCATGTCAAAGCTCCCCAACTTCTGGCCGCTCGCAATGGCGGAATGATAAACCGCGCCAACGCGCGCTTCAAGGACGCGGTCGATTTTTCTTGCTCGGCATCGAAATAGTGGCGCGCTCGTTGACTTTTTTTGACTTTGTGCGTTTGCGCGCCACTGTGGTTGCCGCCCTAAGCCATTGAATAGCCGTCGTTTGCGGTGTGGCCACGACGCCTTCGCACACCTGGTCGAAAAAAGTCGAAAAGCGAGTACATGGTCACAGCGATTGACTCGGTCATTGACTTGGGTATTGGTTCGATGCACGGCGATCTCCCGGCAGATTTTTTTACGGGTGTAGCATTCTGTTGCAGTTTTGTAGCACTGTGTAACATCTCCCCGAGCAATCGAAATTCCAGCGGGCACAATCCGTTGCCGCAAAAGGGTACGATCCCGTTTGGGAATGTCAAACGAAGCGCGGAATTGGCGAGCGTCGGGCCGTCAGGCAGGCGTGGAAAGTGGGTGAGCGCGCGTGGGACAACTTCCACGGCGGGCTTACGCCGCGCGGCTCGCCGGGCTTGTTTTCCTGAAAAGCGGTAGCCTGCGCCGGAGTCTGGTCAATCATTCCGATACAATGATTGTCGCCTCAACTCGTACCTCCGAGCTTTCGCAGCGGCCACATTATCCGGAGTCTCACCATGGCACAGCTTCATCGCCTCGGCGCCGGCGCTCGCGCATTCAGGGTAATCGCCGTTCTGGTGGCCCTGACAATCAGCGGCCGCGCCGCGGAGCCGCCGGCCGGCAAAGCGCCGTCGTTGCCGGTATTCATCTACGGCACAGTGCAAGACGAAGCGGGTAAGCCTGTACCGCGCGCCCGGGTCTGGCTACGCGGCGGGATATTAGGGCAATTCAAGTATCAAGCCACCGATGCCGACGAGAAGGGAAACTTCAGCTTGAATCTTACACCGCCGGCCTGGGGCACCTTGGTGGCCGTCGCCAAAGGGTACAGTTACGGGAGCCGCAATTTTTCCGTCGATCAAGGCCAAGCCGCGCAGCGCGTCGTGCTAGCGGTGAAGGCGCCGGAAGAGTTGCGGTTGCGCGTGATTGACGAGTCCGGCCAGCCCGTGCAGGGCGCAGAGCTGGAATACGTGAATTGGAAAGGAGTGAACGGCGACTCGGTCTTGTTGCCGATCGATCTTTTCCCCGTCGCGGGAATCGCCAAGCCGGTGAGCGACAAGGATGGGATGATGACTATTGGAGGAATTCCCAATGGAGCCGTTTGCGAAGGTCAGGTCAATCAACAGAATTTGGTTCGCCGCAAATTCGAAGGGATTAAACCCGGCGGCAAGCCGGTCTCTCTGAAGATGAGTAAGGGACACACCGTCACAATCGTCGCGATGAATGGGTCCACCCAGAAGCCCGCACCTGGCGCAATGTTCGTACTGTTTGCGCGAGAGTGTGGCAGCATTCATGATACGGCCGATCGCGAAGGGCGTGCTTCGTTTTGTCTTCCAGATGCTCGAGATGTCGACATCCTTGTCATGCATCCCAATCTTTTGCCACCACAACGAATCAAGCTTCCGCGATGGAGTGCGGTCGCCGGCGGTACACTGGAAATCAAACTCTATCCTAAAGTTCAAGTGACAGGTCGATGCATAGATGAAAAAACGGGAAAGGCAGTCGAGGGAATTGAAGTCGGTCTGATGTCGCGCGACAGCGACTCGATTTGCTATTTCGGGCATACGGATGCCGATGGGCGTTACGAAATTGAAGCGCCCGACGGTCCCGTCTCTGTGCAGGCGCTCACCGGCGCGGACCGCAGCGACAAGCGAAAGGTCGAAACCGACACCACGAAAACGACACAGTTGCCGGACCTGAAGCTCAAAATGCTGCCGATGGTGCGCGGCAAGGTAGTCGGGAGCGATGGCAAGCCGGTAGTCAGCGCATTTGTCATGACCACACCGTTTGCGCGCACGACCTCGTATCTGACCGACAAGGACGGCCGATTCGAATTCCGGATGCAGGAGCACTGGGATGGGGTCACCGTTGCGTGTTATCACCCAACGAAACGTTTGTCGATTTCCAAGAACGTCATGCTAGACGATTTAGAAGCTGGAAAAGAAATGGAGATTCACCTTCTTGAAGAAACTGAAATTCGCGGCTCGGTCGTCGACCAGCACGGGAAACCTTGCACTGGCTTGCCGGTTTGGCTGCAAGCAAAAACGGACCAAGGCAAGGGTTTCTCGTACGGCAATCAAGAGTCTACTTTCACTGACGCCAAGGGCGAATTTCGGTTTCAAGC
>DATGHS010000004.1:0-13128 GCA_035307785.1 Gemmataceae bacterium
GCCGTCGCCGACCACACAGGCGACGATGAGATCCGGATTGTCGAACGCGGCTCCGTAAGCGTGGCTGAGCGCGTAGCCGAGTTCGCCGCCTTCGTGGATGCTGCCGGGAGTCTCCGGGGCGACGTGGCTGGGGATGCCGCCGGGGAAGCTAAATTGCTTGAACAGCCGCTTCATCCCCTCGGCATCCTGGCTGATGTTCGGGTAATATTCCGAATAACTTCCTTCGAGATACGAGTGGGCAACCAGCGACGGCCCGCCGTGGCCGGGGCCGATGATGTAGATCAGGTTCAGGTCGTCGCGCTTGATCACGCGGTTGAGGTGCACGCAGAGCATGTTCAGGCCCGGCGAAGTGCCCCAGTGTCCGAGCAAGCGCGGCTTGATGTGCTCGCGCTTGAGCGGCTCGCGCAGCAGCGGATTATCGAGGAGATAAATCTGGCCGACCGAGAGGTAATTCAGAGCGCGCCAGTAGGCGTCCAGTTTCTTCAGTTCGCTGGCGCTCAGCGGGCCAGCGGTAGCGGTCTTTTGCCCGTCCTGGGGTTTCCGTTTCACATCGGTGCTAGTCGGAGTCATGGGTGTAATCCTTTTTATGCAGGGCGGCTCGCGGATCAGGTTGTTGCCATCGCATTCGGCCACGACCCGGCGAGCCGCCGTTACAGACCTTGGCCGAAAGCTTGTGAACCCTCGATATTTACGACTTAGCAAACGTCTTCTGGGCGGGACTGCCGTCATCGGCCGACCGCGCCCGTCCGTTTGCCGCAAGGTGTTCGAGCAACAGGAAAACCGTTTCCACTTCGCCGGCAGCCCTGGCCTTCTCCGCAATCTGTTCGGCGGACTGCGGTGTAGCCGACAGGGCTGCGAGCACCTTGGCCTGTAATCCCAGCACCGAAGCGGCGGCTTTTTTGCCGGCCTCGACGCCAGGTTGGTGGTAAGCGTTGACACCTATGAGACTGGCGTAAAGCCCCACCGCGCGCTCGAAGAGGGCGATCAACGCGCCCACCGTGCGGGCCTCAACGCGGGGAACCGTAATGGTCATCGACTCGCGGTCGTTGTCGAACAACGCCGAACGCGTGCCGAGCAGGAAGCCATGCAAGTAATCGCCGACTGTGACCCCCGATTCGACCGGTTGGGCCAAGCCGCCATCCTCGAGCACACGAACAAACACCACGAAGAAATTCGGCACGCCTTCGCGCAATTGCTGCACGTAGGCATGTTGATCCGTCGAGCCCTTATTGCCGTAGACCGCGAGCCCCTGGTTCACAAGCCGGCCTTGCAGGTCGAATTCCTTGCCGAGCGACTCCATGACCAACTGTTGCAAGTAACGGCTGAACAGAAGCAGGCGGTCCTTGTACGGCAAGACGACCATGTCCTTCTGCCCTTTACCGCCAGTGGCATGGTGCCACATTAAGGCCATGAGCGCGGCTGGATTCCTCTTCACATCATTCTTGCGCGTGGCTTCATCGCAGGCCGCGGCGCCGGCCAGTAAGCCGTCGATATCCAAGCCTTGCAATGCGGCCGGCAACAGGCCGACAGCCGAGAGCACGCTGGTCCGGCCACCAATCCAGTCGAACATCGGAAAGCGCGCGAGCCATTTTTCTTGCACCGCGGTTTTGTCCATATTCGAGCCGGCCATCGTAATCGCCACGGCATGGCTCGGAAAATCCAGGCCGGCCAGGCGGTAAGCATGCGCCACCAAGAGCATGCCGTTATGGGTCTCGGGCGTGCCGCCACTTTTGGATGTGACGACGCAGAGCGTTTCGCCCAGCTTTCCGGTTAACTTCTCCAGGGTGCGGGAAATACCGTCGGGATCGGTGTTGTCGATGAAGTCAATCGACATCTTATCGCGCGTGGGACCGCCGAGCGCGTCGGCCACGAACATAGGCCCGAGGGCCGATCCGCCAATGCCGATGGACAGAATATGCGTGAATTTGGAAGCCGACGGCGGTCGAGTCTTGCCGTCGTGTACTTTCGCGGCAAATGCTTTGACATAATCGATGGTCTGCCGGATTTCGGCCGTGATCTCTTTGCTTGGCGCCAGTTGCGGAGCGCGAAGCCAGTAGTGGCCCACCATGCGCTTCTCATCCGGATTGGCGATGGCGCCTTTTTCCAGCGCATCCATGTCTGCGAATGCATGCTGCAACGAAGGCCCCATTTTTTCCGGGAAGTTGTCGTCAAACTTCATACGGCTTACGTCGAGCGCGAGCCCGAGCGCAGGGATGGAACACCAGTACTGCTGGTGACGCTGCCACAGCTGCGCTGCGTTCATCACGTTGGTATCTCCTGTTCGCTGGTTAGCCACTGGTGCGTAATGGCTCTTGGGTCAACGGTCGGTCTGTAGTGCGTGGCGTCGCATGAGCGGTCTGGCCACCGACGTCCAAATTCGTGCTGCGGGCCATCGCTCCAACAGCATGGGCGCCAAGAATGACTCCGAGCGCCAACGCAGCCACCACGAGACATCCTTGTAAGCCGCTGCCAAGTGTTGCGGCTACCAATTCCGAGTCTGCACCATACAGTTGCCTTGCAAGCTGAAGCGCTCCGCCCAGAGCGCGATACAGGCTCAGGCCCGGTATCATGGTCACGGCGCCGGCGAAAGCGATGACCGCAATCGGTGTCTTGCGGGACCGGCCCATCCAGGCCGCCAGTCCGCCTACAATTAAACCACCCAAAAACGTCGCCGTTTCCAGCCAGCAACCCGACTTGAGTGCCAGAAAGCGCAGGCCGTGCCCAGCCATTCCACTCAGGGCAACCATCCAGAGTTGTCGTCCCGGCGTGTTATAGAAAACCGCGAAGCCGCAGGTTACGACTCCAGCCAAAGCCATGTCGGAAACGAGGTTCAGCTTCAGCCCAACCGCGTTCCGTTCCGCAAAATGCGCCGTCGGCAACATCAATTCCACGCCGACCAGGATGCCCAACGCGCTAGCCAAAAGAATTCCGCCCGCCAGGCCGAACCGGGACAAACTCATGGGCACGTGGTTGTCGATCAGGTCAAACAAGCCATTGATCAGGTGCGGCCCCGGCACGATCATCAGGGCCGGCACAATCAGGGCCAGCGCCGGCGATTGCGTCCAGCCCAGCCGGATTGCGGCACCGCCCAGGACCGCCCCAATCAACGCGGCTACGAACGGCAAAAGCAAGAGACTGTAATGGCGCTTGCCCAACTCTTGCCGGGCAAGCAGTCCCAGGGCGGTAGCCAGACCCGCGATTGCCGCCGCGCCGGCATCGGCCCCCAGCAACCCGGCCAGAGCCGACGCAGCAAGCCCCAGCAATGTGGCCGACAGCCAGCGCGAGTAACGCGGGCTCTCGCGTTCAACCGCGCGCAGCAACGACAAGGCCATGTCCGGCTCAAGTTTGCCATGGCGCAGTCGATCCAAGATTTCGTGCACACGGGCTTGCACTGCCATGTTGTAACGCAATTCGCGGATGTCTTCATGGACCGGCATCTCACCCGGCAGTGAGACCGTCAGGCCGCGGTATGCCACCGCGATATGACATATGTCGCCGGTCACGGCCCTTGCCGTTGCCTTGAGCGTGCGGTGAATCTGCGCGGTTGATTCGTTGTGCTCCAGCAGCAGCCGGCCGGCCTGGAGCAGCAGATTCATTGTTGTTTGCGCTTCAGTCATACCGTTGGTCAATGGTTGAATCAGATTGCAGGGGACGCCGCCCGCACTTCCGCACTCGCCCCGGCTTCGTACTTCTTGAAATTATCCACAAACAATTTCGCGAGCTTCTTGGCCGAGGCATCATAGGCTGCCTTGTCGGCCCACGTGTCGCGCGGCCAAAGGATTTCTGCTGGTACGCCGGGGCACGCGCTGACCACGCCGAAGCCAAAGATCGGGTCGCGCTTGGTGCTGCCACTGGCAATCGCCCCGCTGTGAATCGCATCGATCAGCGCGCGGGTGTGGGCGAGTTTGATGCGCTTGCCGACCCCATAACCGCCGCCGCTCCAGCCGGTGTTCACCAACCAGACGCGGGCGTTTTGTTGCCGCATCTTCGCAGCGAGTAATTCCGCATATTTGCTGGGATGCCAGACCAGGAATGGCCCACCGAAGCAGGGCGAGAATGTGGCCGACGGCTCCTTCACGCCGATCTCCGTTCCGGCCACTTTCGCGGTATAGCCGCTGATGAAGTGGTACATCGCTTGCGCTGGCGACAGTGAGCTCACCGGTGGCAGAACACCGAAAGCATCGCACGTGAGGAAGATGATGTCCGTCGGATGCCCGGCCATGCAGGGGATGTGGGCGTTCTGGATGAAATTGATTGGGTAGGCGCCGCGCGTATTTTCCGTGATGGTGGTGTCGGTGAAATCGACCTCACGATCTTCGTCCAGGACAACGTTTTCCAGAACGGCGCCAAAACGCAGGGCTCGGAAAATATCAGGCTCATTCTCGGGCGAAAGATTGATTGCTTTTGCGTAGCAGCCCCCTTCAATATTGAATATTCCGTCGTCACTCCAGACGTGCTCGTCGTCGCCGACCAAATCGCGCTTTGGGTCCGCCGAGAGTGTGGTCTTGCCGGTCCCCGAGAGCCCAAAGAGCAGTGACGAGCGGCCCGTCTTGCGGTCGGCCGTCGCCGAACAATGCATGGAAAGCAGGCCGCGCTTCGGAGCGAAGTAATTCGCCACGGTGAAGACGCCCTTTTTCATCTCGCCGGCATACTCGGTTCCGAGGATAATTAATTCACGCTCTTCCAGGCTCAGGCAAATGCTCGTCTTGGAATCGACGCCGGTCGTGAACCGGTTGGAGGGGAAGGCGCCCGCATTGCAAATGACAAAGTCCGGCTTGCCGAACGATTCGAGTTCTTGCTTCGTGGGCCGGATCAACATGGTGTGCATGAACAGGGCATGATAAGGCCGCGAGCAGATGACGCGCACCTTGATGCGATACTTTGGGTCCCAACCGGCGAAGCCATCGAAGCAATACAAGCGATCGCGCGTGTTCAGATAATCATGAGCTCGCTCGCGGTTGATGATAAAGGACTGCGTGTCGAGCGGGACGTTCACTGGGCCCCACCACACGTCCGCTTCTGACTCGGGGTGCCGCACGACGCGCTTGTCCTTCGGCGAACGGCCCGTCTTCGTGCCGGAGTAGGCGACCAGCGCGCCGTTTTCCGCGATGCTCGCTTCTTTCTCGTACCGGATCGCGTGCTCATATAGCAGACTAGGAGGAAGATTATGATGAATTTCCTCAACCGTGATGTCATATTCGCGCAGATGGAATGAAGGACTCATGAAATCTCCTTTGCTTGGCTCAACGAGATACCGACAGCGCTCGGTCGCGCTGCCGATCAATTGACTTCCAGTTCATTCAGTTCCTTGCGGATCACGCCAGCGCTCTCGCGCAGGCGGACCGTCTCTTGCCCGCCGACGAGCTGCGGCCTGTAAACGATGACCTTGCGAATGGCCACAACGTCGGACGTCGGTGTGCCTATCTCCACTATGGCGCGCTTTTCATTCGTCCCTCCAAGCCTTGATAGCCGTCTTCACTCACCTCGGCTCCGAACTCGGTTCGCGCTCGACCTGAACGTTTACTTCAATCGGCGTGGTCGTCGGAACGCCGATTACGTCGAGCGTTCCTTGAATGGCAAGCTGCTTGATATAGAAACTGGCAGTGCGGCCGCGAATCTCGATGCGAGCTTCCGTTACCTCCACCTCCAAATCGCGAATGCGGTCGCCGGTACGTTCCAGGATTCGGCGCCGGATCGATTCTTTGAGTTCGGGCAGTCCTGGCTCGTTCGCTTTCGGCCCCCTCATGGCAGTTCCCCTCATTGAAAACAGCACTTGGGCGAATTCCAGAATCGTCTGATTTCAGGCTCTTCATCTGCTCGACGACGCGATTCAGAACGGCGTCTTTGGTCATCAGGAATAGGGCAGGTCGTGGCCGGAATTGGCCGTCTGCACCGCACCCATCGACAGCGTGCGAATCGTATAGATGCAGACTTGATCGATGTCGCTTTTGCTCATCATGACGCAGGTTCGTCGCGACGCGCCTAACCACAACCTCTTCACACCTCCTTGTGCATTGCCGCAATCTTCGCTATAGCCGCAGCCAGCGCAGGCCGCGCGCAAACAGGCAAATCTGTCCCAAGCCTATCCACGCAAATAACACGGTCAGCCCGACGGCAACGACCGTTATCCAGCCAATTGTTCTCCGGGTTATTTTGGCCAAATCCTCGCGAACATTGTCCAGTTGTGATTGCCAATCATCCACGGTTTCCAGACATTTCTGCAGCACTGCGTCCACCCGATTCGTCGTTGCAGCTACATTCTGTGGACTGGCTTGCTTGTCGCCGTCGTCCAGCGCGTTCTCTAAATGATGCAGCAGGCCAGAAATCTGTTGCGCATCGCCGGCCCGTTGTTTCAATTGATCGGGGTCAATCCGGATTCCTCGCCGGGGCGCCACTTCCTGAAAGGTATCCAGCAAGCTGGCAACGACGGCCGCTGCATCTGATAAACTGTCTAATCTTCCGCCCAGTTCATCCAGGTCGGGAGCCGCCTTTTGTTCGATCAGTTTTCGTGCGGCGCGGGCAGCACGCGCGCCTCGCTCGCCACCGGCACCGAAGTCGGCCGACTCCCGGTCCACACTGCGAACATCGGCACGGGCCTTTTCGGCCGCCCCACGGACATTCTGGTTGGCCGCGGAGGCCCGCGCCAAGCCTGCGTCGATCCGATTCGAGATCGCTTGGATCTTGTGCGAAGCCTTTTGGTGCGCCATCCAAGTGCCAATGATCACCACCGCACAGCCAATCGTTCCCACCGCGGAGAAAAACAGCAAGATTGCCCCGCTGAGCCGGCGCAATAGCACCATGTTTACGACCTCGCCGCACGTTGGACCGGAGCTACCCCGACGACGGTCTTGTTTTCGGCTCCGTCTGCGTTCGCCGAAAACTCGGCGTCAATCCGGCCGGAGAGACTCCTGACTTCTGGCATCCTCCGACCTCCTTTGATTGGGCACGCTCAGCCCAGAGCGCTTACGGGAGACAGCTAGTTGAGATAAGCTCAGCAACCGCATTCTTGATTCCGCGTTAATGGCAAAGAATGTGCCAAAGAAATTGGTACGCGGTGATTCTGTGCTTTTCTTTACCGAATCGCCAAAAAAAGCCAAGGCGGCTTGAATTGAGAAGGATTTCTTTTCTTTGCCATTGATGAGAATTCATCAGCTATTCATAATTACGTTACTTTATGGGCGAATTCGCCCACTCCCTCGCCAATTCGCGCACTTTAGACTGGCGTGGTCAAAGTCTCCTTGGAGCCGCGCACGGGTTGGGGCGAATCCACACCAAGCCGGCTGCACTCAACCTTTGGAGAACAGGATCGATGACGGACTCGAACTACTCGGTGTGCTTGGCTTTGAAGTCGGTCAATTCGCCGACGGCCCAGGCGGCGCGAAGCGCGTTCAACACCGCGAATACGTCGATCACTTCCTGACCGATTGCGCCTGCGACCGGCGGAAGATAACCCAAAGCCGCCAGGACCATGCCGGCGATGCTCAGAATCATGCCTCCGACTGCGCTTTCCAGAGCGATTCGCCGCATGCGCTGACCGATATGCAGGAGTTCGTCCACTCTGCCAAGCATGTTATCCATCAGCACCGCGCCTGCAGCTTCGGTGGTCACCTCGCTGCGTTGCCCGATGGCGAGGCCGACTGTAGCCGCGACCATCGCCGGCGCATCGTTGATGCCGTCACCCACATAAACGGTGTGGTTTTTCGCTGTTTCTTGCCGAACGATTTCGAGTTTTTCCTCGGGACTCTTTCCCGCATGAAGTTCGGTAATTCCTACTCGAGCGGCAAGATACTCCACTTCCGACAAGCGGTCGCCCGAAACCAGCATGATCTTTTGGAAGCCGTGCATCGGCGCCAAATGCCCAATGAATTCAGCGCCTTCCACACGCGGTTCATCGCGGAAGCGATACGTCGCGGCGTACCGGCCATCGATCTGAATGACGCATTCCAATCCGCCGGTTGGCGCCGGCAAGCTTTCCTTCACTTCCGGTTGCTCGGCCAAAAGTTTCTTGGCGCTGGTCACGCGGATTGAGCGAGCTTCAACAATTCCGGTGAGGCCTGCACCGGGTGGCTCTTCGACGCGCTCGGCCGGCGCCAAATCGGCATGGCCCAAACGAGCCGCTTCCAGGATAGCGACTGCCAGTGGGTGTTTAGAGTATTGTTCAAGACTGGCTGCGAGTCTTAACACATCGCCTTGCCGGAATCCCGGCGCCAGATGTTGCTCGACGAGCTTGGGCTCGCCATACGTTAAGGTCCCTGTCTTGTCGAAGATCATGGTTCGGCAGCGGCCGATTCGCTCCAGGATTGCGGGGTCGCGAATAATGATACTCCGCCGGGCCGCCAAAGAAATGGAGCCGATGATTGCGACCGGGATCGCAATGAGCAGAGGGCAAGGAGTGGCGACCACCAAAACGGCCAGGAATCGGACCGCATTGCCGGTGGCAAGCCATGCGGCTAAGGCGATAACAAGCGCGACCGGCGTGTAAACTGCGCCAAGTTGATCTCCCAGCCGGCGAAGTTGCGGCCGGCGCTGTTGCGATTGCTGCATGACTTGCATGATCCGGGCATAGCGCGAGTCAACCGGAAGCCGAACTGCCCGAATGCTAAGCGCCGCTTCACCGTTGATCGCTCCGGAAAGCACTTCGGATCCAACTGATTTCGAGATTCGATAGGGCTCGCCCGTGAGATAGGCTTCGTCCATGCTTCCATGCCCATCTGTAACTATGCCATCGACAGGGCACACGTCATGGGGAAACACCACCAGCAGATCGCCGACTATGATTTCCTGCAAGGAGATTTCCGTTATCCCGGATTCTGTCTTCCGATGTGCGAGGGAGGGCATGCGGCGAGCCAATGCGTCGAGGACGGAGGATGCTCGTCGAATTGCGAATGATTCCAGGGCCGCGCCGCCGGAAAGCATGAGCACCACCAACGTGCCGGCCAGGTATTCGCCCAACAAGACCGCAGTGATAATGGAAATCGCGGCCAAAAGGTCCGAGCCGAATTGCCCCTTCAACAGTCGCACGGCGAGTTCGGCAACCAGCGGTATGCCGCCAACAGCCAGTGTGATCCAAAGCGGCCATTGTGCCAGCGTTGCAGCGTTGAAAACAAAACGAAACACTAAATAGGCAAAGAGTGAAACGAGCGTAAAAACAGCGATTGCTGTATGTCGGCGTGCCCACCAGTGGCCGAAGGTAAAGGTGCCAGTTACTTGCGCCTTCGACTGGAGCCGGTCCTTGTTTTCGGTATTGCTTTGCGCATTGAATCCCGCCATGTTGGAGTGTCCCCAGTATTTGCACTCGACCAGCGCGGCGCACGGCCGTCGTTTTCAAGGCTTCGTAAGCAATTGCCGAGCCGCATTTGTTAAGTAGTTTACGGGAATCGTTGCTCCCCGCGCCAGCAGATCGCCACGACCGCAGTCGGACGGCAACGTATTTTGTGTGACATCGTCATTTAAGGCCATTCAGAGCAAGACCGTGTCAGATCGCGAGCAAGTTTCTGTTCGTGCGCCGGGGGAAGGCGGCGGATCCCAACGAGAAGCTGTATTTGAAGCCCGTGGGCTGACGAAAACTTACCGCATGGGCGAAGTCGAGGTTCACGCTCTGCGCGGGGTCGACCTTTTCTTGTATGAAGGGGAATTCGTTGTCTTGCTCGGCCCTTCCGGCAGCGGAAAATCCACGTTGCTCAACATCTTGGGCGGCCTCGATGTGCCTACGAGCGGCACGGTGCATTATCGCGACCACGACCTTTCGACCTACGACGATGCGGCTCTGACCCGATATCGTCGCGACCACGTTGGCTTCGTCTTTCAGTTCTACAACCTTATTCCCAGCCTGACGGCCCGGGAAAACGTCGCGTTGATTACCGATATCGCGCGCCAGCCCATGAGTCCGGACGAGGCTTTGAGTGTTGTCGGCCTTGCGGACCGCATGGATCATTTCCCTTCCCAGCTGTCCGGTGGCGAGCAGCAGCGTGTTGCGATTGCCCGTGCCATCGCCAAGCGTCCGGAAGTCCTTCTGTGCGATGAGCCGACGGGTGCGCTGGATGTGCGCACGGGCGTGATTGTCTTGCAAGCCATCGAGCGGATCAACCGGGAACTCGGCACCACCACGGCGGTCATTACCCACAATGCTGTAATCGCGGCCATGGCGGATCGGGTGATTTCACTATCGGGCGGACAGATCAGTTCCGAGAAACGCAACGAGCGAAAGACGGCGGCGCAAGAGCTTATTTGGTGAACCTGCCATGCATGCCTTAGACTGGATGCTCGTGCGCGACCTTTGGCGAATGAAGGGCCAGGTGCTCGCCATCTGTCTTGTTATCGCCGCAGGTGTGGCCACCTTTGTCATGTCTCTGAGTACGCTCGATTCCTTGCAAGGGACACTGGATGCGTACTACGAGCGCTATCGTTTTGGAGATGTTTTCGCACATTTGAAACGAGCTCCCAACTCGTTGACGGATCGACTCGCTGAAGTGCCCGGAGTGGCCGAGGTGCAGACGCGCGTCGTCGAAGACGTGACCCTGGATGTAGCTGGAATGCCGGAGCCGGCCATTGGAAGGCTTGTTTCCATACCGGATCGACCACGATCTGGCCTGAATGCGCTTTATTTGCGCAGCGGACGTTACATTGAGCCTGGCCGCGATAACGAAGTGCTAGTCAGCGAAGCCTTCGCCTTGGCCCATGCACTCAAACCGGGCGATTCCTTACTCGCAATCATCAATGGTCGTAAGCAACGGCTTCGCATCGTCGGGGTAGCGCTGTCGCCGGAACACATTTATCAATTTGCGCCGGGTGAACTCTTGCCCGACGCCCGCCGCTTCGGCGTGATTTGGATGGGCTACACCGAGCTGGCCGCGGCGTTCAACATGCAGGGCGCTTTCAACGACACCGCAGTGACATTGACGCCGGATGCGAACGAATCGGAAGTATTGCGGCGTATTGATCAGTTGACGGCCCCGTACGGCGGCCTCGGCGCATACGGCCGAGCGGATCAGCCTTCGCATCAATTCGTGACCAATGAAATGAAAGAATTGCGCGGCATGGCGCTGGTTATTCCGGCGATTTTTTTAGCAGTCGCGGCATTTCTTCTCAATGTGGTCGTGTCGCGCCTCATCCAGATGCAACGCGAACAGATTGCGGCCCTCAAAGCATTCGGCTACATGCGCCGGGAAATCGGCTTGCATTACTTGAAGCTGGTCCTGCTTATTGTTGTCTGCGGCGTTGCCCTGGGAACGCTCATCGGAGCCTGGATGGGACGCGGAATGACCGAGATCTACACGGCATTCTTTCGCTTCCCGGTCTTTACCTATCGGCTCAGCGGCAGCATTGTTCTTATTGCGTTCGCGATCAGCAGTGGAGCCGCTGTGCTCGGGACCCTGCGGGCGGTAGCCGGTGCTGCGGCGTTGCCTCCTGCCGAGGCCATGCGACCGGAGCCGCCGGCGACCTATCGCCCTCTCGTTCTGGAACGGCTCGGTCTAGGAAGTTTGTTTTCGCCGACAGTGCGGATGATCCTGCGCCAACTGGAGCGGCGGCCGCTCAAGGCCTTGCTTACTACTTTGGGAATCGCGCTGGCTGTTTCCGTTCTGGTGGTCGGCAGTTTTGGGTTGGATGCCATCGAGCATGTCATCGACACGCAATTCTATTTGGCCCAACGCCAGGACGTGACAATCGTGCTCGTGGAGCCGGGACCTTCGGCTGTCATCGATGAAGTCCGGCATTTGCCGGGCGTACACCGTTGTGAAGGTTTTCGCACGCTGCCAGCGCGCCTGCGGTCGGCCCATCATGCTCGGCGCGTCGCCATTCAAGGATTGGAAGCGGACGGCCAATTGAATCGTCTCATGGACATGAAGCAACAGGTCGTTGCTATTCCCCCAAACGGCTTGATCCTCTCGGCAAAGCTGGCTGCAATCCTTGAAGTGGGAGTGGGCGATTCCGTGACTGTCGAAGTTTTGGAGGCCGAGCGGCCTGACCGCGACGTACCAGTCGTTGGATTAGTCGATGATTTTTCGGGCCTTGCTGCCTATATGGACATTCAAGCCGCGAACCGTTTGATGCGCGAAGGCACTATCATTTCGGGAGCGTTTTTGACCGTCGATCAAGACCATGTTGGACAGCTTTACACGACGCTCAAGAACACCCCACGCACCGCATCGGTCACGGTGAAAGCAGCCACGCTGCGGAGCTTCCGCCAGACCATTGCGGAGAATTTGCTTCTCATGCGAACCATCACGATCGTGTTCGCCGCAGTCATCGCCATCGGCGTCGTCTACAACAGTGCAAGAATATCGCTTTCGGAACGGAGCCGCGAATTGGCCACCTTGCGGGTGATCGGTTTCACGCGTGGCGAAGTCTCTCTTATTCTGTTAGGAGAACTCGCTATCCTAACTTTGATCGCCATCCCTACGGGTCTAGCTCTGGGGCGCGCGCTCGCGGCACTCGTCATTCGAGTGGCCTATGATACCGAGTTGTTCCGTATTCCGTTGGTTGTGACTTGGTTTACCTACGGTTTCGCGGCCATGGTCACCTTGCTCGCGGCCGTTTTCTCCGGCGGGATTGCGCATCGCTTGCTCGCGCAGCTCGATCTTGTTGCTGTTCTCAAGAGCAAGGAGTGACTCGCGTGCATCGATTCCGCAAGTATCTTTGGCCGGCAGCCGGTGGCATCGTAATCGTCTCGCTGCTCGTGTACGCTTTCTCGCCCGCTCGGGTCGAGGTAGACACTGCCAAGGTGGATCGCGGCCCATTGATCGTCACGGTCGATCATGAAGGCAAGACCCGCGTCAAGGAACGCTATGTGGTCTCGGCGCCCCTGGCGGGCCGCATGCTGCGCGTTGATCTGCACCCGGGTGATCGAGTGGAAGAGAACCAGACCGTGCTTGCGATCATCGAGCCTGCCGATCCGTCCCTGCTCGACGCGCGGTCGCGTGCCGAGGCGGAATCAAGAGTACGAGCGGCGGAAGAAGCAATCAAGCTGGCCGAAACAAATCGGAATCAAGCACAGGCGGAAGCTGACAGGCTCAGGCGCCTGAAGGGTACACAAGCGGTTTCCGAAACCGAAATGGAGCGCGCCGAATTCCGAGAACGGGCGACGGCATTTTCGCTGCGAATCGCCCAATTCGAGCTGGAATTGGCTCG
>DATGHS010000005.1:0-2822 GCA_035307785.1 Gemmataceae bacterium
TGCGGCACCTCGCGCACCTTGCCGAACATTTCACTCGAACTGGCCTGGTAAAAGCGAATGCCCTTCGGATCAACCAGCCGGATTGCTTCGAGCATGCGCGTGACGCCGATGCCAGTGAATTCACCAGTGAGCACCGGCTGCTTCCAACTGGTGGGCACGAAGCTCATGGCGGCCAGGTTGTAGACTTCGTGCGGGCTGCATTGCCGCAAGACTTCGATGATGGAAAGTTGATCGAGCAAGTCGGCCTGATGGAGTTGCAACTTGCTTCCCAAGTGAGCGATGCGCTCGAAGTTTTCGGTGCTGGCCCGGCGGACGATGCCGTGAACCTCGTAGCCTTGCTCCAAAAGAAGCTCAGCCAGGTAGCTGCCGTCCTGCCCCGTAATGCCGGTAATCAATGCGCGCTTCTGCATAGTGTGCCTCGGCGAAGGAATGGCGTTATCCTGCGATTCGCGACGCGCAAGTCAAGGCAGGGGGAAAGCAGTTGCCTGCGCGAGGGCAACAACCTGCTTAATGTTAGTGAAAGCCCAAGGACGGAAGTCCTTGGGCCCAGGCAGGCATAATTGGATTCCGGCATTTCGTTTGCAGCAAATCGATTGCCTCTTCTCGTCCCGTGTTCCGTGTTTCGAAATCCATTAGGAGCTTCATCGATGAAGCATCCGATGACTTTCAGAACTGTAGCGATTGCGCTTGGCGTGGCTATGCTGGCCACCACTGCCTGGCTGGCACGGGCGGACGATAAGGATCAAAGCAAACAGGGATTGAGCGACGAGCAATTCGTCGCCGCCGCTTCGGAAGTCGACATGGCGGAAATTGCACTGGGCGAGATGGCCGCGCAGCAGGCCGGCAACGACGCGGTAAAGAAATTTGCCAACAAAATGGTGCAGGACCACTCGATGTCGAGCGAAAAGCTGATCGCCATTGCCAACAAGAAGGGCTTCAAGCCGGCCGCCCGGTTAAGCGCCAAGCATGACGAGTTGATGAAGGAACTGAGTAAATTAAATGGCCCGCAATTTGACAAGGATTACATGACGCATATGGTCAGCGGCCATCAAAAAGCCGTGGAGCTTTACACCTACGAGTCGAAGAACGGCAAAGACATGGACTTGAAGGATTTTGCAAGCAAAACTCTGCCGGTCGTGCAAAGCCATTTGCAGATGGCCGAAGAGATTACAGGCCAGAAGGGCGGGAAACGGCAGGAGCGCTAATGGGGGACTTACTAGTCCTGAGCCAAGCGACGGGATGAAGCGCCAGCGGCGCTTCATCCCGTCGCTTGCGCTTCGGGCTCGCTTACTTTAGCTTCCTTATCTTCCATTACTTTCCGACTCTGAGGCAGCGCTGCTGCCATTCCCATCGCCGCCGTCACCAAAATAATGGTGCCCAGATTAATGCTTTGAGCAATCCCGTGCCAGCGCATGAATTCCTCGTGCGCTCCCGGATTGGATTGTTCCATCAGCGGGTTGTCTCGACCGCGCAATTCATGCACTTTTTGATTTACCGGCCAAGCGGCAACCACGGTGAGGACCGCCAGTGCAAGCACGTAAAACCGTATCCGGTGAATTTTTCTTTCGCGTTCGGTTCTTGTGAAACCGAGAGACGTAACCAATGCCAGCAAGCCACAGACGCCCTGTATGACAAAGTAGGTTGGGAAAATCGCACCCACCACGTCTCCGGCCCGCCGGGCGCCGTAAATCGTGTGCGGCGTATCCAACACCTGAAAAACGACTAAAGCCACCACAAACGTAAAGAACACCACCGTCCCGAACCAAAGCCCTAGGGCCAGCACGTGGATGACCTTGCTTGCGGTTGTCATGAGGGCGGACTCCGAAAGTTGGTTTTCGCGGTTTTGCAGCAAGCGCCAAATGTTGCCGGCGTGACGGACCAGAACCAAAGCGGTGGCGAGCAGGCAGAACAGCGTCAGTATACGCTGCGGCGGCGCGAAAGGCTCTGCCACCGAGAGAAACCGAATTCCGGTGAGAGCGATGGCCGCGACAATCGACGCGAACGACACGTAACGCGTGGATACCAGCACCACGAGCCAGACGCCGAGCGCGCCCAATGAGGCGAGCGGCAACAGCATAAACACCACGCCGGCTCCGGTGGCGATTCCTTTGCCGCCCCGAAACTCTAGCCAAACGGGGAATAGATGGCCGAGAAACGCCGCCGCTCCGGCCGCGACCGGTAGCCAGTCGGCGTCTGCCACGTTTTTGGCGACCAGAACCGGCAGCGCTCCCTTACAGAAATCCAGCACGAAGACGATCACGCCCCACTTGCGGCCGAGCAGCCGGCCCACGTTGGTGGCGCCGATGTTGCCGCTGCCCTTGGCCCGGATGTCGAAGCCATGCCAGCGGGCAATCAAAAAACCATAGGGAACGGAACCAAAGAGATAGGCGCCAATCAGATAAACAACGGGCAGAATCATCAGGCGGCTCGAGAGGCCAGCGTTCGCGCTTTTTGCTGCGCAACTTTGGTCAGGATGCCGATTATTTTGCGATAATGGTCCTCGAAGTTCCAGCGCTGGGCCGCCTGCCGGGCCGCTTCCGAGGCAGCGCGACGATAATCGGTTTCGAGCATGGCTTCGATTGCCTGGCCCAGGCACGCGTGATCATGCGGGTCGTCGATAACCAGTCCGGCCAGCTTTGGATTCAACAGCTCCGCGGCCCCGTTATAGCGCGAGGTAATTACGGGCAGGCCGCAGGCGAGCGCTTCCAAGACCACGAGTGAACACGGATCGTAAAAGGTGGGGTGCACCAGGAAGTCGGAAGCAAAATAGGCTTGCCGCATGTCGCCGCAGAAGCCTTGAAAGATAACGCGCTGGGCGATGC
>DATGHS010000006.1:0-9387 GCA_035307785.1 Gemmataceae bacterium
AGGCTTCGTCATTCGCGAACTCACGCACATCCCAAGCAACTATCGTTCACGCACATCGCTGGATGAGTATCTAGCGGAGAACGGCATTATCGGCCTGGAAGGGATCGACACGCGGTCCCTGGTTCGCCGGCTGCGCGTGCGGGGCGTGATGACCGGCGTGCTCTCGACGACTGATCTCGATGACGCTTCGCTGGTGCACAAAGCGCAAACGCGGCCTAGCCTTGTTGGCCGCGACCTCGTGAAAGAAGTGGTGCCGGAGAAGCCCTTCCAGTGGACGGAAGGCTTCGCCAGTCCGCTGGCCACACACATTCCACCGCGGCCGCTCGACCGGCATGTGGTCGCGCTAGACTTCGGCATGAAGTGGAACATCCTGCGCTGCCTGGCTCAGGTCGGTTGCAAGGTAACGGTGCTGCCCGGCACGGCAACGGCCGAGCAAGTGCTCGCCCAGAAGCCCGATGGCATCTTCCTTTCCAACGGCCCGGGCGATCCGGAGCCCCTGCATTATGCCCAAAAGACGATTCGCGAACTCGTCGGCAAGAAGCCGATCTTCGGAATTTGCCTCGGGCATCAGTTGCTCGGGCTCGCGCTAGGCGCGAAGACGTTCAAGCTCAAGTTTGGCCATCGCGGGGCCAATCAGCCGGTGCTCAACGAGCGCACGAAGCAGGTGGAAATCACGACTCAGAACCACGGCTTTGCGATTGATACCGTGACACTGCCACCGGAATTGATTCCTACGCACAAGAACCTGAACGACGGTACGCTCGAAGGCATGCGGCATCGCTCACTGCCCATCTTCAGCGTGCAGTATCATCCCGAAGCCTCGGCCGGTCCGCATGATAGCAGCTATCTTTTCGAAGAGTTTCGCAAGCTGATCGGTTAATGCACGGCCTTTCCTTTCCCCTTTGGCCGCTCGATAGTGTCATTTGGGAGCCAGTAATCCGCATTGTTAAGCCGGGAAAGATAGCGAAAGTTTGCTTGCTGGATTCATTGCAAGAAGATCATTTCATTGCAGCAATTCATTGCAAAAACCTCGTTTCATTGCAGTCGCGCCCCCCTTTTTGCTGCAACGATGCAATCAATCCGCTATTTGTGCCACGCTCACCCGCATGGATGCCGATGAGCATGCTCATCGGCATCCATGCGGGTGAGCGTGGCCCAGTTCGTTCTCGATACCTCACCCCGACCCTCTTCCCAAGAGGACAGGCGGCAATCCCGCACGCCACGTTCTCGCTCGCGTCATAGAATAGCGCGCAGAGGCACAACTTCGATTGGGCTGCAATTCCCCAGGGAGACTATGGCCCTGCCACGCAGGTTACCCGTTGGCGCAGAAATACTGGAAGAACGCGGCGTTCATTTTCGTGTGTGGGCGCCGAAACGACAGAAAGTCGAAGTGATCTTGGAAGGCAGCGCGGCAAAGTCCGTGCAACTCGAACCGGAACCGGGAGGATATTTCTCCGGATTCGCGGTCGGGGTTGGCACCGGTGCACGTTATCGTTTCCGCCTCGACGGTGAGCATAACCTTTATCCCGATCCTGCGTCGCGCTATCAGCCCGAAGGGCCGCATGGCCCGTCACAAGTCATCGATCCGCACACTTTCACATGGACCGATAAGGGGTGGCACGGCCATGATTTGAAAGGCAAGATCGTTTACGAAATGCACGTCGGCACCTTCACATGGGAAGGAACCTGGGCCGCCGCGATCGAGCAATTGCCGGAATTAGCAAACATCGGCATTACTTGCATCGAGGTCATGCCGGTGGCCGACTTCGCCGGTAGCTTCGGCTGGGGTTATGACGGCGTCAACCTCTTCGCTCCCACGCGGCTCTATGGCACACCGGATGATTTTCGGCACTTCATCAATCGCGCTCACAAATTGAATCTCTCGGTAATTCTCGACGTGGTTTACAACCATTTCGGGCCCGACGGCAACTACATCACCCAGTTTGCCGACGACTATTTGGCAAAGAAAGCCACCGATTGGGGCGACGCCATTAATTTCGATGGCCCGAATAGCGGCCCGGTGCGCGAGTTTTACGTTACCAACGCGCGTTACTGGATCGAGGAGTTTCATCTCGACGGCTTGCGCCTCGACGCCACGCAGCAAATCTTTGATACTTCCACGCCCCACATTCTTGCTGAAATCAGCAAAGCCGTGCGCATTGCGGGGAAAAACCGCAAGACCTTCATTGTGGCCGAGAACGAGCCGCAAGAGGTGCGCCTGATTCGGCCATATGAACAAGGCGGCTACGGCATCGACGCGCTCTGGAACGACGATTTTCATCACAGCGCCATGGTCGCACTCACCGGCCGGAACGAGGCGTATTACACCGATTACCTGGGCAACCCTGAGGAGTTTATTGCCGCCGTGAAGTGGGGCTACCTGTATCAGGGGCAGCGTTATCGCTGGCAAAAGAAGCGTCGCGGCACACCGGCATTGGACATCGCGCCGGCTCACTTCGTCAATTTTTTGCAGAATCACGATCAGATTGCCAATTCCGGCCGCGGGGTGCGTTGCCATCTGCTCAGCAGTCCCGGGCGTTACAAAGCGATGACAGCGCTCTTACTATTAGCGCCGAGCACGCCGATGCTCTTCCAGGGCCAGGAATTTGCGGCCTCGGCACCGTTCCATTTTTTCGCCGAGCATCACACGGAGCTGAACAAGCTCGTCCACGCGGGCCGGATTGAGTTCATGAAGCAGTTTGCGAGTCTGACGTCGCCGGAAAGCAAGGACTTGATCCCGAACCCCAGCAACCCGCAGACTTTTCGGCGTTGCAAGCTCAATTTTTCTGAGCGGCAAAAGCACCCAAGTGATTATGCCCTGCACCGCGACCTGTTGCGGCTGCGGCGCGAAGATCCTGCCTTCCAGTCTCAGACTCATCGGGGCGTCGATGGAGCGGTGCTGGCCGACGGAGCGTTTGTCTTGCGCTTTTTCGTCGAACACGATGCCGACCGCTTGCTGATCGTGAATCTGGGGCGCGACCGCGATCTCGACCCGGCGCCACAGCCGCTGCTGGCGCCGCCGGAGAACAGCGAATGGCATCTGCTCTGGTCGAGCGAGAGCACGGCGTACGGCGGCAACGGCGCTCTGGAGCCGGAGCTCGACGGACAATGGCACATCCCCGGCGAATCGGCATGGGTGCTGAAGCCGCGGAAGAGAGCAGTGAAGGAGGAAGGTCATGGCTGACATGGTGCGCGTAATCTCATGCGAGCCGAATGGACCACAGAATCTGCGCTGTCTTTTGGAACACGAATGGCTCATCACCAACGGCCTGGGCGGCTATGCCTCCGGCACGATCTGCGGCGCGGCCACGCGGCGGTATCACGGCTTGCTGGTCGCGGCGCACCCGGCCCCGCTGGGCCGCCTGATGATGTTCAACCACTTGTTCGAATACATCCGCCTGCCGAACTACCGCACGATCCAATTCGGCGGTGTGGAACGCAAGGGCGGGCAACTGGAACTGCACGGCACCGATTACCTCGTGGAATTCCGCCTGGAGCAAGGTCTTCCGGTTTGGGTCTACGAACTTCCCGGCTATCGTATTGAAAAGCGCATTGTCCTGACGCACCAGCAAAACACCGTGTTCATTCATTACCGGATGATCAGCGGCGGCGACAACGGCACAGTGCGCTTGAAGCTGCGCCCTGCGGTCCACTTCCGCGGTCACGACGCCCCGGTGAGCGACGATGAAACCACGCCGTACAAAGTAACAGCGGTCAGCAATCGCTACGAGTTATCGCGTGGGCAAAACTTCCCGCCACTGCGCATGTTTCTCTATGGCCAGCGGACGGCGTTCACATTCGAGGGCCAGAACCTTTCGGACATCCGCTTTCGCGCGGAGGAGAGCCGGGGCTACGAATCCGTCGGCAGCTTTTGGAGTCCCGGCCAATTTCGGGCGGATCTGAAAAAAGACAGCGACGTGGCTCTCGTGGCTTCGACCGACGGTTGGGACACCATCCTGGCCCTGCCGCCGGATGAAGCCATCCAATCGGAGCATCAGCGCCGCAAACGGCTGCTGAATCTCGCCAATCCCACAGCCAAGCAAGGACTGGCGGCCGAAATGGTGTTGGCAGCGGATCAGTTTATCATCACGCCGGCGGGACGCGTGGAAGACGCGGCGCGAGCACGGGCGGCGGGCGACGAGGTGCGCACGGTCATCGCAGGCTACTACTGGTTCACCGATTGGGGCCGCGACACGATGGTCAGTCTGGAAGGGCTTACTCTCATGACCGGCCGGCGGATCGAGGCCCGCTTCATTCTGCGCACCTTCGCCTATTACATTCGCGATGGCTTAATTCCCAACCTCTTTCCCGAGGGCGAACGCGGCGGGCTGTATCACACGGCCGACGCCACGCTCTGGTTCTTTCATGCGGTTTATCGCTACGTGCAGCTCACCGGCGACCGCGACACACTCCTCTTGATCCTCCCGAAGTTCATCGCCATCCTGGAGCATCACGTTCGCGGCACGCGCTTTCATATCGGAGTTGATCAAAAAGATTGGCTGCTCCACCAGGGAGCGGAGGGCTACCAGCTCACCTGGATGGATGCAAAGGTGGGCGACTGGGTGGTGACACCGCGGCGCGGCAAGGCGGTCGAGATCAACGCGCTCTGGTACAACGCGCTGCGGTTGACTGAGGAATGGCTCCGGCAAGAGAGCGGCGAAGCCGCTGCCAAGCCGTTCGCCGAACAGGCTGATCATGTCTACCGCTCGTTCAATGAGCGCTTCTGGTATCCCCAAGGCGGGTATCTGTACGATGTGGTCGATGGCGAAAATGGCCTCAACGACACTTCCTGCCGGCCGAACCAGGTGTTCGCTATTTCGCTGGATCATCCGGTTTTGGTCCGTGAGCGCTGGGGTCCGGTAATGCACGTAGTCCAAAAGAAGTTACTCACCCCGGTCGGGCTGCGCTCGCTTTCACCCGACAACCCGGACTACAAGCCCCAGTACTACGGGGACCTGCGATCCCGGGATGCCGCCTACCACCAGGGCACCGTGTGGGCTTGGCTGATTGGCCCGTTTATCGACGCCTGGCTGCGACTACACCCCAACGACAAGGCCGGTGCCCGGCAATTTTTGCAGGCGTTCGATCAACATCTTAGCGAAGCGGGCATTGGCTCAATCAGCGAAGTTTTCGATGCCGAGGACCCCTATACACCGCGCGGCTGCATCGCCCAGGCCTGGAGCGTGGCTGAAGTGCTGCGGGCGCTCGTCAAGACTGCAGAGTAGGTCAGGCTTTCCAGCCTGAGGCAGTGAAAGGAAGTCAGGCTGGAAAGCCTGACCTACTCTTCATTCTGAATTCGGCATAAGGTTTGCATTCTCCCTTCTTACTTGCCCCCCACGGGAGGGGCCCAATGATTTGCTTTTCTGGTCCGTTCATTGGCGCCTGGGAGCATCCGACCATGCCTTTAACTAAACGAGAAGCTGAGATCCGCAATAAACCGCTGCGCAGCGAAGCCGGCGCACCGCCAATTTGGAACCATGTTCAGGACAAAATCGATCAAAGCGTCGTCTTTACTCTGCCATCTGGCCCCGGCCATGCGATTTCCGGCCCAGTCGAGGAGACAGCGCATTTGAGCAGCCGAGTTATTACACTTGGGAACGGCGCTTCCACATGGGAAGCAGATTTGCCGTAGTGGCTCGGCTCATTGGGGAATCGTAGCGGAATTCGCTAGAATTCCGCCCTTCTCCAAGCAGAACAGTAGCCCGTTAAAGCATGAGCATTGAATAAGATGGGCCGAATCATTGTTATTCTAGCGATTGGCTTGAGCTTGTCGTTGGCGGGCATCGCCCTGGTTTTGAGCGCGCATGAACTTGCGACCACCTGGCAAAGCTTGGGGCCGAACGCGTGGGGCGGTCAGACGGACCCGGGGAAGGAAGCTAACTATCGGGCGCTCGGATTTGGAATTCTGCTTTTCGGCCTTTTGCTCGACGCTTTCACGGCCCATCGCTGGCTTAACAACGATAAGGATTTCCGTACGCAGCCTTCCGAACCGGTGGCTGTCGATTAGTCGCCCAAACGAGCGCGCAGTTAGAATTCCCCTTCATCTCTTTATGGCTGATCAACGGGCCGATGTGTTGATAATTGGGGCCGGCGCTGCCGGCCTGGCTGCGGCTCGGCGTCTGGCCGACGAGGGGCCACGGGCCATTGTCCTGGAAGCGCGCGATCGTATCGGCGGCCGCGTGCACACTCTTCGCCAGCCCGGCTGGGAACTTCCACTTGAAGCCGGGGCGGAATTCATCCACGGCAATCCGGAAGAAACCTGGTCGATCGTGCGCGCCGCAAATCTGACTGCCGAACAAGTGCCCGACGAACACGAGACCGATGAGCCGGATGGACCGGAGTCGTTCGACTTCGAAGAGCAGTGGGAGACTATTTCCGCGCGGCTTGCCTGGCTCGGAAAACAAGACCTTGCGTTTGGTGAATTCCTACGCGTTCATTGTGCCGACATTCCGCAAGCAGCCAAGGACCAAGCGCTTGCCTATGTCGAAGGCTTCGAGGCGGCCGACCCCGAAATCGTCAGCGCAATCTGGCTCCGGGAATCCGAACAAATGAGCGGCTCCGCCGAGGGAAGTTACCGCTTGCGCGACGGCCAATGCGCAATGATGGACTGGCTGACGCGCGGGAGCCATGGCAAGCCGCTCGACGTCCGGCTTGGTCGCGTGGTGCGCGAAGTGCGCTGGCAAGCGGGAAGCGTGGAGATCGAGGCCGAGGCATTGGGCGGCAAAACTGAGACGTATGACGCTCGTGCAGCGATCATCACGCTGCCTGTTGGAATTCTGAAGGGTTCGGTCAGTTCGCTGGGAGCGGTGCGCTTTTCCCCGGAGTTGACCGATAAAAAAGCCGTCTGGGACAAGCTGCAAGTCGGGCCCGTGGTGAAGTTCCTCTTCCGCTTTCGGACCGCGTTTTGGCGCGAGGCCGGCAACCCAGACCTGGTCTTCTTGCACACGCCGGAATCACCCGTTCTCACATGGTGGACCGCCCGGCCATCGTCGGCCCCGATCCTCACTGGCTGGGCGGGTGGCCCTGCCGCGGCGCGCCTTTCCAATCGACCTGCAAAGGAATTGATCGCCGAGGCGCTGGGCGGGCTTCAGGAGAGCTTCCCTTCCATCACAGAACCGCTCGAATCGCTGGTCGAAGCATGCCATGTCTTCGACTGGCAAGCCGATCCCTTTGCCCGAGGCGCCTATTGCTACGTCCCGGCCGGCGGAATGGATTTGCCGAAGCAACTGTCCGCACCGGTTGCAAACACGCTTTTCTTCGCCGGCGAAGCCACGGACACCAAGCAGATGGGCACCGTCGCCGGGGCGATCGCCAGCGGCAACCGGGCGGCGGAAGAGTTGCTGTCGCGCCGATCAAAGTAAAGCGGTCAGGCGACGATTCCCTTGCCGCAAGGGAGGAAAACCTGTCAGGAGGCATACAAAATCGTAAAGAAGACGGCGACGACCACGAGAAATGTAATCGGGCATCAACAACCAATCATCTAATGCACGCGCTGTTCACTGCTATCATCAACGACGACAGCACTCAGGTTCGGCGGCTTCTCCGGGCCGATCGCAAACTAGCAATGTCGCCCATCCGTGAGGCGGTGCTGCTGCGCTCCAGCATTTGCCACTGGCTATACGTGGGCGATACGCCCTTACATCTCGCGGCCGCTGGTTACCGTGTGGAGATCGCCGAGTTGTTGCTGGCGGCGGGCGCCGACCCGAATGCCGCGCCGAATCATCGTCGCAGCAGACCGCTTCACTATGCGGCCGACGGTTACGTTGTCAACCCGGCCTGGGATTCGAAACGACAAGTGAAGACCGTCCGCTGTCTCCTGAAAGCGGGCGCCGAAATCAATGCCCAAGATGCGAACGGCGCCACGCCCTTGCACCGGGCCGTGCGCACACGCTGTGCCGATGCGGTAAAATGTTTGCTGGAAGCAGGGGCTGATCCGACGCTGAAGAACAGGCCCGGTTCCACGCCTTTTCACCTGGCGGTGCAAAACACCGGCCGCGGCGGCAGCGGCGCCGACGTGGCGATAGATGCCCAGCGGCAGATCATTCGGTTGTTTGTTTCACGAGGCATAAGCGTCGAACTGAAAGACAGTCGAGGCAAGACGGTCTTGGATTGGGCCCGGAGCGATTGGATTCGGGGAATGCTTCGCAAAGGTGGCGCGAATTAGTGCGCTGAGCAATGGTAAAGTCTGGGGAATGGTTCCGACATGCCCAAGTTGTTCCGTCAAAAAATCGAGGCGATCATGTTACGATTTTCCAGCGCAGCACTGGTGGCAGTGGCAACTCTTTGCACGATGTCATTCCGGACTTGGGCTGACCCGCCGCCAATGCCGGCCGCGGAACAGCGCGATCCAGAAAAAGTGTTTGCCAAGGCTTGCGACTGGCTCAAGGAACTCGAATCCAAGCAACCGCTCCTCAAAGGAGTTTCGGATCTGAAGCCGGTCGTCGAACACGATGAAAACAATCGGTTGAAATGAGCGACCTTTGTCTTCGAGCAAAATGCCACCCCGCCGGGCAAAGGGCCTGCCAAACCGAAAATGGAGTCGAAGCCCTTTGTGTATGTTTCGATCCAGCTCTGGGCGGGCCGAACCCAACAGCCACCGGCCGGCTTGTGCGAATTCGAATGGAAGGGCCAGGTCTATCAGATGTGGCTGCGGGCATTTGCCAGCGATGCCGGCCTCATCAAGGCGGTTCGTAAGGAAGTAGCGGAGCGGCTGCGAGAGCCGCCCACGCCGAAGCAATAGGCTCCGGAAGTTCTGCCAGCCAATGAAATGATCAACGGGCGACCCCATGCAACGCCGCTACTGCAAACGCTGGTTCTGGTTGTCGCTCGGTGTGCTCGAATGCTTGCTTTTGGCGGCACTCGCCGCCTGCTGGCATCATCGCATCGGGAGCTACCGTGATTACACAATCTATTCCGAAATTCGCCGCTACCGGGTTGGCGATGATCTTTGGTTTGGAAAGATCCACGCAGGTCAAGACTTGGCGGAATTGGCTGCCCGGCATCCTACACAGCGCGTCGAGCAGTTGGGCCCATTCACGGTGCTAACATACTTTACCGTTTGGCCCGAGCCGCCGCAGTCGATCCCGTTTGAGGCCCTCGTAATTGTCGCCAAGGATGGCCGGCTGGTGAGCGGCGGCGCCGCCAGCTGCACCTGGCAGAAACAATTCTTCGCCATGTCTCCTGAGGATGCTGCGACGCTCAATGCGCTATATGAACAAAAGTGGGCAATTCAGCAGTGTCCCGAACCCTAGTGTCCTGAGTTAGAAATTCGTTGAATTTGGCTTGCGCCATCGGTTGGTCTTTGTTATAGTCTTGGCCGGAGGTGACCTATGCCCCGGCTGAAACCTTTGATTTTGTCCGACGAAGAACGTGAGAAACTCACGGCTT
>DATGHS010000007.1:0-8558 GCA_035307785.1 Gemmataceae bacterium
ACCTTCAAGATCAGCAAGGTCGGCACGATTGCCGGCTGTGCCGTCACGCAGGGCGTCATCGAACGCTCGGCCAAAGTTCGTGTCATCCGCGATGGCGTGGTGATCTATCCCGCGCCGGACCGCACCGCCAGCCTCGAATCACTCAAGCGCATCAAGGAAGACGTGCGCGAGGTGCGGCAGGGCTACGAATGCGGTATCAAGATCGCCGGCTACGACGACATCAAGGAAGGTGACGTCATCGAAGCCTACAAAATTGAACAAATCCAGCGCACGCTGTAAATTCAGCCGCTTGCGGCTTTGCAAACATGGCTACCAAGCAACGTGCCAAAACTGCTGCAAATAGGACGCGGAATAGCGAGACTATGCCCGTTATCATCCGCAATACGCCGGCCGGTTACGATTGGGGGTGGTACTCGCGCGAAGATCCGCGCTTGCATTTACAATCTACTGACCGACAGCACGACTATAAGGTGTGGCTGGAAGAGCGCGGCCGCCGAGTCTTTCATCCTGTGGGAACCATTCCGCGTAAAGTGCTCAAGTCGCTTCAACAGGAAGTGGCCGCACATCGCACCCTCGTTGAAGATAGATGGGTTCGTTTCCTGATTGAAAAGCGATGGATCGAGCTTCGCTTCGCCGCGCCCGTAGCCGTACTGGTGGTTTATCCAAATACTCCCAATCGCTTCATAAGAACCATCGACATACTTGAGCACTTTCCGGGGATACCGGAAAAGATCATGCAATTGACTGCGGATGACGTGCGCTTAAGTGAGGAGAAAGCGTCGCTCGAGATCTGGCCGCAACTTCCGGATGAAGATCGCATGGACATTCGTCTCTCCACCGAGATTTGGGAAGGCTAGCCAAGGTCCGAATCTCGCCGTACAACATGTGGCGCACATTTTTCGAAATGCTGTTTTTGGATGACCCAGACCTGCCCCGCATCAGGAGCGGGTGGGTTATATTGCTCGTTGCTGTAATGGGAATCTTGGAAGTCATCGGTTTTCTGGCAATTGTTATCAGGTGAATTTGTCGACGTCCACGCGGTTGCATTGATTGCTCGATTGCGAGTTCCGCATTCCGAATTCCGCATTCCGAATTTAAAATGATCGTCGGCTCCCTTGAAGTTCGCCTGCTCGTTCGCGAGGCGCGCAGTCTGAAAGACAAGCGGCAAGTGGTGCGGAGCATCCTCGACCGGCTGCGGCATGAATATAATATCTCCATAGCCGAGGTGGACCACCTCGACGATTACCGACAAGTAAATCTCGGCATCGCCATGGTGGGCTGGGATGGCAAGGCAGTTCGTGATACACTGCAAAAGATTGCCGAAGCGCTGCGCCGCCATCCCACCGCGGAATTTGTGGAATGCACGATAGACGTTTAGCCGCGACCCGAAGGGGAGCGCGGAACGACACATGAAAACCCATCGCCTGGCTCGAGTTCGCGAAGTCATTCGCGAAGCGGCCAGTGAAACCATCCTGTTCGAGATGAAAGATCCCCGGGTGAAAGGAGTCACCGTCACCCGTGCGGAGGTCTCTGGCGATTTGCAACATGCGAAAGTCTTCGTCTCAATCATGGGTTCGGCCAGCGAGCAGGCTTTGTGCCTGCACGGCTTACGCCACGCGGCAGGATTCATACAATCGAAACTAGCCGACCGGCTCCAAATGCGCTTCACACCCACTCTTACCTTCGAACTCGACAAGGGCGTGAAAAACAGCATTGAAGTGAGCCGGTTGATCAAGGAAGCGCTGGCCGATCGCAGCGCCAATGCTCCCGATATCGACTCTTCTTCCCAGGCCGGTTCCACGGATGGACCCGTGGACGACAAGCCAGCCTGATTCCGCAGGAATGTAGCGGAGACCTTGTTGCATGTCTTCCACGACCAACAAACAACAGTCGGTAAACCAACTCCTCAACCTCCTTAAGAAGCACTTCGATTCGCCGGATCCGGAAAAGCGGCCGGTGCTCGAAGAGCTTCTCTATGGAGTGCTTCGTGAAGGAACGACACGGCTACTGGCCGACAAAGCCTATCGCAATTTGCAGGAGTGCTTCTTTGACTGGAATGAAGTGCGCGTCAGCTCGCCACAAGAAGTGGCCGAGGCCATTTCCGATCTTCCCGACGCGTCCGCGAAATCGGAGCGTGTCGTCGGCATTTTGCAGGAAGTCTTCGAGACCACCTATTCCTTTAAGCTCGACGACATCGACAAGAAGGGCATCAAGAACGCGGCTAAGCAACTGGGCCGTATGGAAGACGTAAACGACTATGCGGTGGCCTGGGTGCTTCAGCAGGCCTTGAACGGCCACGCTCTGCCGCTCGACGCGCCCAGTCTGCGAACGCTTCGGCGGCTGGCCATCATCGAGGAAGAGACCGAAGATCTAGAAGTCCTTCGCGGCAGCCTGGAGCACCAGATTCCCAAGGCCAAGGGCACGCTATTCCTGGAAGGCATAAGTGAGGTGGCGAAGGAGTATTGTTGGGAAGAAAACCCCCATTGCTCCGCTTGCCCACTCAAGGGCGAATGCCCGACGGGTCAGACTCGGCCCCAGAATGAATCGCGCTCGACACGCATGAAGCCACGCTGACGGCCGCTTGCGGCTTAGCAGGCATCACCACGGATAAACCGCGCGCGCTGCCGCCTGCATCGGCCGCTTAGGCCACTCAGCAAGCCGCTCGCGCTGTTCGTCGGTCAGCCGCCAGCGCGGCCCCGGAGCAGTGGCGTCAAGTTCTTTCACTTTTTCCATTTGTTGATAGGCCTGCTGGATGCGCTCGCGATCGCGCGTGTCCAGCAGCGCTTCAATGAGGCGGAAACGCAAGCGCGCCTCCAGCGCCGGATCATGCTCAATGATTTCAGCAATCAACTTCTCGGCTTCGCGGAATTCCACGGCCCGTCGCGACTGAATGTGCTCTTGCGACTTGGCTGGCAGTGATTCACGAAACTCCGGGCTGAAGCGGGCAACGGTTAAGCGAAAGTGGAACCGGCTAATGAACGCTGGCGTACCGTTTGGATCATAGTTTCGCACGCCGGCGAGCCGAGCTGGCATTCCTTTTTCATTGGACACGAATTCGCCGCCATCGATTAGAATCGATTCGCGCATCGACGAACTTTCGTTTGGGCTGAGTTCCCAGAGCGCTCGTTCCCAGCCGGCCGCCTCCAGAGTGAGCGTCTCATCGGTGGGATCGATCTTGATTCCATCGTACAGCGGGACCAAGATCTTTTTGCGCACAAAATCGGCCGACTGCCGGATCAACACTGGTTGCTGGAAGGGCCGGGCACTGCCCACCTCATGCAAGCGGTCTGGATAGAATCGTGCGGCCTGTCGCGCTTCGCAAAGCTTTCCCGCGGCTCGCCAACTCGGGTCGCACACCAGCCCCAGATACGTGGCCGCCGCTCCGATTGCCAGCGGCACGAGCACCCAACGGCCGAGCCGGGCTTGCGGCGACATCGGCACCACCTTGATCGCGCCAGTGACTGCAAGAGCTGCGAAAATCCAAAATAACTGCAGCACCACCGGCCGCAGCAGCGCGCCCGAGAAGATCCCAAACACGGCGACCAGAACGAGTCCACCCGTCATCGCCAATTGCCGATAGCGGCCCCGGCCCGGAATGCCGTCAAACCACGAGAATACCAGGAACCAAATCAACGCTCGCGCTACCGCGCCAATGCTCGAATACAGGATCGCGCGCGGCATTTCCGTGCCGATCAAATCGTTGATGCGCAGGCCTAGGCCGAGCACCAAGCCCAACGCGCCGCCCAGATAGAACTCCCACCGCGGCGGGCTTTCCGCGAGAGAACCCGGGAATACTTCCCAATTCGGCAAGTCTTCGGCGGTGCGGAAACATCGAATCAGGGCAAAAACGAGCACGGTAAGAAATGCGCCGGCACAAATCAAGCCAGCGGTTGAAGCCAGTTCGCCGTAGGTCGACGCGGGATCATCAAGAACTTCCGGCAAATCTGCCGGTTGCTTGCGCGGAGAGTATCGATTGAAGTTTCCAGGGCCAGTGCCGAAGAACGGCCGCTCTGCTGAAATAACTGCAGCTGTCACCCAGCCAGCGCCGTATTCTCGAAGAACAGCGTTTCCGCGACCTTGGAATGAGTCGTACGAATATGTCTTCGATTCAGCGAAGTTCACGCGTCCTTCTTCGCGCCACCAGCCCAAGCCGGCGAGCAGCAACGCGATCAGCATGATGCCAACGAGCGCAAACAGCGAGCGCGTTTTCCAATGCTTGTCGCGAAATGCCATCACGGCAACACACGGCAGGCCAAGCAATAGCATAGCCAGCAGCGTGCTGGAGTGCTGCAACGTCGAGCGTGCTTCCCAGGAATGCGTGACGGGATCGCTAATCGGGCCAAGAAAATCGGAACTTGGCGGCAGATAGGAAGTGCGGTCGACCGGCAATTCCAGGTCGCGCAAGCCAAGCGCCGGTGCCACCGCCTGGTAAGCGCCAAACGCCGCCAGGCTCACAAAGGATGCCAACATCGCGCGCAGCAGCCCGCCGGCCGAATCCGAGGCGGGATCTTCGTCGGCAGCCACTTGTCGGAACATCAGGTACAAGACTGGTAGAATGGCGAATTCCGAACTGATAAGCCAAGCCGGATGCCGGTAGCATTGTGCAGCAACAGTGCTGAGGAACAACAGTCCTGCCAACGTCAGACCGAGGAACGCGGTCCAATCTACTTGCAACTTGCGCGGTGAACCAGCTAGCCAGATGGCGGTGACGATGGCCGTCACCAACCAGCACAAGTTCAAGATCATGCCGCTGGTAGCTTCCGGCATGTATTGCCGGCCCGGATCTTCGCCCGAGACCAGCGGCCGGGCCACGAGCAATGCCGTTACAACGCCCAGGAGCGCGCGGCGAAAGTAGTCGCGCCGGTCGGCCAGCGCCGCCGATGAAATGGGACCTTCCGATGCCTGTGATTCTTTGCGACGGCGCGACGTGGCAGATCTCCCGGCTAAGCCGCAAGTGGCTAGATTTCGGCCAATTCTTTCAATCGCTCTTTATAGTATTCACGGGTCCGATTGAGGAAATCACGTACGTGCCGTTCACGGTAATCGGCGTAAGTCCAGGGCCAAGGCACATACTCTTTGTCGCAATAGCGCAGCGTTACTTCCGAGAAGATGCCATCGCGAAGATAGATCCGATGGTCCTTGTCTTTCGTCGTGGCCAGCATGAACTTGCCGAGATTCAAAAAGCCCGGATCGAGATTCAGCGGCCGAGGTTCGGGATAGTTGCCGCTGGCCGCCAATTCTTCTTCCAGCCTAATAGTCGCCGTCTTGTACAGCGCGAGACTATCCAGCGGCGCCAGTCGTTCGAAGACCCAAAGCTGCTTCTGAAGATCGGCGCCCATCGTCGAATCGTAATAAGCTGTGTGAGCAAAGGAATAGCGCTCGCTCTGCAGTCCGATTGGGCCGAAAAGCTCGTGCGCCCGTCGCTCGCCCCAATCCAAAGCCTCCGCATGGCGGCTGAAAGCCGCGATTACGAGCAACGCATCAAGTGTGGTGGGGGCACGCATAAGACACGAAAGCCCGGGGACGGCAGTCGCTGGGCACGCAGAATTACCTACTTCGCCCGCATTTTCGATTGCACCAACAACTCATGCACCCAGCGCCGATCCGAATCCTCGTTCACGACGCGCGGCTCTTTGGTGTAATCGATTTGGTTCAGGAAATTAGCCTGGTCGAAGCAGCGGGCAAACACTGCTTGGAGATCGACTACAATGTCGCGGTCGTCGAGAGCCAGCGGCAGTTTGAAGCGCGGCAACCGCTTTTGCAGCGTGGCCGTGTAGATTTCGTAGCGGTCAGGCTGCTGGCAGCGGCTCACCGTCACAGCATAATCCCATTCGGGCAAGCCTTCGCGCGAATATTCCAGCAATGGCTCGCCTTGCATCACCAGATCGATCTCGACAATCGTCGCCCCTTGCGAGCGGAATTCCTTGCGTTTGCACGTGTACGCCGCGCGTCCTTCCGCTGAATTCTTGTTCGTGGGGCTGGCCATTTCAATGACGGTGACGAGCCGGTTGTCGTTGCGGTGCCGCACCTCGACATATTCTTCCACATGCTGCTCGCGAATGATCGAGGTGAACAACGGCATCTCGGTGCAGTACTGCCGCTGAGAAATTCGGGCGCGGTAACGATCGACGAGATTGGGCAGCAGAATCTGCATTAAGCTGCCAATGAAATGATGCTGAAAGCCGGGCCAGAGCTTTTCATCCTCAAGAAACGGGTCCATTCCTGGAAACGGACTGGGCATGGTTGAACACTCCCCGAAAGTCGAATCAAAAATGCCACAGTGTGAGAGCCATTCCACCTGTCAAGCGCTGCCGATACATTGTAACCACCAGGGCGGAAAATTGAACAGGGAAGGAGAAAATTTGAATTCAGGCGAAAGCTGAATCAAAAGCGGCAAAGCCCAGGGACGACGGTCCCTGTGCATTTTTCTCCGCTCTCAATCTTGTAACCGCACTCCCGCCGCTTTCAGCGCCGGAAGCTGTTTCGCCTTCGCCTCCGCCGAAAGCGGATTGCCAGCGATCCAGAAGAACAAAAACGGTGCGAAGCGCTTGGGGCCCTTGGCATCAGCCTCGGCCGCTGCAACGAGGGGTGAAAGATCGGTGATTTTGTTTTTCGCCAGCATCAATTTGCTTAACTCGCCTTGAGATTTGAGCGGCGCTATATCCACAATCTCATTCTCGCTCAAATCGAGAATCAATAATCGGTTCACCTTAGCCAATGGCGCCAAGTCCTTGACCTTGTTCTTGTTCAGAACCAGTGAGGAAAGCTTGCCTAGCCCGGCCAGCGGGCTCAAGACGGAGACTTGGTTTTCGGACATGTAGAGTGCCGACAGCGCCGTAAGATTCTTCAGGGCGGCGATGTCGGCCACCTTGTTCTTCGACAGCTCGATGTACTGGAGTTTCGTCAACCCGGCGAGCGACGAGATGTCCGATATCTGGTTATTGGAAAGGTCGATTGATTGCAGATTACTCAAACCCTTGAGCGCCTTCAGGTCGGAGATTTGGTTGTTCTTCGCGGAAAACTCAGCCAGGTTGATGCATTTCTCCAACCCGGTGAGGTCCATTATCTTCTTGCCCGGCTTGCCGTCCGCCTTTAGGACGAAGACGTTTTTTAACATCTCGTCGGTCAGGTCGCCCTTCGGGTCGAATAGCACGGCCCGAATGGCGGCTTCCAGGTTCTTATCCGCAATCGGCGACGCGGATTGCGCTGCGGATGTGAGCGTTAGACCGACGACAAGTGCCGAGCCAATAGCGCCGACCAGTGCGCGCGACATTGATCTCTCCTGCAAGAAGAAAAACATTGCGGTCAGTTTATGCGACGAATGAATCACGGCTACGGAACTGAATGCTCAAGAATCCCACCGTTGCCGAACCGGAATTCGTGCGCATTCCGCTACCAGTCAGTCGCAATTCGACTGCGAGTCTTCTCAATCCGTGATGGGGTTGGGCTTCCGTGATGAGACGCACCTGCGTCTCAAAGAGGGTTCCCGCGATGGCCGCGGGAACCAGAGCGGCGATTGTTGTCGTTGGTTGTTCGATTTCACGGCCAAGTAACAATGTTGGGTTCGGGCTCCGGTTCCGAATTCTGCTTAGTTTCTTCGGCCCGGATCATCATGCGAACTTCGTGGAGTTCGCCCCGCTGGATGGAAACATCGGGATCCGCTTCGATGCCGATCCACACCCGTTCGCCTCGTACTCGGAGCACTTTCACTATGATTCCGTCTCCGATTTGGATCGATTCGCCGGGTCTGCGGCTCAACACCAACATGCTCGGTCCTCCTTGCGACGGGGATGCAGGAATAACGGTGTCTCCGGCCGCGCCCATGCGCCGGCCGGACCAATAGCGAAGGACCCGTCCAAAAATTGGTAGGACCGAAGGATCAATCCGTCTGCTCATTCGGACGGACTGGGAGATCCGTCCTACGGGTTAATCTTTGGCGGTATCGCTAGTCAATGGACAGATGGATTCTATGAACAAGCCCCCCAAATGGTCATCCCGGCGCGAAGCGAACTTTCGCGAAGCGGACGTAAGTCGTTTCGGAAATCGAAAATCGGGCTTCGGAAAAATTCTTGCCGCGCCGCGCTCTCCGCGCCAGCGCTCAAGCCGCGTGTAGCTCCCGTTGACGAACGTCTTCGTCTTCCTGACTGTGCAGAAGCGACAATACTTCGCTGCGCGCCTGCTGCAAGATGATGCCCAGGCTGCAGCGCGGACCCACCATCGTGACGAGCAGCGCCAGCACTCCGGCAATGGAACGCGCTTGTTTTGGATCGAGTAATCGATGATCGGAGGAAGACTGGAATCGGACGACCATGCGAGAACCTCCTTGTTCTGGGTTGCGTAAGGGTCGGCGCTACGAACTACACAGCGCCGGTCCGGCTCGGCTGGCCGGACCATGGGCAAAAGCGAGCTCAATTATGAGATGCCGTGCGGCCCTTCGCAAGCCCAAATTGCAAATCGACCGCTTTTGTCGCCGGACAGTTAGCCCCGGCGCGGAGTCTTTAGAGCGGCGCCAGCTCGCGGTGATTTTTTCTCGCCGCCCCCGTGGCAGCTTGAGATCG
>DATGHS010000008.1:0-2439 GCA_035307785.1 Gemmataceae bacterium
TGAATCCACTCGGGTCATTGTTCAGGGGTTTGGCAATGTGGGTTCCAACGCGGCCCTGCTCATGGCGCAGGCGGGCTACAAGATTATCGGCGTTATCGAGGTGACGGGCAGCGTTTACAACAAGAATGGGATCGATGTTGCCGCGCTCTCGACCTACCGGCAGAAGCACGGAACACTGGCGGGGTTCCCGGGCGCAGAATCGGCCGATCCGGCGGAGCTTTTGGTGACTGAATGTGACATTCTGATTCCGGCCGCTACCGAAAATCAGATCACCAGCCGCAACGCCGACCGAATCAAGTGCAAGATTCTGGCCGAAGGGGCGAATGGCCCGACTACTGCGTCTGCGGACGAGATTCTGGCCGACAAGGGAGTGTTTGTGATTCCCGACATTCTGTGTAATGCGGGTGGCGTGACCACTTCGTATTTCGAGTGGGTGCAGGATCGCCAGGGATACTTCTGGAAAGAGTCATTCGTGAACGAGCAACTCGAAACCATCATGGTCGCCGCTTTCGAGGACGTGGTGCGGTATTCGGAAACTCACGGCGTCAACAACCGGATTGCAGCTTACATGCTGGCAATTGATCGGGTGGCATACACGATTCGTCAACGTGGAATCTACGCATAGAACTCGAGAATTATGAATAGGCTGGGCATAAAAGCGGTAAAGATCAGCATCGTTTTGTGTTTGTGGGCAACTTTGTTTGGTGTCTCGTCGCTCGCAGCCTCTCAAGCTACCGCTTCAGGTTCGCAGACAACGTCCACGAGCAAGCAAGTGAAAGCACAATCCAGCGTTCCATCAGCTTCCGACATCGCCGCGGCCAAGGCTAGCGGTAAAGTATGGGTGAACCTTGACAGCGGGGTTTATCACAAGGGCGGGCGCTGGTACGGCAAGACTAAGAATGGCAAATTCATGACCGCGGATGAGGCCAAAAAGGCGGGCTACAAAGTCGCGAAAAGAGATTGAGCGTTCACGGAGAGAAATCATGGCGAAAAGTCTGATTATGAGATTTATGGTTTCCCTCCTCGCGCTTGGACTATTCATTGGCGCCGGAATATCACGGAGTGCGGCTCAATCCGGCGGATCCATGGCAGGAAGTTCTGCCATGTCGGCCGCAAAAACTGCAAGTAAGTCGAAACTGCTGGATATCAATTCAGCCACTGCGGACGAACTCGACGCGCTGCCGGGAATCGGCTACGCCTATGCCAAGAAGATCGTGGACGGACGGCCTTATAAGATGAAGACTGATTTGGTGCGCAAGAAGATCATTCCCCAGGCGACGTACGACAAAATCAAGGACCTGATCATCGCCAAGCAGAAATAACTTAGTTCATTGCTTTCGCCATTCGTGGTGGAGGATAATTCAGTATCGGTCGTCGCGCCGCTTGCGGCAGGCGATGTTTCGTGTGAACCTTCCCAACTCCATCACGCTCACCCGCATTTGCAGTATTCCACTGCTGATCTGGATTCTTTCTACCAACCGCTTACCCAGCACGGGCGGTGAAAAGGAACTGCTGGCTTCAGCTTTGTTCATCGCTGCCTCGATCACCGACGGCATTGACGGGTATCTGGCGCGCAAGCGTGGGCAGATCACGACTATGGGAGTGCTGCTTGATCCGCTGGCCGACAAGCTTCTGATCGCCGCGGCCTTCATTACCCTGGTGCAATTCAATCCCAGCATGGTACCGGCATGGATCGCGGTAATCATCATCGGGCGCGAATTTCTGGTGAGCGGCTTGCGTTCCATTGCGGCTTCCGAGGGTTTCGCGATCGAGGCCAGCGATCTGGGCAAGTTTAAGATGCTGGTGCAAATCGTTTCCGTGGTGGCGGTGATTCTCGAACATCGCTGGAAAGAATGGCCCATTTATGACGGGTATTTCTTTCCGGTGCATTGGATCGCGCGGCTGGCCATCTGGTTTATGGTTTTGTTGTCGCTGATATCGGCAGGCGATTACTTCGTCGCCTTCTGGTCCAAGATAGACCGGCAGGTGGTGAAGAGCCGTCGCCGCGCGTTTGTCCTCAGCCGTCGGAGGAAGCGCGATGTCGCCGCAACCTGACAACCAAGCGGCCGCTCCGGCGGGCTATGGTTCCACGGCGGGGCCGAATGAGTTTACTCCCGAAGAGCGCGTGATTCTGTTGAAGCTTGCTCATGAGTCGATTGTTTCGGCTCTGCAGCATCGCGAAATGTCTTTGACTCCGCCTTCGCCGCATTTTGCCGAGCCGCGTGGCGCATTCACTACGATCTATTTGCACGGTCTCCTGCGCGGTTGTGTGGGTTACGTCTTTCCCGTGGCTTCGATCTATCGAACCGTGGCTGAAACCGCCCGGGCCGCGGCCTTCGACGACAGTCGATTCTCGCCGCTGACCCTCGAGGAGGCGGCGGACGTGGAGGTTTCTCTCAGCATTCTTTCGCCGCTCAAGATCATCAGACCTGAGGAGGT
>DATGHS010000009.1:0-5870 GCA_035307785.1 Gemmataceae bacterium
CGACTTCCTGCCGGGAAGCTGGGGTTTCTTCATTCCGACGTGGGTGGATGTACTGCAAATGGTAGGCGCGTTCGGCCTGTTTTTCACGCTGATTTTGATTTTCGTGCGCGTGTTGCCGATGATTGCGATGGCGGAAGTGAAGCCGTTGGTGGCGGTGAGTGGTACGGCCGCTTGCAGCTTAGCGGGTGAAACTCCGGCCGTTCCCGCTAAGCCGCAAGCGGCAATCCTGATTGCCGAGTTTCCCAACGCCGAATCCCTTGCGGCTGCCGCGCACCGATTCGTAAAAACCGGTTACACCACTATCGATGCGCATTCGCCCTACCCCGATCATCACATAATCGAAGCAATCTATCCGGCGCGCTCGCGCCTGCCGTGGTTTACTTTCTTCGGCGGGGTGTTCGGCCTGACCCTGGCGTTCGCAGGCATGTATTTCCTCAGCGCCATCGATTACCCGATCATCGTGGGTGGCAAGAGGCCGGGATCGTGGCAGGGCTTTGTGCCGGTGGCCTTTGAGATGACGGTGCTGTTCGCGGCGTTCGCCACCGTGTTCGGATTACTGTACTTGTGCCGATTGCCGCGACTGCATCATCCGGTGTTTGGCAGTAATGAAATTGCTCGCGCGACCAATGATGGTTTCTTTTTGAGTCTCGAAACTGCTGATCCGCAGTTTCGGGAATCGGAAACGATGGTCGAGTTCCAAAAATTTGGAGCAGTCCAAATCGAAGCGGTGGAGGCTTAATCTCGATGCGCTGGCTCTGCATGCCGCTGATATTTGTGGTCGGCGCCGGCTTGTCCGTCGCTGTCTTTGGCTGGCGCGGCAAAATCGGCAGCGAGCCGCCGCGCGAGGCCTTCCGCGATATGGACGTGCAACCTCGACTCGATGCCCAAGCGCGCAGCAACTTCTTTGCCGATGGGCGAGCGATGCGGTTGCCCGTGCCGGGCACAGTTCCTTACGGTGGCGGAGATTACTTCAGCGATGCCGGCTCGCCGAAGCAGAATCCGGAGTTCCTGCAAGCGGATGTAGTTTTCTACCGGGGCGGAACCAAGAAGGCAGATGGCACGATGGACTTCGTGAAAAAGATGCCGGTGAAGCTGACGCCGGATCTGATCGCCCGTGGCCAGGAGCGCTTCAACATCTACTGCGCCGTGTGCCACGGGCCGGCCGGCTACGGCAACGGCATCACCACGCAATACGGCATGGTGGGCGTGGGGAATTTTCATCAGGACAAATATCGCAACATGCCCGACGGCGAGATTTTCAACACGATCACCAACGGCAAGGCGACCATGCAGCCATATGCGTCGCAAGTGAACCCGGCCGACCGCTGGGCCATAGTGGCCTGGCTGCGTGTGCTGCAGCGCAGTCAGAATGCCACACTGAGCGACGTGCCAGAAGCAGAGCGGACGGAGTTGGAGCGGAAACAATGAACCAGGCAATGCAAGCAACCGGCGATAATCTGCAGCCAATTCGGCTTGCGCAGCCGGTGTGGATTGGTGTCGGCGTGGTTGCAGCAGTTTCCGCCCTTGCTTGCGCTGCGGGCTCACTATCGAATCCGCGCCAGTTCTATTTCTCGTATCTCACAGCCTGGTTGTTCGGCATCAGTCTCGGCGTCGGCGCGCTTTTCTGGATCATGCTGCACTACCTCAGCGGCGCCACCTGGTCGATTGTCGTGCGGCGGCAGTGGGAGAACATTGCCATTTCGGTGCTGCCCCTAGCGCTACTGTTTGTTCCTATCCTGCTGGGACTGAAATATCTGTACGAATGGGCCCAGCCTGTGTATCCCGGAGCGGTCGATACGCTGGCCCATAAGCGGGCTTATTTGAATACCTCGCGATTCGCGATTTTCGCTGTCGTCTTCCTCGCCGGGTGGTGCTGGATGGCGTTTCGTCTCCGGCTCTGGTCGATGAACCAAGACCTTACCGGCGATCCAGAATATTCGCGCTTGCCGCGCTGGCACAGCGCCACGGGCATGATTTTTTTGGCCCTCAGCACCACCGTCGCCGCATTCGACTGGATCATGAGCCTGGAGCCACACTGGACTTCAACCATGTACGGCGTCTATTTTTGGGCCGGTGCCATCGTGGGCTCGCTGGCGCTGCTCATCGTAGTCGTCACCGCGTTGCGCGGGGTCGGCATTCTTCGCCATACCGTCACGGCCGAGCATCTACACGATCTGGGCAAACTGCTGTTCGCCTTCGTGATCTTCTGGGCGTACATCGCCTTTTGCCAGTATTTCCTCATTTGGTACGCTAACGTCTCGGAAGAGACGCCGTGGTACTTGCACCGATTGGCTGGTTCCTGGCGCTGGTTTGCGTTGGCGCTGCCGATAGGGCATTTCATCGTGCCGTTCCTGATTCTGCTGCGACGCGATACGAAACGGCAGCCGCTGGTGCTTGGCTTGGCAGCGGCGTGGGTACTGGCGTTTCATTACATCGATCTCTACTGGCAGGTTCTGCCGACATTGCACCGCGATGGCGCGCAGCCGCACTGGCTGGATGCGGCCACCTTGTTGTTCATGTGCTCCGTCGTTGCCGGAGCGGTGCTGTATGGTCTTACACGGGCCGCGCTGGTTCCGTTGCGTGATCCCGGCCTGGTGCCTCTCGCGGCTGTGCCCGAAGGAGCGAAGTCATCATGACGCCAGAGTCTGCAACCCCGCAAGCGGCGACACCGGAAGCGGCGAAGCCCTTTCCCTTCCTCACGATTCTCGGCGTGCTCGGCGGCGTGCTTTCGGCCGTGTTTTTAGTCGCGTTTATGTTGTGGTACACACACGCCCCCGCGCCAAATAGCACCGAGAAATCGCCGGAAGAAAAGCTCTTGGAGCTCCGCAGAGCCGAAGAAGCGAAGTTGAAATCGTACGAGTGGATTCAGAAGTCGGAGAAGAACAAGCCCGGCGTGGTGCGCATTCCGTACGACCGGGCGGCTGAGAAACTTCTGCAAGAGGAGAACAAGAAATGACCGTGGGTTACTTGCTGTTGCTGGGCTCCGTCACGATCTTCGGCGGGGCGGCGGTGCTGGCCTTCTGGTGGGCGATTCGCTCCGGCCAGATGGATAACTTCGACCGTAACTCACGGACGATCTTCGCCCCCGATGAGCCGATTGGCGAAGCAACGGACATGATTCTGGCACCGAAAAAGATGAAAGCCGAAGTTTTGGATGAATTCGAGCAAGACTGGGAGTGACGGAAATGAACGGTGTGAGCGGGCAGGCACAAGCGGAATTGGAGCGCGAGCATTACGCTTTGGAGCGCAGCCGGATTGATGCATCCACGCGCGTCCCGGTACTGGTGTTTTTTGGCTTCGCCGTGTTCTGGTTGCTGACCGGCACGTTGTTCGCCCTGCTGGCGTCGATCAAGATGCACATGCCGGGATTCCTGGCCGACCACGCCTGGCTTACTTTCGGCCGGGTGCGGCCGGCCCATTTGAACACCGTGGCCTATGGCTGGGTCGTGGATTCGGCTTTCGGCGTCATGATCTGGCTCATGGCCCGGCTGTCGTGGGCCGAGCTGCGCTATCCAAGCTTGCTGGTGGCGGCGGCTTGTATCTGGAATACCGGCGTGCTCATTGGCACGGTGGCGATTTTGGCAGGGCAAGGCACTTCGGTGGAGTGGCTTGAATTCCCGATCTATGTGCCGCCAATTCTCGTGGTGGGTTACGCGCTCATCGCCGTTTGGACCTTCGTGATCTTCCGCGACCGGCGCGAGAAGCATGTTTACGTCTCGCAGTGGTACATCATCGGCGCCATGTTCTGGCTGCCCTGGCTGTACGTAACCGCGAATCTGCTGATCTTCTGGTTCCCGGTGAAAGGCGTCCTTCAGGCTTCCGTCCTGTGGTGGTTCGGGCACAACACGATCGGCCTGTTCTTCAGCCCGATTGCCCTGGCAGCCGTCTATTACTTGATTCCGAAGGTCATCGGCCGTCCGGTGCACAGCTACTACTTGAGCCTGATCGGCTTCTGGTCGTTCGCGCTGTTTTACAATTGGGCCGGCACGCATCATCTGATCGGCGGGCCGTTGCCGGCCTGGCTCATCACCGTCGGCATCGTGGGCAGCATGATGATGTTCATTCCGGTGGGCACCACGGCACTGAATCACCACATGACGATGGTCGGGCATTTCAACCAATTACGCTACAGCCCCACGCTGCGCTTCGTGGTGTTCGGCGCCATCGCGTACACTGGGTCCAGCATGCAGGGCTCGCTGGAAGCGCTGCGCGACGTGAACCGGATCACGCACTTCACGCACTACACGATTGGCCATGCGCACTTCGGACTATACGCGTTCTTCACCATGGTGATGTTCGGCTCGATGTATTACATCGTGCCCCGGCTCACAGGCTGGGAATGGTACTCGGCCAACCTCATTCGCGCGCACTTCTGGTGTACGGCACTGGGGATTATTCTGTACGTCTTCGCGATGTGCTGGGGCGGCTGGTTTCAGGGCGTGCAGCTGGCCCATACGCAGCCGGAGGGTCCGTTTGCCTTTACCATGCGCGGCGTGCTCCGTGGCGATGGCTCGCCGGTGCCGTTTTTGGAAATTGTGCGGCAGAGCAAGTTCTACTTACACCTGCGCAGTGTGGCCGGGGGCATCATTACGGTGGGTCACTTAGCGTTCGCCACACTATTCGTGCTGAACCTGATGCGCTACGGCCAGCCCCGTAGCGGCCCCACGCTGCTGGCGAAGCAGAAGGAAGTGGTTGCAGTGTAATCCGGAGCCGGGAGCGCAAGCGACCGGAGGTGAGATAGTCGCTTATCCGCTTGCTTGCGCTCCCGGCTCAAAACCCAAGGGCACAGTTATTTCCCCGACAATTCCAGCTTGCACATTCCCAGCGACAGACTATCACCGTGGCTGCCGGCTTTGTACGTTTCCGGATGCAGCGAATAGTAAACGAAGCGGCCTTTCTTGTGTGCAGCCACTACCTTGCTGGCCCGCAGCACGCTTAGGTGGTGGGAGACATTCACCATCTCGGCCCCCAGCATCTTGGCCAGTTGACTTACGTTCTTCGAGCCGTTGCGCAGGCTATGCACGATTTTGAGCCGGTCGGAGTCGGCCACGGCCTTGAGCATCCGGGACGTTGCTTCGGCATGGTGGGCGGCCATTTCCTTCGACTTTGCTTTCGCCATTATCACACCTCTGGGAATAGGGGCCGAGTCGAATGCTGTTCCGTTCCCGGTCGGCCGACTCGATACCGGCGCGGGCAAATAAAGCAGATAGCGTGATCAGTCCGGCAAGACGGCCTCCGTTCCTACGAAAAGGATTAGTCAAACGAAGTTCTACTGTTCTGGCAGCTCGATTGCAAGTGAAAAATGCTGCGTGAAGGAAAATTCATGCGCCGCGCCGTTAGCTCGCAGCGCCAGCAAGGGCATACCCTTGCTGGCGCTGCGGGCTAACGATCATTTCGCCCGGCGGCACATCGGGCCGCAAGGCGGCAGACCGGGGTCGGCCATGCACGGCGACAGGTCCCGGCCAGGGTCGTTCACCGGCCGTGCAGGCAGGCTCAGCAAGCGCTCGAGTTTCTCCGACTGGCAGTGCGGGCAGTTCACGTCTTCGTCGCCTTGCACGAAGGCTTCAAACGTGTGCTCGCAATGGCGGCAGGCATATTCGTAAATGGGCATGACTGGCCTCGGTTATTTGCGGCGCTGGCGATAGATTTCGCTGGCGCGTTGAAGCACTCGTCTCTCTTCGTCGGTCAGGCTGTCCTGCCCTTGCTGGGCAACCTTCGCGAGGACCTTATCCACCTGGGCTTCCAAATGCTCGTCTGCGGCCGAACCCGCAGGCGCCACCTTGTGAGTCGGCTCGTCCTCGGTAATTGGGCGGCTTTCCCGACGGCGCGGCGGGGGCTCTTCCCGATAAACGCGGAGCTTGGGCCGCCTC
>DATGHS010000010.1:0-7332 GCA_035307785.1 Gemmataceae bacterium
TGGACGACGGTGCCGCCGGCGAAGTCGATCGCTCCCAGCTTGCCGAGCCAGCCTACCGGATCGCCCTTTTCATTGATGGCCCAGACCCAGTGTGCCAATGGACAATAAATGAGGGCCGACCAGAGTGCGATGAAAAGACAATAAGGTCCAAACTTGATGCGTTCTGCAATTGCACCGCTAATGAGCGCCGGCGTAATAATGGCGAACATGCCTTGATACATACAGTACACGAACACCGGCACGTGGGTATTCATGAATGCCTTGTCGGATAGCACACCGTGCAGTCCTAAATAGTCGCTGTTCCAGCCAATGATTCCGCCTTGCGAATTTCCAAACGCCAGGCAAAAGCCAAATAGCACCCATTGCACACCGACAATGGCCAAGGCGACCATGCTGTGCATCATGGTGCCGAGCAGGTTTTTCCGCCGCACGATGCCGCCGTAGAAGAGGGCGAGCCCGGGAACCATGCACATGACGAAGGCGCTGGAAACCAGCATCCATGCGGTGTCGCCCGCGTCAAGCGATGATGCCGGCGGTGCATCTTTCTTCGCCTCCGCGGTTGTACCCGGCGCGTCTTTCTTCGGTTCTTCGGCTCGCACAGAAGCAGCGGCCAGGAATGACAAAGCGAAAAGAGCAACGAACAATAAGCGCCGGTGCAAGGGTGGTCCTCCAGAAGTAGCCGCGTTCGGTATGCACCACTACCGGGGAGAGGTAGCGGAAAGTCTACCGCGTTGGTGCAATTTTTATGCCGATGCCTTACGTCAAGCTAAATACAGACTACAAGTTTAATCTTGCCAATAACTTGCGCAAACTGAATCATGAAGCCATTCTTCGCGACACTTCCGGTTTTGCCACCTTTGCAAGCACGTTGTGCAAAGATTCCGGGCAATCGCCAACCGCAGGGGTGATAGCGCGGGAATGTTTAGAATGACAGAGTATCTATCATCCGGCCGCGCGCAATCGCAGTACACCATGCGAATCGATTGAATGACGTACCTTCGGCACTTGAATCTGATCCACGTTTTTGACTTCTACCTCATGGCGATGTTCTTGCTGAGCAGCGCCCGAAGGTTGAGCCAGTACGGCGCGCTGGCCGGCATCGTCTTTTCCGCCCCAGGCCGCTGGCCCCGTTTGCTCAAGGTCATGAAAGAGCATCGGGCCATGTTTTTTACCTGGTCTACACTGAGGCCGGCGTTCTTGGCGCTGGCGTTATCCGTCATCCATAGTATAGCCACCCGCGTGATCTGGCCGCACTCGAAGCTCACAGTCGAGCATTTCGTGCATTATTGGTGGATTCTGCCAATCTTCCTGATCACGCTGGTGCCGATGCTGGCCGTGGACGCTTACTTCTTAATTCGCGTCGGTCAAGTGGATCGCGCGGAAACCGAGAAGTATCTGGATCAGGCGGAATACTGGCTCACCGGACATAAGGCCACGATGCTTCGCATTTTCACTTTCGGCTACGTCGATCCGCGGCGCATGGTTTCAGAGGAAGTCCAAAAGACCATCGTTTACATCAATGAACTAATGAGCCGCAACTTCCATTGGATGTCGTTGCAAGCCGGGTTGCGAATTCTTTTTGGGCTCTCGCTCTGGCTCACGTGGGCGTTCCTGATCCGGTAATAATCTTTGTTTGGAATCCCCGTTGAAAATCGCTATCTTCACCGCAAGGCGGTTCTCTCCAAGCCATTGTGCTGGTAGTTCATGACCAATAAGCCCACCGAAGCCGTGCAGGATTACCTCAAGACGATCCATCGTTTGGGTGGGGCCGAGCGCGTTGTTTCGCCTGCGGAAATTGCCAATCATTTGCAGGTTCGGGCTTCGTCCGTCACCGGAATGCTTAAACGGCTATCCGAATCCGGCTGGATCAGTTATGAATCCGGCTACGGCGCGAAGCTCACGGCGGAAGGCCTTGGCGAAGCGCGGCGCGTCATTCGACGGCACCGGCTGGTGGAGCTTTTCCTCACGCGCGTGTTGGGGCTCGACTGGAGCGAGGTCGATGCGGAAGCCGAAGCGCTGGAACACGCGATCTCACCGCGCCTCGAACAAGCCATCGCCGCCCACCTGGGCGAACCCCTCGAAGACCCGCACGGGCATCCGATTCCATCCTCCGAAGGAAAACTGGAGCGGCGCGAGCTTCGCGAACTGAACCAGTTCGGCGCCGGCGAGTCGGCCATTATCCGGGAAGTTCAAGACGACCGCCCCGACCGGCTGCGCCATTGGCAAAAACATGGCCTCCTGCCCGGCGCCACCGTCCACATTCGCAGCTATCAACCGCTCGACGATCTGTTTGAAGTCGAAGTCAACGGCCGCATGATTCTGCTGGGCAGCGAAGGGCTCGCGGGACTGCGCGGGGAGGCGACCAACAAGTGACCCGCAGGCGCGCAGACTCGCCATGCGGCTTTGTGTCGAAAGCCGAGACGCGAGTCTTCCAGACTATCGGGTTCCAATTTTTTCGATTTGACCAACCGCGATTTTTGTTCCATCTTTGCTGTAGAAGTCGACTGCGAGCAGTCGATTCAGATCCCCAGCTTATCACCCAGATTCGCCAGTCTTCCCTGTTCGCCCGCTAGCATCGGAGTGGTTAATCATGCAAGTAGTTTGCTGTAACCTCGCCGCGCTGGCGATCGCCGCTATGTTTTACGTTTGGCGCGATTACCACCGCACGAATTGCGAGCGCATGAAAGTGCTGCGCGAGCGCGTGGCTTACATGCTCTGGACCGCCGCCAACCAAGCTGCGTGAACGGCAGCCGGCGGGTCCACCCGTGGTTTAGAGTCCGAGTCGAGAGTTCATTTCGGTGGTTCATTTTTCATCCCTGGCTGTTGCGCCCGGGCGGCATTCTCCACCGAAACAGAGGTCGCGCGGGTTCCTGCCGGCGCGGCCTCTTTTTTTTCCATCAAGGCTGAATTTCCGCTTTGCGGAGCCGGGACCGCAAGCGACCGGATGAGGGGCGATGTCCTCCATCCGGTCGCTTGCGCTCCCGGCTCTTTTTTGCATTGGGAATTGTGAGCAGGTCTGAGACGGGTCGTCCGCGTAGAATGGAAAAGGACAGCTGAACGATCAGGGAATGCCCATATGAATGTCGAAAACGTAATCGCCCCGGAATCTTCTTCCAAGCCCAATCTCGCGGAAAACAAACGCTACCAGCGCCTCAAGCATATCGGCGAGCTGATCGGCATGATTGTCGGTATCGTCGGCCTGTTGTTAGCAGTATGGCTGGGACCGAGAGTTAACGTGTTGGTGCAAGAACTCGTCGGCCCTAATCGGTGGTTGCGCCTGATTGCGCTGGGCTTCGTGTACGCGGCCGGTTTTGAGTTGCTCTCGCTTCCCGTGGATTTTTGGGCCGGTTTTGTTCTCGAGCATCAATTCCAGCTCAGCCGCGAGACATTCCTCCAGTGGTGGTGGAAGCGCTTCAAGATGTATCTGGTCGGCGGACCGCTCGGATTGGCACTTTTGCTGGGGCTTTACTCGGTGCTCTGGTTCACCGGTCCGCTCTGGTGGCTGGCGGCCGCGTTGGGCTGGCTCGCGGTCACGCTGGTCCTCGGCCGAATACTCCCTGTGGTAATTTTGCCGCTTTTCTACAAGGTTACTCGTCTCGACAACCCGGCCCTCCAAGAGCGCTTTCGCCGCCTGGCCGACGGCACCGGGCTGAAGGTGGAAGGCGTTTACACTCTCGGCCTGAGCAAGGAAACCAAGAAAGCCAATGCTGCCCTAACCGGCATGGGCCGAACGCGTCGTGTACTTTTGGGCGACACGCTATTGCAGCAGTTTGAACCCGATGAAATCGACGTGGTTTTCACCCACGAACTCGGGCACCACGTGCACAAGCATTTGCCGAAATTCATTGTGATGGAAGTAATGCTGACAGCCATGATGTGCTTCCTGGCCGACCGAATGCTTGCGGCCGTGGCGGTGCGGATGGGCTATCCGGGACCGCTCGACCCGGCCGCGCTGCCGCTGTTCCTGCTGGTCGTCGGCATCTTTGGCCTGTGCATGATGCCGCTGCGCAATGCCATTTCGCGCTGGTTCGAGCGGCAAAGCGATTGCTACGCGTTACAGCGCACCGGCAATGCGGCAGCGTATCGCTCTGCGTTCACCAAGTTGGCCGAGATAAACAAAGCCGATCCGGACCCGAATCGTTTCCTCGTCTGGCTCTGGCATGATCACCCGCCCATTCGTGAACGCCTGGCAATGGCCGATCAGCTCTTGCCGCAGCTTCGCCCTGAGACACATAATTCACCGCAGGCGGCGTTCTAATGACGGGCTATCCTGTTGGATCCATTGCTATTCGCCTGCGGAAACCAGATGTTCTCATAGGACTTTAATACACGCTGGTTACGATAAAAGGCAGTTTGGCTCCCCGCGTCTTGCGAGAGTGGACGGGGAGTGGAATCCGTGGTACCCCTTTCACACCCGTCACTCTCGCTCCATATTTTCTACGTGGAGTCAACCGTGCGCGTCTTGATCGTGGAAGATAACCGCACGCTGGTGCGGGCCTTGCGCCAGTTGCTGGAAGAAGAAAGTTATGCCGTTGACCTGGCGTACGACGGCGAAGAAGGACAATATAAGGCCGAAGGGACGCATTACGACGCCATCATTCTCGACCTCATGCTGCCAAAGATGGACGGACTCGCCCTCCTGAAGCACTTGCGCAGCAAAGGCGTGACCTCACACATTCTGGTTCTCACTGCCAAGGGGACCTTGGAAGACAAGGTAAAAGGACTCGATACGGGCGCCGACGATTACCTCACGAAGCCGTTTGAACTCGATGAATTGCTGGCCCGATTGCGGGCCTTGATCCGCCGGGGCCACCGTGTGAAGACGCCAGTTCTCAAGGCTTTCGATCTTGAAATTGACACGGCGGCGCACACCGTGAGGCGGGCCGGTACGCCGATCCACCTCACGCCGCGCGAATACAGCTTGCTCCAGTTCCTGGCCTTCCACCGCGGCAAAGTCGTCACCCGGACGATGATCTGGGAACACCTGTACGACGAGTATGACGAGAACACCTCAAACGTCGTCGATGTTTATATCCGCTACCTACGGAACAAGATTGACAAGGGTTATGACCCGCCGTTAATCCTCACGCGCTGGGGCGAAGGTTACATGCTGCGCGGCGACGATACGCCGTCTGGTAATGGCGAATTGGAGGAAAAGGAAGAATGAAATCCATTCGCTTGTCGATGATCGTGTATTTCCTGGTGCTGCTTGCTGCCGCGATGGGGCTGGTGTCGTGGCTGGTGTACCGCACGTCCGCGGAAGCGCTGCATGCGCGACAAGTTACCAATCGGGAACTGCTGCTGCAGCAATACGAGCAGCGTCGCAGAGAAGAGCGCCAAAAACTAGATTCCGACCTTCTTCATAATGCAATTCTGCTGGCAAACTTGGCGCAATCGCAGCATCAATCCAGTCCGCTCCGTGCGCTCCCGGCAGTCATGAACACAATGATCGCGGGGCCGACCCCGTTCGCATACTTGACGGTCTTGCCGCTTAATTCGGATCCTGGCCGCCGCTTAAACGGCTGGATTTACTGGCATATGGCGACCAAGATCAACATTGATGATGATGCCCTTACCAAGATCGGCGATCAACGTGCTGATGAGCGCAACGCCGAGTTTATGCAAATTAACAGTCCCTTCGGGATGCCGTGGCAATCCAAGTCCCTCGATGGCCACCCGCTGCCGTTTGGCGAAGCCGAGCAAAAGCAGTTTGCCAGTATGCAATTGTTGGACTCGGCTGCCGATGAGATCGACTGGCAAGGCCATCATTTGCGTCGCGTGATGTTGAAGGCGCCCATATCACGGACGCGCTTCCAAATGTCACCCCCGGCGTGGCCGGACTCAACGGGCCCGAATCGAAGCGCCGGCTCCATTCGCCAGAAACCGCGCGACGAGGACGATGACGAATCCAAGAAAACCAAGACCGCCAAGTCCTCGGTCACAAACCGTCCCAAGAACCCGCCCTGGACGCCGCCGCCCAGTGCGCCGCCACCGCGCATGCCAGACCGCGAAGCGACTTCACCACCAATGTTTATCCAAAGCACTGCGGACACCAGCCGGCGCGACGAGGCCCTTGCAGCGCTGGACGCTGAACTAGCCGGAGAGCTCGCGCGGCTCGACAATGATTCCCGACAAACACGACATGGTATTCTGCTGCGCCTGTTCTGGATCAACCTCGGCACCTTCGGCGCTTTGTACACCGGCGGCCTGCTCCTCATCGCCTTCGGACTTGCGCCTTTGCGCCGGCTTTCCGATGCCGTTAGCCGAGTCTCCGAAAAAGACTTCGAGCTTCGCTACCAGGGCCCGGAGCCGCCGACGGAACTCGTGCCCATCGTGGAGCGCTTGAAACATACTCTGGCCATGCTCCGCCGCGCCTTCGATCGCGAAAAGCAGGCGACGGCCGACATCTCACACGAACTGCGCACCCCCCTCGCCGGCCTGCTCGCCACGCTGGAAGTCGCTCTGCGCAAGCCGCGCAGCTCGGAAGACTACCGCAAGACGCTCGAAGAATGCCGTGAAATTGTTCGTCAGATGACGTGCATGGCCGAACGGCTCCTGGCCTTGAACTCGCTCGATTCCCGCTGCGACTCCCTAAGGCCCGAGAAGTTTGACGCCGCCGAGTTGACTGAACAATGCGCCACACTCATGCGGCCGCTGGCTCGCGCCAGTGAACTGGAACTCACAGTGCATAACGGCCAGCCCGTGCCCATCACGACGGATCCGGATAAGCTGCGCGAAATCATGGCCAACCTCGTACACAACGCGATCGAATACAACCACCCGCACGGTTCGGTCGATGTCACCATCAAGCCCTGGGAAAGCGGACTCGAACTGGAAGTGGCCGATACCGGTGTGGGCATTCCGGCGGAAAGCCAGGACAAAATCTTCGAGCGCTTTTATCGGGCTGACCCATCGCGGCAGGCGACCAGCTTGCATGCGGGCCTCGGTCTCGCGATCGTGCGCGGCTATGTGGACTTGATGGGCGGCACGATCTCCGTGGAGAGCGAACTCGGCCACGGCAGCAAGTTTCGGGTTCGGCTGCCGTCACTATCGGCCAAGGGATCGAATGGACGCGAACACTCATGATCAACCATCGCCCAGCGCGCTATCACGTCACACGGCCGAGCCCCGGAGCCATTCGGCTCTGGGAATCGGAGCCGGAGGTGATCTTGATGCTGCGCGTGAAGGCCGATGAGCCGGGCGCATTTGCCGAGCTTATCGATCATTGGTGGTCCAAAGTCTTCGGCCGCTTCTTCAAGCAACTCGGCGACCGCCAAGAAGCGGAAGACCTGGCGCAGGACGTTTTTCTACGCCTCTACCGCAATCGCCGCC
>DATGHS010000011.1:0-3664 GCA_035307785.1 Gemmataceae bacterium
GCAATCGAAAGCGGACCTGCCTGGCTATACCGATGTCATCCTGAAGCTCTGCGCGACCGCCCTTCGTCAGCACCCGATGCTCCAGGCCCAATGGCGCGAGGAAGGACTCTGGCTGCCGGACTATTTTCACATCGCGTTTGCCGTCGATACGGATGCCGGGCTGCTTGCCCCGGTTGTCCGCGACGCCGGCAAGCTCACGCTTGCGCAGATTGCCGAACAAACCCGATACTTGACTGCTCAGGCGCGCGCCGGCAAGCTCACCGCCGAGCAAATGGTCGGCGCGACCTTCACCATCACGAATCTGGGCATGTTCGGCATCGATGCTTTCACCCCGATTATTCATTTGCCGCAATGCGCGGTGCTGGGCATCGGCCGTATCGTGCGGGAGCCGGCCGTGTTCGAAGGCAAGGTCGTCGCACGGCACATGCTCTCGCTCAACCTGACATTTGATCATCGCATAGTCGATGGTGCACCGGCGGCTCGATTCTTGAGCGTGATTCGGGAAGGCTTGGAACAGACGAATTATTAATCGCTGAATTAGAGTTTTCCAGACTTTGTAGCGGAATTCGCAAGAATTCCGCCAACCTCAAGTCGGAATTCTGGCGAATTCCGCTACGAAGCTAAGTCCATATGAGTGACCTCTCGCACACCGCTGTTAGCACCGAGCCCGATGCGCTGCGATCGGCCATGTCAAAGGCGGCCTGGCGCTTAGTGCCGTTTCTCAGCCTCCTTTACCTGCTCAACATCATGGACCGGACGAACCTCGGCTTCGCCCGGCTGACCATGCAGAAGGATTTGAAAATCGAAGAGTGGGTGTTCGACTGGGGTTACGGCATTTTCTACTTCGGCTACCTCGTATTTGAAGTCCCCGCCAACTTGTTGCTCCGCCGCGTAGGCGCTCGCCGTTGGATGGCCCGCATCATGATCACCTGGGGTCTGGTGTCGTGTGCCACCATGGCTGTGACGGGGCCGTGGAGTTTCTTTTCCGTGCGCATTCTCCTCGGCGTAGCCGAGGCGGGCTTCTTTCCCGGCATTGTGCTTTATCTCACTTACTGGTTCCCGGCCCGGGAGCGCGCGAAGATGATGGCGTTGTTTATGACCGGCAACGCCGTCAGCGGGGTGATCAGCAACCCCATCTCCGGCGCGATCATGCAGTACCTGAGCGGCCGCTTCGGCTTGTCCGGCTGGCAATGGCTCTTCCTGCTCGAAGGACTGCCTTCTGTCCTGATTGGCATCGTTACGCTCTTCTACCTGGCCGATGGACCGGCCAAGGCTCGCTGGCTGACTCCGGATGAACAGCAAGCACTTTTGGGCGTTCTTCAGCGCGAGGAAAAACAGCGGCATGAAAAACACGGCAGCGATTTGTTGAGGGCAGTTCTCAACCCGGCCGTTTGGCTGCTCATCATTATCTACTTCACCGTGGCGATGGGCGCGAACGCTTCCGGCGCCAGGTTTCCGGAGATGATCCATCTACAGTTCACGTCCTGGACCAAGCAGCATTTTCCAAGCGACGAGAAATTCGTGATTGGCCTGCTGGCAGCGTTGCCGCATCTTTGCGCGGTCGTTGGAATGATACTGCTCAGCCGGTTTTCCGATTATACGGGCGCTCGCCGGCAAGCCGTGGCCATCTGCGCCTTCATCGCCGCCGGCGGCTGGGCGCTCAGCGAAATCGCCGATTCGCCTTGGCTGTTCTTGGTGGGCCTCTGTTTGGCCCAGGCCGGGATGATCAGCATGTTGCCGAACTTTTGGGTATTGCCCACGACGTTTCTGAGCGGCGCCGCGGCGGCCGGAGGCATTGCGCTCATCAACTCCATCGCCAATCTGGGCGGCTTGATTGGCCCGCGCGTGCTTGGCGTCTATGGCTCCCCATGCATGGGCGCGATCATGCTGGCCGGTGGCGCCTTGGCGCTATGTGTTCGACACGACCGCGCGCTCGATCAAAAACCAGCGACCGACCACAAAAATGGCAGCGTGGAGGCTGGATTGGATTTCAACATTTCGGAGAAAACGACACCCCCCCTGAAATGAAACGCGATTTCGTGAAATCAAACGGATCTTTGAATGACTTTGGGCATTTTGGATCGTACACTGCGAAACACGCTTCCGGGCTGCCCAATTGTCGCTTGAGCTCATACCTGCGCGCGGCGCGCAGTAACAACGCGCCGTTTTGTGTTTCGCTGAGATTGGATCGGGCGGTGGGCGTTTTCTCGATGCCGCGAAAACGGGAGATCGGAACCTGTCGGCAATTTGGACATTCGTGGCCCGCGGGCGCCCCGACCCGGTTCGGGCAATGGAAGGAGCACGTTCGTGAACCGACTTCAATTTGCCATCGATCAGATCATCTTTGCCCGCAATTACACGCTGCGGCTTCTCGAGCCGACGCGAATCGACGATTGGTTCCGGCAACCGCCCGGCGGGGTTAGCCACATCGGCTGGCAGGTCGGGCACATTGCCTTTGCGGAATACCGGCTGGCACTCTGGCGCATCCGCGGCCAGCGGCCGGAAGACGCAGCGCTGTTTTCGCCGGAGTTTCTGAAGTTGTTTGGCGCAAATTCTGTGCCGCAGGCCGATCCAGCTGTCTATCCGCCCGTGCGCGAAGTCCAGGCGGTGATGGAGCGAATCCATGCGCAGGCCATGCGGGAGCTGCCGGCCATGAGCGACCCGGAATTAGATGAACCCGTGCCCCATCCGCACCCGTATGCCAAGACGAAATTGCTGGCATTGCTCTGGTGCGCGCACCACGAAATGGTGCATGCCGGGCAAATTGGGTTGCTACGCCGATTCTTGGGTTATTCGCCGATTTGGTGAGGAAAAGAGGCGACCAGGAGGAAAGCGGGATACGGGAGTCGAACCCGTCTAGCAGCCTTGGGAAGGCTGTGCACAGCCGATATGCCAATCCCGCTGAGGTTCAACTTCAGAATATCTTTTTGGCTAAGTTGCGGCGAGTGGATTTGAACCACTGACCTCCAGGTTATGAGCCTGGCGAGCTGACCGGGCTGCTCCACGCCGCGATAACAATGCCATTATACCAGCGCTTTCACTTTGGGAAAGCCCAGGGACGGAAGTCTCTGGGCCATATCCTAGACATAAACCCGGTAATCAATATTCGGAAATAGATTATCCTTTCGCTCCACTTCCGAAAGCCAGGGCTCGTCGATACGATCGTGCTTAATCTGTTCATAGAGATGATTGAATTGCAGTACATGCGTTTGCGTGCGCTGCACAGCATATTCCACCATGGTGCCGGTCTTCATGATGAAGGCCCAGTCGGAAGCTTGGGCCAGCAGCAGCTCGCGGGCCGCCTGGTTCAGCGCCCGGCGGCGCAAGGGCGGCGGATTTGGATTCGCCTGGGCCATTTCCACCATGCGATCGGCATCTTCGTGCAGGTGCCGGTAGACCCAGTCGTTCGAGCCTTCGAGCCAGACCTCGCAGTATCCTTTGTGACCCCAGCTCGAAAATGACGGCTGGCACACCTGGATCGTTGGATGCCGCTCCAGGTATTCCGGCACCGTAATGGTCTTCACCGTTTGTTGATCGTAACACATCTTCCGCAGCAAGAAGTTGATCCAGTCAGGGCCCTCGAACCACCAGTGGCCGAAGAGTTCAGCATCGTAGGGCGCAACGATCAGCGGCGGCCGGCCTTCCATTGCCCCGGCCAACCATT
>DATGHS010000012.1:0-17164 GCA_035307785.1 Gemmataceae bacterium
CCGGCCGCCGGCCGCTACGGCATCGGGCAGATCACGGGCGAAGCGGACATTCATCCGGACGACTGGTTCCTCACCTGCCACTTCGTTGACGACCGCGTGATGCCGGGCACGCTGATGTACGAATGCTGCCTGCACACGCTGCGCATATTGCTGCTGCGCATGGGCTGGATTGGCGAAAAGGGAAGTGTGACTTGGCAACCGGTGCCGGGCGTGGCCAGCAAGCTCAAATGCCGGGGGCAGGTGATTGCCGCCACGAAGAAGGTGATGTACGAGGTTTCGTTAAAGGAAATTGGCTACCGACCAGAACCTTATGCGGTTGCCGACGTGTTGATGTACGCCGACGGCAAGCCGATTGTGGAAATTCAGAATATGTGCTTGCGGCTAGCGGGAACGGACCGCGAGCAGCTGCGGGGGATGTGGCGAAACGAAGTTCCCCTCTCCCCCGAGGGGAGTGGGATAGGGGTGAGGGGGTTGGACTCTCTCCCCCTCACCCCCATCCCCTCTCCCTCGAGGGGAGTGGGGAGCAAGGCCCCGCTCTTCGCTCATGACCGCATTCTCGCTTTTGCCACCGGCAATCCGTCGGAAGCTTTCGGCGAGCGCTACCGCAAATTCGATCAGGAGCGCTTCATCGCGCGCTTGCCGGCGCCGCCTTACAATTTTCTGCATCGCATCACCTCGCTTCGCCATTGCGAACAGTGGCGGTTGGCAGCCGGGGGCGAGGTCACGGCCGAATTCGATGTCGCTCCTTCTGATTGGTATTTCGAGGCCGCTCGTCAGCCGGCGATGCCGTTCGCCGTTCTGCTTGAAGTGGCGCTGCAACCATGCGGTTGGTTCGCCGCCTATCTCGGCGCTGCGCTTACCAGCCCGGAAGACCTCTGCTTCCGCAACTTGGGCGGCACGGCGACGCAATGGGAAGTCGTGCGCCCGAATTCCGGGACATTGACCACCGACTTGAAGCTCACCAACGTTTCGCATTCGGCCGGGATGATCATTCTGAATTACGAGTTCCACGTACGCTGTTCCGGCCGCAAAGTTTACACCGGCAGCACCTACTTCGGCTTCTTCCAGCGGGCTGCATTGGCGCAGCAAGTCGGCATCCGCGAGGCGAAGCCGTTCGCCATTCCTGCCGACCAAACGGAACGGGGCGGGTCGTTTCTCATGCCGCGAATTGCACCGTTCCCCGATGATCGCTGGCGCATGTTGGACCGAATTGATCCCTATTTAGGAGACAGTGGCTCCGCAGGACTCGGCTTCATTCGCGGCATTAAACAAGTGAAGCTGCAAGAATGGTTCTTCCAGGCGCACTTTCTGCATGATCCCGTTTGGCCCGGCTCGCTTGGCCTCGAAGCGTTTTTACAATTGCTTCAAGTGGTTGCCATCGAGCGCTGGCCGGAGCGAACGGGCGAATTGCACCACATTGGGCTGGGCCGGCCGCACTCGTGGACATATCGTGGCCAGGTGATTCCGACGAACCGCGAGGTAACGGTTGAAGCCGATATCAAGAATGTCGATGACGACCAGCGAATCCTCGCGGCCGACGGTTATCTCCGCGTTGATGGACGCGTCATTTACGAGATGAAAGGCTTCACTCTTCAGGCGGGCGCGCCTAGAACTAGCCTTGTTCTCCCGCCACATTAAAGGATTGACCGCAATGCATTACAAGCGGGTTTTCATCGACGCGATTGGCTACGAATTGGCGCCGGTCGTGGTCACGTCCAGCGAATTGGAAAATCGCCTGGAGCCGCTGTACGCACGGCTCCATTTGCCGATGGGCCAATTGGAAGCGCTTACCGGCATTGCCGAGCGGCGCTGGTGGGAACCGAATTTCGCGGTATCCGAAGGGGCAATTCGCGCGGCCCGGAAGGCACTGCAAGTTTGCAACGTGCCGCCGAACGAGATCGACGTTCTAATCTACGCCGGTGTTTGCCGCGAGCATTTCGAGCCGGCCACGGCCTGCAAGGTGGCGGCGGGGATCGGCGTCAGCCCCGGGGCATTCGTTTACGATGTCAGCAACGCCTGCCTCGGTGTGCTCAACGGCATTGTAGACATTGCGAATCGCATTGAACTCGGCCAGTGTCGGGCAGGGATGGTGGTCTCCTGCGAGTCCGCCCGCGAGATCATCGACATTACCATCGACCGCATGCTCGCGAACCCAACGATGGATAACTTCAAAAACGGCGTGGCCACGCTGACCGGCGGCTCGGGAGCCGTGGCGGTGCTCGTTACCGATGGTTCGTTCTCGCGCCAGCAGCGGCATCGTTTGCTTGGCGGCGCCACCCAAACCGCCCCGCAGCATCACAATCTCTGTCGCTGGGGCTTGCAAAACGTTTTGCCTGGCTCGATGGCGAATCAGTTGCCCGGAAACATCCCCACGCTCGTCGGCCAGTTCGTCAGTAACAATACGCCGGGCTTCATCAAGTCGGGCGTCGACATCGGCATGCGAAACCTGGTCATTCCGTTTATGTCGACCGATGCGGCCAGCGTGCTGAAGTACGGCGTTGATCTCGGCATGCGGACCTTTAAAGCGTTCGCATCGAAAATTGGCTGGGCCTGTGAGCAGATCGACAAGGTTATCTGTCATCAGGTCGGAGCGGTGCACCGCGACACGATTCTGCGCAGCCTCGGCATCGCGCCGGAAAAAGACTTTTCGACCTTCGAATACCTGGGCAACATGGGCACGGTGTCGTTGCCGCTCACGGCAGCCTTGGCGGATGAGCGCGAGTTCCTGCTGCCGGGCGACCGCGTGGGCTTCCTCGGCATCGGCAGCGGCTTGAATTGTCTGATCCTTGGCCTGGAATGGTAATGGCTGCGACCACGGTCGAACCTTCGTTGTATCCCTTTGCGAGTCACTTCCTGGACCCGGGCGGCCTGAAGCTACATTACCTCGACGAGGGTGAGGGCGAACCCATTGTGATGGTCCACGGCAACCCCACGTGGTCGTTTTACTTTCGCAACCTCGTGCTCGCGCTGCGCGACGAGTACCGCGTGATTGTGCCGGATCATATTGGCTGCGGCCTGTCCGCTAAGCCCACTGCGGAACAATACGACTTCAGCCTTAAGCGGCGAATCGACGATCTGGAGCGATTGCTTGATCATCTGGGCATTCGCGAAAACATCACGCTGGTGCTGCACGATTGGGGCGGCATGATCGGCATGGCTTACGCCACCCGGCATCCCAAGCGAGTTAGCCGGCTTGTGGTGATGAACACCGCCGCCTTTCATTTGCCGAAAACGAAGCAATTTCCCTGGGCACTGTGGCTGGGACGAAACACGCGGTTGGGCGCCTGGCTGATTCTGAAGCACAACGCCTTCTGCCGGGCCGCGGCCCGCGTAGGCACAAAGCGACTGGCACTGCCGGAGGCCGTACGGCAAGCATATCTGGCGCCGTATGATTCGCCCGAGCATCGCCTCGCGGTGCTGCGATTTGTGCAGACAATTCCCTTGAAGCCGACCAACGCCGGCTATGACATTGTGACCGAAGTCGAGCGCAATCTGCATCAATTCCGCGATCGGCCGATGCTGATCTGTTGGGGAATGAAGGACTTCGTCTTCGACCAGCATTTCCTGGCGGAATGGGAGCGACGCTTTCCAAAAGCCAAAGTCATTCGTTTCACGGATGCGGGACATTACGTTCTGGAAGATGCGACGGGGGAGATCGTCGAAAACGTAAAACGATTCCTGTTCGCTTTTGGGGATACATAATTCGGTTTTAGCTCGCCTTGCAGTCGTATTGCATAGTAGTGCAATACGGTATGTCCTTGTGTAGAAATGACTTACATTCCGTATTGCACTTAGACCCCAGACACCCATCGTTGAGGCAATCTGGGCAATTTGGAGCAACTTTTCCGGCAAGTTGCTAAAACGAATGAAGGTTTTCCAGAACGTCGCGGCACATCTGCTCGCTATGGCACAGAAGGAGCCGCAACAACTCGCCGTCGTTTGTCCTCAGAGCCGTGATCGCTGGGGCCGCGCAGCGTACACGCATTACACCTTCGCGCAACTCAACGAAGCTTGCGATTTCTTTGCGCAAAAACTCACAGCAGCCGGCCTGCGCCGTGGCATGCGCACCGCCCTCATGTTGCCACCGGGGTTGGAATTCTTTGCACTCACCTTCGCGCTGTTCAAGAGCGCGGCGGCGCCGGTGCTGATCGATCCGGGCATGGGCATTCGCAACTTGGGGAAATGCCTGGCCGAAGCGCAGCCGGAAGCGTTCATCGGCATTCCGAAAGCGCACCTCGCCCGGCGCATTCTCGGTTGGGCAAGGCAGTCCGTTCGGCTAACCGTCGCCGTCGGCCGACCGGGCTTGGGCTGCGATCTCGCGCTCGACCGCTTGCCTCGTGCAATTCGAGCCGAATTTGGCGCGACCGAGCCGTTTCCGGTTGCCGATGTTGCCGCCGACGAGATGGCCGCGATCCTCTTCACCAGCGGCAGCACCGGAATTGCCAAGGGCGCCGTCTACACGCATGCCATTTTCTCCTCGCAAGTCGAAGCAATTCGGCAGACATTTGCAATTCAGCCGGGCGAAGTCGATCTCTGCACGTTCCCGCTCTTCGCGCTATTCGCGCCGGCGCTCGGCATGACCTCGATTGTGCCCGATATGGATGCGACTCGGCCGGCGCAGGCCGATCCGGAGAAGATATTCGAAGCCGTGAAGAGCTTCGGCGTCACGAATCTTTTCGGCTCTCCTGCCCTGCTCAACCGCATTGGCCGTGGGGCCAAGGCAAAGCAAATGTTGCCGACCTTGCGGCGAGTCGTATCCGCCGGCGCGCCAGTCCCGGCCGCGGTCATCGAGCGCTTCGCGCGCATGCTCGAACCAGACATCGAGATCTTCACTCCCTACGGGGCTACCGAAGCGCTGCCCGTGGCCGTTATCGGCAGCCACGAAATCCTTAGCGAAACGCGGGCGAGAACCGATGAAGGCGCCGGGGTATGCGTCGGGCGCCCGGTGGCCGGAATCGACGTGAGAATTATTCCGATCCGCGATGAACCGATCCCCGGCTGGAGCGACGATTTGCGACTTCCGGCCGGGCAGATCGGCGAGATCGCCGTGCGTGGTCCGTGGGTCACGCCGGCCTATTTCAATCGGCCGGAAGCCACCGCCCTGTCGAAAATTCAGGTTCCCGGCGGAGGGTTCTATCATCGCATGGGCGACGTGGGCTATTTCGACGACCGTGGCAGGCTCTGGTTCTGCGGTCGGAAGTCGCAGCGTGTCGTAACGGCAACAGGAACGCTGTTCACGATTCCGTGCGAAGCCGTGTTTAACACGCACCCGGATGTCTTTCGCACCGCACTCGTGGGCGTGAAACAGAACGGTCAAGTTGAGCCGGTATTGTGCGTGGAATGCGAAGCGAGCCGGCCGCCCAAATCGGACGATGCGCTACGAAAAGAACTGGTAGGCATGGCCGCCAAGCACGCGCACACGCAAGCAATTCGCACGATTCTCTTTCACCCCGCATTCCCGGTGGACATCCGCCACAACGCCAAGATCTTCCGCGAAAAGTTGGCCGCTTGGGCCCAGCGGAGGCTGCGATGAAGGCACTCGTCACTGGCGGGGGCGGGTTCCTGGGCCGCGCCATCGTGGACCAACTGCGCGAGCGCGGCGACGGAGTGCGCAGCTTCTCGCGGCAAGCGCATCCGGAATTGGCGAAACTCGGCATTGAACAGTTACAAGGCGATCTGAGCGATACAGCGGCCGTCGCGCGCGCAGTTGCAGGCTGCGATGTGGTCTTCCATGTGGCCGCCAAGGCCGGCATCTGGGGGCCTTATCGGGAATACTACGAGACGAATGTGATGGGCACACAAAACGTCGTTGCCGCATGCAAGAAAAACGCCGTGCGGCGGCTGGTTTTTACCAGCACGCCGAGCGTCGTTTTCAACGGCCACGATGAAAAAGGAATCAATGAAACCGCGCCGTATTCCGATCGCTTCTTGGCCTGGTATCCGCACACGAAGTGCGCCGCCGAAGCGGCGGTCCTCGGCGCGAATGGCCCGGATTTGGCAACAGTGGCTTTGCGGCCCCACCTGATTTGGGGCCCTGGAGACAATCATTTGATTCCGCGCTTGATCCAACGAGCGCGGCAAGGAAAGCTCATCCGCGTGGGCAAGGGCGAGAACGTAGTGGACACCACTTACGTCGACAACGCTGCCGACGCGCATCTGTCAGCCGCTGATCGATTGGCGCCTGGTTCCGCAATCGGCGGCAAGGCATACTTCCTCTCCCAGGGCGAACCCATGAATCTCTGGGATTTTATCAATCGCATTTTGGCGCTGGTTGACCTGCCACCGGTTGCTCGAAGCGTGCCGGCGTGGCTTGCCTACGCCGCCGGCAGCGCGATGGAACTCAAGCAATGGTTGTTGCGCTCTCCCGGCGAGCCAAATATGACGCGGTTCCTGGCGCGGCAGCTTTCGACTGCGCACTGGTTCGACATCAGCGCCGCCCGCCGCGACTTGGGTTATGAGCCACGAGTATCGACCGAGAAAGGGTTAAAGCGATTGGGCGCGTGGCTAAAGGGCAAAGAGCAATCGAAAGATTGAAGCCTCGTCGTATTACCTGCTGAGACCCTCCAGCGCGGTCGCCAACCCCATCTGAATTGTAAATACCACTATCGCGTTGAGCACAATGGCCGCACCCGTTGTAATGAATAGCCAAAGCAAGAACGTGCCAAGACTACGATGTCGGCAAAGGAAACCGATACCGACAAGTGCGGCCAGACCCGCGCTGAAAACCGGCGCGAATATCCACCAGTAATCTACGAACCACATGGAAATGCTGAGCACGACCTGCGTGGCCTGCGGCACTCTCATCCCAAGGTTCTCAAATAACCGATGGAACTTGGGCACTGTCATAGTCAACTGAATCGGCACCGCAAGCCAGAGAAGCGCATCGAATGCCAGCAGCAGCGCGGTCCAGAGATTGGATGGAGATCAGTTCGACGTGGGCATGGCGCACCTCGATTTCGATCTTGCTTGCACGGCGGGCTTATTCGGCTTCACCGCTTCTGCCAAGGTTGAAATAGGGGCGGCAAGGCGCGATTCAATTCCGGCCGGCTGAGTTTCCCGCTCAGCTCCACGATTTGCGCATCGCGACTCGGTGGTTTCACTTCGATTTGAGCGTGGTTGAGGATCATCGCCAGCAGAGTTAGCCGCTGATTGAACAGGGCTTGCATGGAAACCGAGCGCGTGATCTGTTCCTTGACCTGGCGAAAGGCTTGCGCGTCGTTCACACTGATTTGAAGACGAAATTGCATTTCGTCGGCCAGCAGCGCTTCTCCCGTCACGATTTGGATACCAAGTTGGCCCAGCGTTTTGTCACCGAGCGTTAGTTGCCCGCCGGCGGCAATGCGGACGCTGGCGTCGGCCTTGGTAGTGGCCAGTGCCTTTCGGAGCATTTCATTGCTGCCGGCCTTTTTACGATCTTGAAACCGCGAATACGCCTTCTGCAAAAGCCCGCGGTCGCTGGCCACCGCGACAAACTTTTGCTGCACGATAGCCAGATAACTGGTTTGCCCTTTCTGCGGGTCGGTGAGGCGATACACCAGGTCTTGAGTGTGGTCGGGCCAGGTGATATCTTCGGGAATCAGCTTGGTTTCCAGTACCTTGCGAAAGTCCGGAGTGAGGTAGTCACCGAGAATAATTGCCAAAAAATGATCAGGGTTATCGCGCGCGAAGGAAATCACGATGCGCTCGAGCTGCTTGTAAGGATCCGCATGCACGGCCGCAAGGAACTGGAAAATCGGCGCGAGCGCCGGCTTGCCGTGTGCCTGTACGGCGGGCGCTTGAAGCAATTGCCCTGCCCGGATGACGAAAACGGCGGCGGCATCGTCGATCATCGCAGCGGCCAACAGTTCGTCCGGCGTTTGCGGTGGCACGGTAGGCTCGGCCACGAGACCATGCGCGCTAGTTGCCGCCGCCGGCTTGGATCGGAGGCCTATTACCACCCAGACCAAACCTACAATGCAGCCCAGAATCACCACACCGCCAATGCCCGAAGCTAGCAACAGCAATCCGGTGCCGCGTTTGGAATTGGCAGCAGGCTCCGTGGCAGGCGCCGGTTCTGAATCAAAGCGGAATGGTGAATTGGTCGTCGTGCTCGACGGCGGTGGCGCGGATGGTTTCGCCGCAAGCATCAATGGCAAGGTCGGCCGCGCGGTCATCGCGCCATCGTTTGCATTCGCAACCAAACCAGCCGTTCCATCCGAACAATATGGTTCAAGCATCGTGGCTACTTCGGCCGCAGTTTGAATGCGTTCCTCCGGTTTCTTCGCCAGCATTCCCTGCAGTACTTGCAACACGTCAATCGGCACATCCGTCCGCACCTTTTCCACGGGATGCGGCTGCTCCGCCTGATGTTTGATCAGCTTGTCCATCGGCGAAATGTCGGGAAATGGCAAGCGCCCGGTTAACAGGTAATAAAGCGTGCAGCCCAAGCTGTAAATATCTGCACGGTGATCGACCGAGTTGGAGCTTCGGGCCTGCTCCGGCGCCATGAAATCGGGCGTGCCCACGACCGTGCCATCGATGGTTACGGCTGTTTGCTGGGGTTGATCGAAGAACTCGCTCTGCACCGGCCGGGCCAGGCCCATGTCCAGAATCTTCACCACGCCGGCAGGATGTGAGCGCGTGACGAGGAGGTTCGATGGCTTAATGTCGCGATGCACGAGGCCGCGTTCGTGCGCGTGTTGCAACCCTATTGCTGCTTGACGAATGTAATCACAGGCCATCGCAATCGGCAGGGGGCCGGACTCGCGAACGACCTCCGCCAAATCCGCGCCATCGATGTATTCCATGGCCAGGAAATGCACAGACCCGACCTGGGCGGCATCGAACACGGTAACGATGTTCGGATGCTTGAGCTTCGCGGCCGCCTGCACCTCACGGCGGAAGCGCTTCAGCGTGCGCGGGTCCTGCAGCAATTCGCGACGAACGATTTTGAGGGCCACGATCCGGTGCATCGGCTGGTGCAGTGCCTTGTATACCTGCCCCATGCCGCCTTCGCCCACGCGCTCAAGTAAACGATAGGCGCCCAGCACCAAATCCGAGCCGTGGCCCTGCATGAGTTGCTGAGCCTGGTAGCGCGTGATCCAGCCGCGGTTCACCAGTTCGCGCGCTAAATCCACGGGCTTCGCGAATTGATTGCCGGTCCGGTCGTGAATGTCTTGGAGTTGATCGGCGCTCAGCAATTGGCTTCCACGCAGGGCATCGATCAGATTCACCGCGGTGTCCAAGCCCATGGCGAAATACTCGAATGAGGCGGAGAATGAATCCGCTCCATTCTAATACGGAATCCGGCAGTGTGCCAATCAATCATCGAGCGAACTGAGTGTTCCGGCCAGGGATGCAATTGGACCAACCGAGAAAAGAGACTCACCGCTTGCGCCGGTGCCACGTCGCAAGCGGCGTTAACGTCATTTCTTCTTCTGGGCAAACAGCCAGGCGAACATGTCGGCATCTTTATAGGCTGGCACCCAGGAGTCGTGCCCTACATCCGGGTATTCCGTGTACTTGGGCTCTCCGCCGGCCTTCTTCAGGGCTTCGACCATGCTGCGCGACCGTTCCACCTTCACCGCATTGTCTTTGGCGCCATGGAAGACCCAGATCGGAATCTTGGCAATGCGCTCAGCCGTCTTCACATCGCCGCCGCCACAGATGGGGACCGCCGCCGCAAAGAGCTCGGGCTTGCGGGCAATCGCGTCCCAGGTGCCGAAGCCGCCCATCGACAAGCCCGTGATATAGATGCGCTTGTCGTCGATGGGCAATTCTTTCACGTGTGTCGAAATAGCTTCGAGGAGCAACTTCATGGCTGGCGTCGGTTCCTTCTTGAACTGGTTACCGAAGTCGGCCCACGTCGTGGTCATTGGGCATTGCGGCGCCATGAGGAAACAGGGATATTTCTTGCGATTCTCGTCCTTGGCGAACTCTGCTACTCCGTGCAGAAGCTGTTTGTCATTATCATCGCCGCGTTCGCCCATTCCGTGCAAGAAGATCACCAGTGGGTATTGGGTCTTCGGGTCGTAGTTTTCCGGCTTCATGAGCCGGTAGAGCAATATCCCGTCCGCGTACTTGATTGCGCGCTTTTCCAACAGCGAGCGGAAATCATCGGCCACTGCCATTTGCGTTGCGAGCAAAATAAAACTCCCGACTAGAAGCCAGCGAAACATGGTGATTCCTCCGTCGAAGATCAGTGAGTTCGAAGCCTGGAGCTCAAGCTGTCGTCTGCGAGAAGGGCGTTTCGACCGGTCGCTTGCGCTCCCGGCTCAACCAAGTGTGCTGTAAACTCTTCTCAGAAAGACAATATACTCGCTTGCTTTGTTTGCCAGCTTTTTCCAGAATCCACTTCGCGAATGTTTCGGGAGCAAAACATGAATGTGCAGCCCATTCCCTGGGTGGAAGGCCAAACCATCGGCAGCGCACTGAAAGAGATCGCGCGCCGGTATCCAAATCAGGACGCGGTTGTCTTTCCCCAACTGAATTACCGCAAAACCTATCGCGAATTCGAGCACCAGGTCGAGCGCGTCGCGCACGCTTTACTCGCCGTCGGCGTGGGCAAGGGCGAACACGTCGGCATCTGGGCCACGAATTGGCCGCAGTGGGTCGAGGTGCAATTCGCGGTGGCGATGGTCGGCGGCGTGCTGGTAAACGTCAACCCCGCCTACCGGGCCAGCGAGTTGGCATACGTCTTGAAGCAAGCGGACCTCACGACGCTGTTCCTGACCGATCGGTTTAAGTCGTCGGACTACTTTCAGATTCTCGGCGGCATTTTGCCGGAATTGCGTGCTGCTCCGGCAGGACAGCTAAAATCGCCTGAGTACCCACGCTTGAGCCGTGTGATTAGTATCCAAGAAGCGAAGCAACCCGGAATGCGGAGCTGGCGCGAGTTCCTGGCGCATGGAGAATCGATTAGCACTCACGAATTAGACAATCGCCTGCGCCAACTCGAGCCCGTGGATGTGGCCAACATCCAATACACCTCTGGCACCACGGGCTTTCCCAAAGGCGCGATGCTTACGCACCGTAATCTTCTGTTCAACGCCTTCTTCTCCAGCGAACGGATGCGTTTCACGGAAAAGGACCGGCTCTGCATTCCGGTGCCGCTTTATCATTGTTTCGGCTGCGTGCTGGGCACGCTGCTCTGCATGGTGCGCGGCGCAGCCATGATCTTTCCGGCCGAATCGTTCGACCCGCTGGCCACGCTGCAAGCCGTCCAGGCCGAGCGCTGCACCGGTTTGCATGGCGTACCTACCATGTTCATAGCCGAGTTGCATCATGCGCGCTTCTCGGAATTCGACCTGTCGAGCTTGCGTACGGGAATCATGGCCGGTAGCCCGTGCCCCGTCGAGATCATGCAAAAGGTCATCGACCGGATGGGCGCCCGTGAAATCACCATCGGTTATGGCCTCACCGAGGCGTCGCCGATTATCACGCAGACGCAACCGGACGATGATTTGGAACATCGCTTGAGCACCGTGGGAACGCGTTTGCCGGGGCTGGAAGTGAAGACCGTCGGTCCTGGGACGAACGAGCCGGTGCCGATTGGCACGCCGGGCGAACTGATGACTCGCGGCCACGGCGTAATGAAGGGGTATTACAACAAGCCGACAGAGACGGCGGAAGCGATCACGGCGGATGGTTGGCTGCACAGCGGCGATTTGGCGGTGGAAACGCCCGACCGCTACTTCAAGATTACCGGCCGACTCAAAGACATGATCATCCGCGGCGGCGAGAACATTTACCCGCGCGAGATCGAGGAATTTCTGTACACGCACCCGGCCATTCTCGATGTGCAAGTTGTCGGGCTACCGGATGAAAGGCTCGGCGAAGAAGTGTGCGCGTGGATTCGGCTCAAGCCAAACCAAATACTTCAGGCGCGGGAGCTGCAGGAGTATTGCCAGGGAAAGATTGCCCATTTCAAGGTGCCGAGATTCATCGTGTTTGTGGATGAATATCCCACGACGGTGACCGGCAAAATCCAGAAATTCAAACTGCGCGAAATGGCGATCGAGCGCTTTGGCCGCCAACGCGCCGCCGAGATGAAAACGGCTTGACGGCCGACAGCCGGGAGCGCGAGCGACCGGATGGGGAAAGCCTTCTCCATCCGGTCGCTCGCGCTCCCGGCTCGAAAGACGGCTTATGACCCATTAGCTTCTATCGAAGTGCGAATTCATTCTAACCGATAGGCGCACCCAGGTGCCGTTTCGCCACGCTAACAAGACTTCTTCGCCGTTCTTCCAGGCGGCGCAATAAGCTCCCAATGTGGAAACGATCAGCCAACCGTCTTTGCGGAGGGATTCGAGGTTGGGCTGAGCAGTTGAAGTCGGTTCTTTGTGGTCCGAATCCACGGCGATTCCCCTATTCTCTTCAATCTGCTCATAAGGTCCATCGGGGCGGTTCTTAGACTCTTCGGCACAATCGCGGTGCCGAACATACCTATAGAAGAGCTCTCAGCAAGCAGCATGCCGGGTTATAGCGGGTTTGAGCAGTTTTCTTGGGAACTTCGGGAGGTTACAGCAAATCCAATCAAAAGACGGCTTTTGCCGCCTAAACCGATTCGCGAGAATCCTCAGTAATTAAGATCGGCAGGAGGCGAGATGGCCGAGGCTGCTCGAACACAAGGTGGTTGCATCCGCCAGGGCGAGGTCGCGCGTCTACTGATGCAGCACCGCACGTCCCTGTACGGCTTTATTTTCGCCTGCGTTCACCATCACGATGATACGGAAGATATTTTCCAAAACGTGTCGGTGGCGATCACAGAATCGATCGGGCAGTTGCAGGATGAAGCCGGGTTTCTGCCGTGGGCGCGGGAAATCGCGCGCCGGCGTATCCTGGCGCATCGGCGAACCAGCCGCCGTGAATTGGTCTGTGATCCCGACCTGGTGCGAGCCTTGGCCGAGGCCGCCGAAGAGGTGGAACGCGAGCAACCGGCCTCGGCACACCGGGCCGCTCTTATGGCATGCTTGGAGCAGCTTCCCGGCGAAAGTCGGAAGCTCATTACCATGCGCTATGATGGGACCTCCGGCAATGTGGCGCGTCTCGCGTCGTATTTCGGCCGCAGCGTGCAATCGATCTACGCCCAGATCAAAAGAATTAAGATGGCCCTGCGGGAATGTGTGGGCCGGCGACTGGCTTTGGAGCAATCGTAAATGACGGCTCATCCCGAGCATGACCGCTTGCAAGCGTACCTCGATGGTAATCTCGAGGCCGATGCCGTCGTGGAGTTGGAGGCACGCTTGCGGTTGGAACCGGGCCTCGCTGCCGCCTTGGTCTATCTGGCACGCGAAGAAGCCATCTGCAAGGAATGGGCATCCGTAACCGTGCTGGCAGGACAAGAGGCCGCCGGCAAACGAATCGTCCGCGGCCCGGCGCAACGCCGGCGCTGGGTTTCGCGGCAACTATTGGCGCTTAGCCTCATCGCGGGTTGCGCGTTTCTCCTTTTGCTCGGTGGAATCGCACGCCGGCATCCAAACTCGACCCCAACCCAGACCGCGTTGGCTTCGCTGGAAGACATTCAGGGGCTCGTCGAAATCATTTCTCCGGAAGGCGAAGTGCAAGCCGGACATTTGGGACAGCTGCTCCTGGCCGGACAAGAGATTCGCACCGGAGATGCCGGTGCAACTACTGTGCGCTATCCCCATGACAATGGCCGGCTGATGCTCGGCTCGGAAACGCGAGTGCGCCTGGAGTCCGACACGTCGGCGCCGAAGGGCACCACCACGAAGGTGTTCGTAATGGAAGGAGTCGTTTCGGCCGAAGTCCCAACCAACAGTTCCGGCAACAAACTTGTTTTGCACAACCAGCTGGCGGAACTGCATGCGGCTTCGGGGCGTTACAGTTTTGCCAGCCTGCCGGAAGGAGCGTTTCTGGAGACCGATTCCGGCCACGGCACTTTCATCCGCAAGACCGACCGCTCCATCGTCGACGTGTCCGGCGGCCATTTCGCCATCGCCTCGTTAGACCAGCCATTTCGCGCCCGCAACGTTCCCCATCGGGTTACGGCGCCACGTCGCACTATGGTGGAAGGCGCCGGGCCGGTCTTGGGGATTTCTTTCGACCCGGAAGGCACGAAGCTCACCAGTTTTACGTCCGATGGAGCGCGCCGCTGGGACCTGAGCAGTGACCGGCCAACTCAAGTCATTCGCGCGAACGTTTCGGCGCGCCTGCCCACCGACAAGCCACGCAGCCAAAAAGAACCACATCGGCCGTTCGCTTGTTCGGTGGACGGAAGCGTATTGGCCCTGGTTCCCGATGAACATGTCATTCGGTTGTTTGATGGCGCCAGTGGCAATGAGCGGAATTCCTGGCGAACGAGCAAGCGCGTCACCGCCGTCGCCCTATCTCCCGACGGGCGGACCCTGGCGGCCGCGTTGAGCAACAATAAAGACACGCAAGAAGTTCGCCTCTTCGATACGGAATTCGGCCTGGAGCGCACGATCCTGTCTGGACAAAACGGCCAGATCACCTGTTTGGCGTTTTCGGCTTCCGGTGATTACCTCGCCACGGCCAGTGCCGACCGGTCGATCAAGATCTGGCAAGTCCATAATTTGGTGCTGATGCGTTCGTTCGCCAAATCCCCGGTGGAGCCGCGTGCCCTGGCTTTCTCTCCCGACGGCCGCGATCTGGCGATCGGCGAACGCCGGGGCAGTCTGCGCATAGTGGACGTGGAAAGCGGCGCCCAGCGCTATCTGCTGACTGGTCATTTGCGCGACATTTGGTCGGTGGCCTTTTCCCCCGATGGCCGGTGGTTACTCTCCGGTGCGGCCGACAATACCGCCCGGCTCTGGGACGTTCGCGAAGGCGTGGAATTAACCACGTTCAAAGTCCCCGCGAACATCGTGAGTTCCGTGGCCTTTTCGCCGGATGGTCAACTCCTCGCCACCGGCACTTGGGACAAAAAAGTCTTGCTTTGGAACCTGCCGCCGCTGGCCCGTCCTTAATCGACAATTTCTCGTTTTTCCATTGTGTTCCGGCGGGTTTCCGCATAGAGTTCCTCCATACCCTTTTCCATTTCTTTTACGCATCGGAGGCCAACATGCGACGCCTTCGTCCGTTGATTGGGTTTGCGCTGGCCCTGCTGGTCGGCCTGGCGGTGTTGATGTGGTTCCCGCGCAGCCGCTTTACGGTGCTGGCCGTGGTACGCAATCAGCAATTTCAGGAGGATCGGCCCGTCGGTTATTGGGCCTATGAACTGAAGGACCAAGACCCCAAGCATCGGGAGCATGCCATTCGGGTCCTTAATTCCATGGGTGAGAGTGCCAGAGACGCGGTTCCGCAGCTCATCGAGGCGCTGCACGATAAGGAAGACATCGTGCGCATTCTGGCTGCGTTGAGTCTGTCCAAAATCGGGCCCGACGCCAGTGAGGCCGTCGAGGAACTCGCGAAAGCGCTTACCGACGAGCATCCCCAGGTGCGCATGAATTCCGCCCTGGCGTTGACCCGAATCGGGCCAGCCGCAATGCCGGCCACTCCGCAATTGATTGCGGCGATGCAGGATCCGGACAACCGCGAGATGGTCGCGCCGTTTAGGCATTCCGTGCGGCAACAGGCTGCGATGGCGCTAGCCAATTTCGGGGCCGCGGCACATGACGCAATCCCTGCATTGATCGACGCACTGTCCGACTCGCTCCACGGCACTCGCTTCAAAGCAGCCTATGCCCTCGGGCAGATTGGTCCGCAGGCGAGCGCCGCGCGCGAACCGCTGATGCTAAGCCTTCATGACACCGATCCCTTGGTGGCAGACGAAGCGGCCTGGGCATTGAAGCGCATTTGCCCCAACGATCCGGAAGTGGCAAACTTGCCTTGAGTCACAAGCTTGTGCTCTTGAGCACGATTTGGAGTCGATGCATGGTCTTTCGATTCGTCGTGGCGTCGTGGTTTTCCCTGTTGGCCATCCTGGGGCCTGCCACCACGAGTCTTCGCGCCGACGATTTCCAGCCAGAGACCGGGTATCGATCGCTATTCAATGGCAAGGATTTTACGGGGTGGACTTATTACAAGGCGAATCTGGACGGAAAAAACGAAAGCGCGGACAAGCGATTCCAGGTCGTGGATGGCATCATCGTCGCCAACGAAGGCAAGGGCATTCGCGATCTGTACACGGCCAACGAATTCAACGGGAATTTCCATCTGAAGATGGAGTTCCGCGCCTCGTTGAAGTCCGACAGCGGCGTGTACATTCGCGGCCCGCAGTTGCAAGTGCGCGACTTCATCCGTCGCGGCGAACACAAGCATCTGGCAAGCGTCTTCAGGAACGACGACTGGAACGAGCTTGACATTACCGTTCGCAATAACCAGATTTCGACTTCGCTCAATGGCAAAGCGGTAGGCCCCGAAGACGCTTTGGAAGTAACGGTACGCGACGGAAAGCCAAATGTCGTATTGAACGGCAAGGCGGTCGAAGTCACGAACCTTCAGGTGACGAAGGGTCCAACTGCCGTCTGCAAGATCAACGGCGTGCAGTTCGATCCGACCTACAAGCCCGGGACGAAAGGCGGCATCGGCTTGCAGGCTGAGGTCGGCAAGTTCGAATTTCGGCATATTCGGATCAGGGAGATGCCGTAAGAAAGCCCAGGGACGGAAGTCCCTGGGCTTTCATTTTAGTTGACTTTGCGCTGATAGAGATGGAAGTGCATTTCTTCAAAGCCTAATCGCTGATAAGTTGCTTGCGCGGCGTGGTTCTCCTTTTCCACATAAAGCCGCATGAGCACGACGTTGTTTTCCGACTCTGCTTGCTTCAACGTGTACTCAAGAATCGCGCGGAACACGCCCTTGCCGCGCGCGTCGGCGCTCACGTACACGCTCTGCAGCCACCAGATCCAGCCGTTGCGCCAGTCGCTCCACTCGTATGTAATCATCAGTTGACCGATGACCTCGCCATTTTCTTCTGCCACGTAATAGCGGCCTTTCGAGCTATCCGCCAGCACTGCACTTACCCCCGGCCCGAGGATCGCAACATCGAGCTTTACATCTTCCGACTCCTCCGCCAATCGCCGGTTGAACTCGACGATGGTTTCCGCATCGGAAATTCTGGCCTCACGCACTCGAAATGCCATGGTTGCCTCGGTTTGAAATCATCTGTAATCTAAACTGCCAACGCATCGGCCACGAGGTTTTGCCGCATGGATCTGACCCGGTATATTCGCGACATTCCGGATTTTCCCAAGCCCGGAATTCT
>DATGHS010000013.1:0-7255 GCA_035307785.1 Gemmataceae bacterium
TCGCCAAGGATTCGCCGCCCATGGTTCACTATCTCACGAGCCGCCGGCCCGAGATCGTACTCTTCGGCGACAGCCAAATGCTCGTCGCGCCGTTCCGGTTGGCCGTAGGTGAAGAGTTTACCGTTACCGCGAATCGAGACGACACGGTGTGCACGATCAGCCGCTTCTCGGCCACCAAGAGCGTGGCGCACCGCCAGTGTTCCATGAACCTGGCCGATATCTTGCAAAACCTCGCTGAATTGGGCGGCATGTACACGGACGCCGTGGACCTGCTGCAAAAGGCCGATCAGCAAGGCCGCCTGAGCTGCGAAGTCTTTGCCGATGCCATGCCGAAGGCGAAAGATGTACAAGAGCTCGATCAGATCGGCAAGGATCCGAAGCTTCGCGCCAATGTTGGCGCCATGCCGAACCTGTTCCAGGCGGAGCAATAATGCGACAATAGAATGCAAAGCAACGGATTGAGTTTAGCCGCGAGGCGAAGCCGAACGCTCGGCTATCGCCTCGCGGCTAAACGGCTTTGAGGTTCGCCATGCTCCAGCGCCTGGAATTGATCGGTTTCAAGAGCTTTGCAGATAAAACCATCTTCGACTTCTCCCCGGGACTGACGGCCATTGTCGGGCCCAATGGTTCCGGGAAAAGCAACATCATCGACGCGGTGCGCTGGGTCCTGGGCGAGCAGAGCGCCAAGAGCCTGCGCGGTGGCGAAATGGCCGACGTCATTTTCAACGGCTCGAGCACCCGCCGCAGCCTCGGCATGGCCGAGGTGACGATGACCTTCGACAACTCGCGCAAAATCCTGGCCGTGGATGCCGAGGAAGTGCAGATCACGCGGCGCGTTTACCGCGATGGGCAAGGCGAATACCTCATCAACCGGCAGCCGAGCTTGCTGCGCGAGATCAAAGACTTGTTCCTCGGTTCCGGGGCTGGGCAAGGAGCCTATGCGATCATCGAGCAAGGCCGGGTTGACGCCTTGTTACAGGCTTCCCACAAGGAACGGCGCGCGCTGTTCGAGGAAGCGGCCGGCATTAGCCGATTCAAGGCCCGGAAGGTCGAAACGCTGCGCAAGCTCGAGCACGTGGAACAGAATCTTTCCCGCTCCCGGGATATTCTGGCCGAAGTCGAAAAGCAACTCCGCTCGGTGCGCCTTCAGGCCGCCAAGGCGCAGCGTTACCAGGAATACAACGAGCGCCTGCGCGAGTTGCGCATCGATCTGGGGCTGAGGGATTATCACGAATTAACCGTTCAACTTCAGGCAGAAGAACAACTGCTCGAACAGCTTCGGCAAGAGTTGCAACAGACCGTGGCGGACTCAGCCCGGCAGGAAGATTCGCTGCGCCGCATCGATGCGCTGCTGGCGGGGCTGGAAGAGCAGTTGCATGAAGTCGAAGCGCGGCTTGCTCTTGCCCGGCAGCAAATTGCCGCGGAAGACGCCACGCGAAGTTTTGAAACCAATGCCGCTTCCGAATTGGAATCGGAATTGACGCTAGGCCGGCAACGCCGCTTGCAATTGGCTGCGCGCATTTCGGAGACGGCCGCTGCCGCGGCGCAAGCACGATCGGAATGGCAAGCCGGCGAAGCGAAGGGCGCCGAGCGCCGCGAGCACACCCATGCCCTCGAAGACCGGCTCGCAGCGGTGAAAGGCGAATTGTCGCAACTTCGGCTCCAGGTTGAGGCCGACCGTTCCGAACATCTGGAGCGGATGCGACAAACGGCCAGGTTGCAAAACGACGTAACGAGCTTGAGGACGCGATTGGATAACCTTTGCGCCCGGCGCGACGGTTTGCAGCAACGCAGTGCTGCGGCTTCCGAGCATCTCGCTTGCCTCAATGTGGAACTGGATGAACTGCTGCAGCAAGAAACAAACCTACAGCAGCTATTGGCCGAAAGCCGAACGGAACTCGGTCGCCGGGAAGAAGAGCGCGAACTCCTGCGGAAGCAACTCGAAGAGGCCCGACAGCGGCTCGCGGAGTTACGGGTGCAACGCAGCGGACTGGCGAGTCGAATCGAACTCCTCGAACAACTTGAAAATCGGCACGAGGGCCTGGGCGCCGGCGTGCGCGAGGTCTTGGAACTTGTCGAACTATCGAAGCATGGCTCGCCCACGGTGGGCAAGCCAGCGCAGGATTGGAGCTTTATCCTCGGTCTGGTTGCCGATTGTCTCACCGTGCCGCGGGAACTGGCGCCGTTGATCGACCTGGCACTTGGCGATCTGGCTCAATGCTTTATCGTCCGGGATTCGGCCGCGCTCGATGCTGCTTTGGCCAGGCTCACCAAGCCGTTCGCTGGTCGCGTCGGGTTCATTCCCGTGGCCGCGCCGGCCGAGCACTCGTTGCTTGTGGTTGATTCGACAGAGGTGGGTCAACATGCGGAATTGCTGGTGCATTGCGACCGGCCCGACCTGGCCTCGCTTCCCCGCCAGTTGCTCGGAAAAACTCGGCTCGTGCCGGACCTTGCGACGGCCCGCAGCCTGGCGTGCATGCCCGAATCCGCCGGCTTGCGATTCGTAACCATGCAAGGCGAGCTGCTGGAAGCCGACGGCACCTTGACAGTGGGCGCGCATCACGCCGACACCGGCATCCTCTCGCGCAAGAGCGAAATGCGCGAACTGCGGCAACAGGCAATTGAACTGGACTACCGGATTACCGATGCCGACCAGGAGCAGGGCAACTTGAAGAATCGGGCCGATACATTGGAGCAGCCGATTATCGGGTTACAGGAAAAAATCTCCGAACTGATCGACGAAGCCCGCGAAATGAGCGTGCGCGTGAGCTTGCAACGCGAGAAACGCACGGACTTGCACGACGAAGTGGCCGTGAACCGCAACGAAATCGACATGCTTGTTCAAGAGATCAACGGCCTGGAAGTGAACTGGTGGGAAGCCAAGCAAAAGGCCGACGAGAGCGAGCAACATGCCCAGCGCATGCAACAGCGCATGGCCGAACTCGACCGCACCATTCGTGAACGCGAAATGGAGCGCTTGGAGCGCGAACACGAATGCTCTCAGGCGCGCGTAGAATGGGCCCGCATGGAAGAGCAACTGGCCGGCCTGCATGACCGGGCCGCACGCCTGGAATCGGAATGGAAGCAGCGGCAGCAGGAACTCGCAGGGGCGGAAAAACATGAGCGGGCCATGGATCAGCGGCTGCGCGAAAACCAGCTGACGCTGCTAAATGCCTCGGCTTGCCTGGCCGAATGCTTCTTGCAAAAGGAGCAGGCCGAACAGCAGATCACCGAACTTTCCCAAGAGCGCGACCAGCGCCGCGCGGAACGGCGGCAATTGGCGGACGAAGTCCAGAATTTCTCGCGCGTCCATCAGGAAGGGCAGAACCAGGCCCACACGCGTGAACTGCAAGCCAGCCAATTGCGCTCCCGCCGCGATGGCATCGCGGACCGGCTGCGCGAAGACTATCAGGTGGAACTGGGACACTTGTACGAACAATGGCGTGCAAATGCGGAATGGGGAATGCGGAATGCGGAATCGAATGTTGACTCGGAAACAGCGGCATCAGTTGCTGCTGGATCCTCGGGTATTCCGAATTCCGAGTCCCGAGTTCCGAGTTCTGAGGTTCAGAAAGAAATTGAAGAGTTGCGGCGCAAACTCTCTCGCCTTGGTGCTGTCAATCTCGAAGCCTTACAGGAATTGACTGACCTGGAAAAGCGCTCGACCGAATTGCAAACGCAGCACGACGACCTGACCCGGTCCCAGATGCAATTACTCGAAATCATCCATCGCATCAACCAGGACAGCAAGAAGCTATTCAGCGAAACTTTCGTCAGCATTCGCACCCACTTTCAGGAGCTGTTCCGCAAGCTCTTCGGCGGTGGTCTGGCCGACATTATCCTCGAAGATGAAAACGACCTCCTCGAGTGCGGCATCGAGATCAACGCACGCCCTCCGGGCAAGGAACTCCGCAGCATCTCGCTGATGAGCGGCGGCGAACGCACGCTGACCGCTATTGCGCTGTTGCTGGCGATCTTTCGCAGTAAGCCGAGTCCCTTCTGCTTGCTCGACGAAGTGGACGCCGCGCTCGACGAAGCCAACAATGTGCGCTTGGCCGGCGTGCTGCGCGAGTTCCTCGATATCTCGCAATTCATCGTCGTCACGCACAAGAAGCGCACCATGGCCGTCGCGGATATTCTTTACGGCATCACCATGCAGGAAGCCGGCGTGTCGCGGCAAATCTCGGTGCGCTTCGAAGATTGGCCGGAAGACGGTGAGAAAGAACCGGCCCGCGTGGCGGGGTAATAGGCCGCCCATTAACCTGCCGCCCAAGTCGTTGCCGAAACGGGCGAGGGGTTTCGCAGTTCGCGGCAACGACGGCAACGTGGCAACGAGTTGGTGACGGCTGGCGGATGGGTATTTTAAGTATGTAGCTAGAAAAGACTTGCGACCGAAGCATTCGTCCGGCCGAATTCCCGCCTGTCGTTGCCGGTTCGCGCAAAATGGGCCGCCCTGGTGGGCGCCTGCAACGAGTTGACCCTGCCTCAATTGGCATAGCTTGCCTCGCCGGTAAGGAGCCGTTAGCATCTCCCCATGTCTCGCAATCATGCCGACGCAACCAGCCTGGAATTATCCGGCTCCGGTTTCCGATTGAGTGAAGCTTGCCGCATCCTGCACGGGCAAGTCCAATCGCTTCAGGTCAGCGCGGCGGCCAAATCTCGCGTGGAGCGCTCACGCCGGGTACTCGAAGAATTGTTCTCCGGTGGCGAAACGATTTACGGCGTGAACACGGGCTTCGGAAAGCTCGCCAACCAGCGCATCGAGCCGCACGATATCCTGTCGCTGCAGCAGAATCTGCTGCGCAGCCACGCTGTCGGCATGGGCGCGCTACTGCCGCTCGGCATCGCTCGGTTGGCGCTGGCGCTGCGCATTCAGGCGCTGGTAAAAGGGTATTCCGGTGTGACGCTCGACCTCATGGAGGCATTGCTGGCCCTCTACAACCGCGGCGTGGTTCCCGCCATTCCCGAGCAAGGCAGCGTCGGCGCAAGCGGTGACCTCGCGCCGCTCGCGCATCTGGCCCTCGTTCTCATTGGCGAAGGCCATGCCTTTGTCACCAACCCCGGCCGCGATGCCGCAAACAGCGGGAAGAAGCCAAAACTGCTTAGCGGCCGGGCTGCGCTCAAGCGCGTGCATCTGGCGCCTTATCAATTGCAAGCGAAAGAAGGGCTGTCGCTGATCAACGGTACGCAGATCAGCACCGCGATCTTGGCGGAAGCTCTGATCCGCTGCCACGATCTGGCCAAAATCGCCGACATGGCCGGGGCCATGACCCTGGAAGCCACGCGCTGCTCTTTGAAACCGTTCGACGAGCGCATTCAGGAGATTCGCCCGCACCCCGGCCAAATTGCCAGCGCGGTCAACATTCGCAAGCTGATGAAGAAAAGCGAAATTTTGCCGGCCCACGCTCAATGCGGCAAGATTCAAGATGCGTACAGCATCCGCTGCCTGCCGCAAGTGCACGGCACCTTTCGCGATGCACTGGAGTATGTCACGCGAGTGGTGGAAATCGAAATGAATTCGGCCACCGACAACCCACTTGTGTTTGCCGACACGCGGGAAATCCTCTCCGGCGGCAACTTCCACGCCCAGCCGCTCGCGTTGGCTGCCGATGTCCTCGCCGCCGCGGCGACCGATCTCGGCAGCATCAGCGAGCGCCGCATCGAAAACCTGGTCAATCCGGACCTCAGCGGCCTACCCGGTTTCCTCACGCCGCACCCGGGGCTCAACTCCGGCATGATGATCGTGCAAGTCCTGGCGGCCGCGTTGGTTTCCGAGAACAAGTCGCTGGCGCACCCAGCAAGCGTGGATTCGATTCCCACCTCGGCCAACCGCGAAGATCACGTCTCGATGTCCACTGCCGCGGCCCGCAAATGCCGGCTGATCGTCACTAACACCACCCGCGTGCTCGCCGCCGAGCTGTTGTGCGCTGCTCAAGGCCTCGAATTCGGCGAAGGCTTGCGGCCCGGCCGTGGAATTGAAGCCGGCTATCGGCTCATCCGCGAGCACGTTCGCCCGTTGGGCCGCGATCGCACCCTGCACCGCGACCTGGAATCGGTGGAGCGCCTGATTCGCAACGGCAGCCTGCTCGAAGCCGTAGAATCTGAATGCGGAGCGTTGCAGTGATGCGGCAAGCAGCGTATGATTCAAATAGAGGAGTGACGAAGCCAGCTTGTCTTGCCAGAACTTTGCTTCGTTGCCATGATGGTGAGACGCTTTCCGAATGAATCGCCCACAAGGCAGAGGTAAACCATGTCCCGGCCCGTGATTGGGATCGCCACACAAACACAAGAAGCTCTACCGGGCGAACTGCCACCCTGCTGGATCATGGGCCACCAATACGTGAATGTCATTCGCCAGGCGGGGGCCCTGCCCTGGCTGCTGCCGCTCATCCCCGACGACGTGCCCACGCTTCGTGGTATTTTCGATCGCCTCGACGGCATCTTCCTTACCGGCGGCGTCGATGTTGATCCTGCGCGGTATGGCGAAACGCGCGAGCCGTTCTGTGGCCGCAGCGACCCGGCCCGCGACGCGGTTGAAATCCAGTTAATCCAATGGGCCTGGCAAGAACGCAAGCCAATTCTGGCCATTTGCCGTGGGGCTCAGGTGCTGAATGTCGCCCTTGGCGGCTCGCTGTATCAGGACGTGAATATCCAGGTGCCCAAGTGCATCAAGCACGATTGCTTTCCCACCAAGACGGAGCCAGCACGCGATGTGATTGTTCACGATGTGAACGTACGAAGCGGCACGAATCTCCACGGCCTGCTCGCCTCTTCTAGCGTGAATGTGAACAGCATGCACCATCAAGCAGTCAAGCGGCTCGCGCTCGGCTTGCATATCAGCGCCACCGCGCCCGACGGCATTGTCGAAGGCGTGGAAGGCACAAACGGCCAATTCGTCGTCGGCGTGCAATGGCATCCGGAAGAAATGGTGGAAAAGGATGCCGGCATGCGGCGGATGTTCGCATCTTTCATCTCCGCCGCCGCCTAAAAAAACAGGACACAATGAGCACAAAGGAGACACAAAGAACACAAAGAGAATCTGATATCATTTTCTCTTTGTGATCTTTGTGTCTCCTTTGCGCCCTTTGCGTTCTTCTTCTTATGCATCGCGAATATCACCGCTGGTTCAGCCCGCATTTGAACCGCGACATGGAGTTGCTGCTCTTTGGCCACGCCGGCGCTCGGGCGCTGGTCTACCCCACCGCGATGGGCCGCTTTTTCGATTGGGAAAATCGCGGCCTCGTGAACGTGCTGG
>DATGHS010000014.1:0-5658 GCA_035307785.1 Gemmataceae bacterium
AACGACCGCCTTGAAAATATCGGCCTCGCGGCCCAGCTGGTTTGTCGCAGCCGTGGCCACGCAAATACTTTGGGCGTCGATCATCTTGCCCATCACCCCACCGGTGCTATTGGCGGTGCAAATCAGTGTCTGAGCTTGGTGCAGTTCCAGGCCGGAAGAAGAAAACGCGCCGCCACGATAGACTTCGGTGGCCGTGATTTTTTGGAGGCTGCCGAAGAGCGCGTTGCTGCCGGCATCGGTACCGGTCAGGAAGACGCCGAGCCAGCCAAGAATAGCCGCGAAGAATGGATAGAGCGGCCCAGTCTCGGCAAAGGCGATGCCGAGCGTCGCATCCATGCCGGCGTAGCGCGTGACGTAGCTCAGGCCGAGCATGCAGGCAATCGTGGGGATCGGGATCTTCATCTGAATGCAGGTTTTGCGGAGCACATTAAGGATTTGCCGGAGGTTCAGCCGCAAGAGGAAGAATGAAAGAATACCCGAAAGGAAGACGGGTGTACCGGGCGTGGTGAGCCAGTTGAACGTGAATTGCGCCTTCTCCGGCTTCGGCGACAATTGCTGCGTTAGTTGAGCGTTGGCCGCGGAGCTGAACGGATCGCTGCTGGCCAGGCTTATGGCCACGGCCTGCTCCGTGTGCACCAAATGCAGCCGGTCCGGACGCATCGACTGGTTATGCAAGGACGGAATATCAATCATGTAAATCGACTTAACCGGCCCTAGGTGAAGCGCCTTGTCACCTTCGATATGGCGCAAGAAGCCCGCCCCCAGCAACAACAGCGACATGAGGGCGAACGGCATCCACGCCTTGCTTACGGTCCAAAAGTTCAAGGGCGGCTCGTCCTGCGCCGGGCCGTTTCCCAAGAGCGCAGCGACATCCACGTCGGCATGGCCAGACTTCAAGCCAGCATTTTTCTCCGCCGAAGTCGCCGAATTCTCTTTCGCCGACTTTTCGAAATGCCATTCCTCTTTCGGTTTCCAGAAGCGCAAAAATAGGGCTGTCACCACCAACGAGAAGATGCCGCCGCCCACGTCGGTTATTTGAAACAGCACCAGGCCCGGCACATAAACGTGCATGGTTGCGCACGTGAATTGGAACACGGCGAACGAAACGCCGCCAACCAGCAGCGCCGGCCAAACTTCCAACGTCCTTCGCCAACTGCACATGCACTTGACCATGTAAAACGGAATCAGGCACGACAGAAATGGCAACTGATGGCCGGCCATCACGCTGAGATTGTTTACCGGCAAATCGCTGACTCCGCCAAGCACCATAATGGGTGTGCCGAGACCACCATAGGCGACCGGCGACGTGTTTGCGATCAGACAAATTACGGCGGCGCGGAAGGGGTCAAAGCCCAGCCCGACGAGCATCACGCCGCAAATTGCAACGGGCGAGCCGGAACCTGCCGCACCTTCCAGAAAAGCGCCAAATGCAAAGCCGATGAGGATGGCCTGAATGCGCGCATCCTTTGAGATGCCGGCCACCGAGCGCCGGATAATATTGAAATCCCCGGTTTCGACCGTGACGTTGTATACGAGCATCGCGTTGAAAACGGTCCAGCCGATGGGCATCAGACCGAAACTGGCGCCGTACACGAACGACCACGCGGCCATTTTGATCGGCATCCGGAAGGCGAGCCAGGCAACGAGAATGGCCGTGAGCGCGCCGGAGGCACCAGCCTTGGGCGCTAGCCAGCGCCGCGGCACGAGGAGATAAAACAGGACCAGCACGGGCAACCCGGCCAAGATTGTGGAGACAATGCGGTTTCCGATCGGATCGAGATTCTGCAAATACGCGACGGCAAACGGCACGGGAGAGGTCCTCGGCAGCAGGAGTGCGGCTTTGGAGATGGTAGGCAGCCGGCGTGGCCGATGCAAGGGTCAGCGCAACCCAGGAATAGCCGTGCCGGGGCCGGCGGCGCGGCACAAAGCCCGTGCAGCTTCGGGCGCGAGGCTTCGTTGGCGTTCGTCGCCATGCCTTCGAAACCAGCGCGAGACGAGCAGAACATGATCAACCGGATGCTTGGCGAATGGGTTTTGAATAGTTTCGTTGTGGAAGAAAGTCTTTTCAATCCAGAGCAACGCCTCGCGAGACAATTCGAAATTGCTGGGCGCCTCGATTACCTTTACCACGCGAGCCCGGTGGATGAGGTACCACAGATCCTCACCTTCGACGGAACGCACGGGATAGACAAACGAAAGCTGGTCGCGCGCCCGCACGAGCCCGTTCAAACGCTCTTGCAGCCACAAGAGCGATTGAATCTTGTCGCGAATCGCCGCCGCGCGTTCATATTGCTGGCGCTCGGCAGCCGTGGTCATGTCATCTTCGAGCTTGCGCAGCGGGCTCAGGTCACTGCCTTCCAGGAACTCGCGCGCGCTGCGGACATGGCGCGTATAGTTCGCCTGTGTCGTATAGCGAGCACAGGGGCCCAGACAGGTGCCGAGTTCATAGCGCAGGCAGCCGGCCGCGTGAAGCACCGGAAATAATTCCTGCTGATCGGCAAAGCGCATGACTTGCTCGCGCGAACAATCGCGAAGTTGAAAGAGATCGTTGATTCGCCGGGCGGCTTCCTTCGTCATGCGCATGCCCTTCAGCGGGCCGAATGCTGCCACTTCTTTGCCGTTTGGCTGGCGGGTGACATAGGCGTAGGCCGCCGGCTTTTTACCCAGGCACAAGTAGACCCAGCGGTCGCGGTCGGGAATGCCAAGCACGTTGAAGCGCGGCAGCCAACGCATGATGAGTTCGAGTTCGCGCACGAGGGCGGCAAATTCGCAGGTGGCCGGCTCCCAGATGAGCGTGCGCGTGTGCCGCACGATCCGCCCGGCTTTCTCGGTGCGATTTCCCTCGCGGAAATAGCTGAGCACGCGTGCCCGCAACGACTTCGCCTTGCCGACGTAGATTAATTCACCGTGCCGGTCCACCATGCCATAGACTCCGGGCCGCGGCGGGCAAATTTGCCAAACGCGTCGCCGCAGCTCACTGCGCTTCGTGGCAGCGATGCCTTCAATGGGGGGATTATCGGAATCCAGCCGCAAATGATCGGGGCCAAATCCTTGAAAGGGTGCGTTGCCGAACAACTCGCTCACGATGATTCCCTTCATAAAGCCGGCCTGACGAGCGACGAAGTGGGTTCATTGTAACCGGCAGCTGGCCAGCGTCCAGAATTGAAGCAAAGGACGTTAAGGACAGCAGGGACAAAAGGATTTTTTGGGTCCCAGCTGTCCTTCGCGTCCTTTGCTTCTTTACGCCTCCGCTTCTTGCGTGCATTCATCGGGATACTGAATTCGCGCGTGGTACAGCGCAATCACGCTCTTCGAAATGCTCTCTTCAATGCGGTGAAGTTCCGTCAGCGTAAGCCCACTTTCCTCGAATTGGCCGTCGAGCAGGCGCTTCATCAACAAGTCGTGCACCAGTTTCCGCAGGCTCGCTGGCGTCGGGTTCGTCAGCGCTCGGCTGGCGCTTTCGACGGCGTCGGCCAGCATCACGATGGCTATTTCCTTGGTTTGTGGCTTCGGACCCGGATAGCGGAAGGCGAACTCGAGTTCCGCGTTGCCGCGACCGTTCTGTTCCTGGAGCCGCAAGGCCTCGCGGTAGAAATACTCGACCAGCGTGGTGCCGTGATGCTGCTGGATAGCGTCGATCACCGGAGCGGGCAAGCGGTGCTGTTCCGCCAACGCCACGCCGTCTTTAACATGGCCAACAATGATTAGCACGCTCATCGCCGGCTCAAGCTGATCGTGGCGGTTGTAGCCGTTCTGATTCTCGACGAAATACTGGGGCTTCACCATCTTACCGACGTCGTGGAAATAACAACTCACGCGCGTCAGCAATGGATTGGCGCCGATTTCCTTCGCTGCTGCCTCGGCCAGCGTGGCCATGGTCATGCTGTGGGTGTAAGTTCCCGGCGCCCGGCGAATCAGGTCTTGTAGCAGTGGATGACTGCTGTCGGCCAGTTCCATCAGGCTCACGTCAGTCACGACTCCATAACAGCGTTCGATCAGCGGGATGGAGCCACCCAAGATAAAACCGGCCAGAAGCGCCCAGAAGAAGTTGCGAATGGCATCGCTAAGTGTGAAGCGCAGCGTCTGCTCGGTGAGCAAATAACATGCCCACGTGGTGATGGCAAAGGCCAGCCCAGCCGTGGCAGCGATCTTGACGAGCTGCGAGCGGGAATTGATTCCTCGCGGCATGAGTGCCGCTGGGGCGAGACCGCCCATAAGGATCAATAGCTGTTCCGTGCCAGTTCCCATGGAGAGCACAGTCGTCAGCGAGAGCGTGAACGCCAACAGCATGGCGAACGGCGCCGGAAATACGACCGTGTAAATCATCGCCGAAAGCGTGAGCGGCAGCACGGCCGCATTCCAGGGCGCCCGATTGACCAGCAACGCCAGGAAAACGGTGGCAATGGCTTGAATGCTTACACCAATCAAACTCGGTAACTTTCCGGCAAGATGAGGTTGATAACGCGAAATGTAAAGCGCGACAAAAGAAGTCAGCAACAAATTGATGCCAAGCAAGGAGAACGTGTGGCGAACGTGGTCGCCGCTCGATAACGTCCGCGCATAAGCCTGGGCCTCTTCCCGCAGCAGCGCGAGTTCGGATACCGAGATCGGCTGGCCGCGTTTCACGATCGGTGTGCCAGGGGGGTATTCTTCGACTACCGTGACCGGCGTTGTGGACGCTTCCCCGGAGCCGGTTTGCTCCTGCAACTCCTCGCGCAGCCGCGCCGTTTGCGGGCCGTTCACCAACGAGAAACCGACACGCACGCGAATGTCATTCGCACAGGTTTCGCCGACTCGAACAGGAACCGACGGGCTAAGCCAAGATTGCAACAGTGTGAGTGTGAGCGCCGTGCCGACGATCAGCCCTACGCGCGCCAAAAAGAGCTTCTCGCGCAGGAGCGGCAAAATCCCCAGCGAACGCGGCGCGGAATGATGGCGATCATTCCACAATTGCAAGCGCGGGTTTTTCTTCCAGGTCTTGAACATCCGTGTCACAGGAGAACAGAAGCCCATTACTTTGAGCCCGCAGCGCGAGCAAGGCATGTCCTTTGCTTGCGCTGCGGGCTCCGTCCCTACCTCCGTTCGTGCTTCCCTTTCTCCTTCTCCTCGTAAGCTTGAACAATTTTTTGCACGAGGGGGTGCCGGACAATGTCGTTCTCATCCAGATGGACGATGGCCAGGCGCGAGATATTGCGCAGGCGCTGCACGGCATCGATCAGGCCGCTGCGCATGGTGCGGGGCAAGTCGATCTGCGTGATGTCGCCGGTCACGATGATTTTCGAATTCTGCCCCATGCGCGTTAGAAACATCTTCATTTGCGGGACCGACGTGTTCTGACCTTCGTCGAGAATGATGACGGCGTTATTCAGCGTGCGGCCGCGCATGTAGGCTAACGGGGCGATTTCGATGATGTCGTTTTCGATGTAGCGCCGCACGGTTTCCGGCTCCATCATTTCGTTGAGCGCGTCGAAGAGCGGCCGTAGATACGGGTTGATCTTTTCGCGCAGGTCGCCGGGTAGATAACCGAGCCGTTCGCCGGCTTCGACCGCGGGCCGCACCAGGACAATGCGCTTGACCGAGTTCTGCCGCAACATGTTCACGGCCATGCCCACGGCCAGGTAACTTTTGCCCGTCCCGGCGGGACCCACGCAGAGGGTA
>DATGHS010000015.1:0-3768 GCA_035307785.1 Gemmataceae bacterium
TCACACGCTGAATTATTTCGACGCCACCGGCAAGGCGAAGAAGCTGGAAGAGGAGTATCAGAAGAATCACCCGCGCAAACCGGGCGACGTCGATGCCGGGCCGGGCTACCCCGTAACGATGGGCCTCGGCTTCCAGGCCGGCCTGCAAGAGTTGGCCGCCGGAAAGGTCGGCACGCTGGCCGGCTGGGCCCCCGGCATTCTCCCGAAGGAACTTCCGCAAGGCACCGGCTACTGGCTGCCGAAGGGGGCAGACTTCGTCATTCAGATGCACTACCACCGCGACGGCAAGGTCGAAAAGGATCGCACGCAGATCGGCCTCTACTTCGCCAAAGGGACCGACAAGATTCGGCTCCTGGGCGGCATGATCCCCGGCCAATTCAAGCACGATCCGCAGGCCAAGGGCCGCTTTGCCACATTCGGCTACATCCCGGCCGGCGATTCGCACTTCGTGGCCAAGGGTTACGCCGTGGTCACCGAGGATTGCACGATCTACTCCGTCATGCCGCACATGCACTTGCTCGGCAAATCGGTAAAGATCACCATGACGCCGCCCAAAGGCACGGAAACGGAGATGGTCACGATCTTCCCGATCCCCAAGGCTTGGGATTACGACAAGACCGAAAAGCTCATCGAAATCTCCGACTGGGATTACAACTGGCAGGAAACCTACTTCTTCAAGGAACCGATCAAGGTGAAGAAGGGCACGCGCTTCGACATCGAGGCCGTGTATGACAACAGTGATGGAAACCCGCTCAACCCACACAGCCCGCCGGAAAACGTAACCTTCGGCGAGCAGACCACGAATGAAATGCTCTTCGGCTTCCTGAGCGCCACCAAGGACAGCAAGGAAGGCGGCAACGTCATCCGCTTCATTCCGCCGGCCTTGCTGCGCGGTCTCACGCAACGAAACACCGGAGGGAATTGAAAATCAAATGTAAATCGGCGACAATAAGAAACGAATTGAACCACAGAGACACAGAGAGCACAGAGAAAGCGCAGAGGAATTGAACAGAAGGAAACGAAGCAAACAAAGAACTGAAGGGCAAACACCAGATTCTTCGTTTTCTTTGTTTCCTTCAGTTCCGCTCTTATATTCTTCTGGGTTTTCTCCGTGTTCTCTGTGTCTCTGTGGTTAATCCTCTCGAAATTCACCAGGAGTCTTCCACATGCGATATTTGCTCTGCGCCCTGACGGCGGCGCTGCTCATCGTGCCGCTGCGGGCGGAGGAACCGCAGCCCACGGCGGTCCCGTATAAACTCACCGACACCAAGCACATCATGGTGCGGCTCAAGCTCAATGGCAAAGGGCCGTTCAATTTCATTGTCGATACCGGCGCGCCGGCTCTGTTCGTCTCCACGGCAGCGGCCAAGAAGGCCGGCGTGGAGGCTGAAAAAGACGGTTGGGCCAAAATCGACAAGGTGGAACTCGAAGGCGGTGTGGTGCTGGACAAGGTTTCCGCCCGCGTGGAAGACCCGTTTCAACTGAAGGGCATGAACAGCATGGGCCTGGCCGGCGTGGAACTGCACGGCATGATGGGCTACAACGTGCTGGCGAAATTCAAAATCCAGTACGATCTCACTTCCGACAAGCTCCTGTTCACGCCCCTGAAATTCGACCCGCCGCCACCCGTTTCGCTTCGTGACGATAAGGGCGGCTCGCTCGGCGGTCTGGAACTGATTGGCGACATTATGAAACTCGTGAGCGGCTTGCTCGGCTTCGAGGGCCCGCCGCAGCGCAAGCCCCGCGGCTTCCTCGGCATGGATGTAGAGCGCACGGACGGAAAGCTGCTCGTGAAATCGGTATTAGAGGGAAGCCCGGCCGCGAAGGCGGGCCTGAAAGCCGGCGATCAAATCAAGCGCTTCGGCTCGGAAGATGTTGACCTCGTGCGTGAAGTCGTCAAGCAGGCCGAGAAGAAGCAGCCGGGCGATGAAGTCACCATCACCGTCGAGCGCGACGGCAAAGAACAGAAGCTCACGTTGAAACTGGGAAGGGGGCTGTAGTCATGAGAAGTCAGAGGTCAGAAGACAGAGGTCAGAGGTCAGCAGCGAGTACGCTCCTGGCGGCCTTGGTTGTGCTTGCCTTCGTTGCAGGTCCGGCCTTTGCGGAGGACAAGCCATCGGCCACGCAGCCGGCGAAGGTGCCGATTGAGATTTTGAAATCCAAGCACATCGCTGTGCAAGTGAAGGTTAACGGCAAGGGGCCGTTCCGGCTGATCTTCGACACCGGCGCCCCCACGATGCTGGTAAGCACACGGCTGGCCAAGGAAGCCGACATGATTGCCAAGAACACGAAGAAGTCGCCGTTCAGCATGTTTGCCCCCAAGCCGGAGGTGATGAAGACGATGGAGATCGGCGACCTGAAGATCGACAACATGCCGACCATGGTCATGGATCATCCGCTCGTCGAGATCATGTCCAGCATTTTGGGCCCAATCGACGGCATCGTCGGTTATCCGTTTTGGGGCCGCTACCGCATGACGATTGACTACCAGGCCAAGGAAATGACCTTCGTGCCGGTGGATTACAAGCCGGCTGACATCATGCAAACGCTCATGAACACCATGATGCTGCGCATGAACGGCAACAATGCCCCGACCATCCTGAGCCCGAAGGCCCAGTGGGGCTTCACGGCCGGCAAGGACAGCGACGATGAAGAAGCCGGCGTGGTGGTGCGCGAGGTGCTCAAAGACAGCGCCGCCGGCAACGCCGGGCTGAAGAAAGACGACCGCTTGCTCACACTGGATGGCCGCTGGACCGACACCGTGGTCGATCTTTTCGAAGCGGCCGGCCACGTGGCGCCCGGCAAGACCGTGCCGCTGAAGATCAAGCGCGACGGCAAAGAGATGACGTTGAAAGTGACACCGGCTTCGGGGCTGTAACAATCATTTATCCGCAGATTTCGCAGATTGCACAGATTAGGAATTGTTTGATTCAAATCTGTGTCATCTGCGTAATCTGCGGATAAAATGTTTCTCGTCCTCTCCCCTTGCAACGTGACCCTTCATTGGAGAGATGAATGGCTAAGTATTTCGTTGCGGCGACTGCCGTGGCTCTCACGATTGGGGCCGCGATCTTCGCCGAAGACAAAAGCCCGGTGGGCAAGAGCATGGAGAGCTTTTCCCTGCCCGACGTACGTACCAGCAAGCCGGTTTCGCTCGCGGACTTCAGCGACAAGAAGGCGGTCGTGGTTGTGTTCCTGGGCACACAGTGCCCCATCAATAACGCCTACCTGCCGAGGCTGGCAGAGTTGCAAAAGGAGTATGGCGGCAAGGGCGTGCAGTTCCTTGGCATCAACTCCATCAAGACCGACAATGCCGAGGCGGTTGCCGAGCATGCGAAGAAGAACGATCTTCCGTTTCCAGTCCTGAAAGACACTAACCAGCGCGTGGCCGATCTCTTTAGCGCCCGGCGCACGCCGGAAGCCTTCGTTCTCGATGAAAAGCACATCGTTCGCTATCGCGGCCGGATCGACGATCGCTTCGGCATCGACGTTCAGCGCACAAAAGCCACCAAACAAGAGCTGGTCGATGCTTTGGACGAAGTCTTGGCAAGCAAAACGGTGACCACGCCGGAGACCGAAGTCGCGGGCTGCCTCATCACCCGCGAGCACAAGGCGGCCGAGAAGGCGACCGTTACCTTCACCAAAGACGTGTCCCGCATCCTCCAAAAGAATTGCCAGGAATGCCATCGGCCCGGCCAGATCGGCCCGATGCCGCTCATCAGTTACGAAGATGCCGACGGCTGGTCGGCCATGATTCGCGAAGTGGTG
>DATGHS010000016.1:0-28241 GCA_035307785.1 Gemmataceae bacterium
GAGGTCGAAGAGCTGGTCGCCGATGATCTGAATGTTCTGTTCGTCGAGGATTTTCTTATCGACGAAATTCACCACGGTCACGTCGCCGACGTCTTCGAGCTCGAGGCGTTTGCGGCGGGGTTGAGTCGTCATGCAATGGTCTCCTTGGGGCCGGTCCCAGCCGGCTCCCGGATCATAACTCGAATAACGAACCTAGAGAAGGGGACGCGATTGAGATTATTCTTTCGCTTCGCTTGGATCGTGTCAAGCGCTTTCCCTTGCTATTTTTGGACTTCGGGCGACCGCCAGACATGATATGCCGGTCGCCGCAGTCCGCAAGGGGGAATCGCCCCGAAGAAATAGCAGGCACCGGACATTCGGCTTGCGTTGGTCAGGCTTACCAGCCTGACCGCTCCGACTGGAACGGTCGGGCTGGAAAGCCTGACTTACACGGATCACGTTGCTTCCTGCATGGTGCGCTTGCGGCGGCGGCGCTTGCGGGCCTTTAAAATGCGGGCCGGATCTCGGGCCAGCGCGGCCTCGACAAGGTCGCGCACGAATTGGGCGTGCGACAATCCGACCACCGCCAGGCCGTTGATCATGGCGAGGCTGGTTAAGAACGGATTCGGATTCACTTCGAGGATGAACGGCTGTCCTTCCTTATTGACGCGGAGATCAACACGGGCGTAATCACGGCAATTTAGCAGCCGGTAGGCGCCGGCCGAGACTTCGCAAATGCGGTCCATCAATTCGTTGGGGACGATGACAGGCGAAACCAGCGGTGTGGCCCGGTACTCCCACGAATCCTCGGCCCACTTGGCGTCGTAGGAATAAATCGGCCAGAGATTCGGATCCTTGTACTTGATCTCGGCCAAGGGCAGCACATGCGCCGGGCAGCGGCCGTGCGAATCGGGCCGGCCATCCACCACGCTCACGTGAAACTCGCGTCCTTCAATATACTGCTCCACCAGCACCGGCCCGCCGAAGCGATCGAAGACGCGCTCCACGCGCTCGGCAAGCGCTGCCTGATTCGTCACCACGCTCGATTGGTCGATCCCCACGCTGGCATCTTGATTCGCGGGCTTCACGATCACCGGCCAGGGAAAATCCGGCTTCGGGCAAGGCAACCGCTCCACCGCGATCGCGGCCGCCGTGGGCAAGCCCGCGCCGCGAAGCATGTACTTGGTGCGGAGCTTGTCGCGCGCCATGGTCAGGGTGTCGGCCGGGCAGCCAGTAAACGGGATTCCGAGCCATTCGAGCACGCCGGCCACGGTCGTCTCCGTGTGCGGCCGGTCGGCCAGGCCTTCGAACAAATTGAATACTGCATCGGGTCGGTCGTCGCGCAATTCGGCGAGAAACAGTTCCAGATCGTTGCCGATGCCGAGCTTGCGGATGCGGTACGGTCCCGCCGAGAGAATCTTCGTTACGCTCCGGACAATGTCGAGAATGTCGCGTTCCGAGGCGTAGTCGGGATGGTCGAGCGGCAGCACCGGCTCGTTGTAAAGAATCATTACCTGGGGAAGCATCATGGTGCGATCTCTATGACATGTCAACGGAGAACGGAATTCATTCCGTTCTACACCCGTCGCGAACGGAATGAATTCCGTTCTCCGTTGAATGCGAGGCTGCTTGCCGTTCCATTGCGGCGGAGACGATCCGTTCCACCAACTGAGCGTGATTAATTCCCATCCCTTTGGCCAAAAGAACAATGTCGCCCGTAATCGGGTTCAGCCCCGGCAAAGGGTTGGCTTCCAGAAAGTACGGCACTCCTTCGCGCAAACGAAAATCCATTCGGCAAATATCCCGGCAACCGAGAACATCGAAGGCGAGCAGGGCGGATTCTTCCACGGCGTCGCGGTGCTCTTCCGAAATCTGAGCCGGGCATTCGTAATCAACCAGTTCCTTGTAGTTGCGCTTTACCTCCAGGCTGTAAATGAACCGGCCGGGTTTTCGCGGCACCACGTGCAGGATGCCGATGACGGCCGGGGGATCGTTCCCCCACACGCCGACCGTCAGTTCCTCGCCATCGATGAACTCCTCCACGAGCACCGTCTGATGATACTGTTGCCAAAGCTCGTAGACCAGCGGGCCGAAATCCTCGGCCCGCTCGATCAGGCATTTATTGCGGATGCCCTTGCTCGACCCTTCGCATACGGGCTTGGCAATGACGGGTAAATCCAGCCCGGCATCGGGTAGAATCTCCTCGCCCATCCCTCTCAAATCGGCGCTCGGCTGCGCGCCGAAAGCGATGGTCATGGCCCGCGGCACCTGCACGCCGACCGATTCCACTATCCGCCGTGCCCAATCCTTGTCGAGGCACACGGCGAGTGTGGCTGGGTCGGAACCTGTATATTTGATGCCCAATGTTTCAAGAACGGCCGGAACGCGAGATTCGCGCGACCGGCCAATGCCTTGTCCTTCGGCGAAGTTAAAAACAAAATCGGGAGGATCGCTCAGCAGCTTTTCGAGCATCGGCCGGCCATTGCCTAGTTCTACCACCTCGTGGCCCAGGTCGCGAAGTACGCCGGCAATGGCTTTCACCGTGGATGGATCGTCGAACTCTTCGAACAAGTCATCCGGCGCTCCGGCCGGCAACACCCGCTCGCCTTTGAGATCGAATGTGATACCGATTTTCATGCGAATCGATACCCTGCACGCTCGAAGACTCGCGTGCGGACTTGGAGGAACCACTTCCAAGCCCGCAGCCGAGTCTTCGAGGCTGCGGGGTTGCGGAATGGCGAACCTTGCTCACCCTCCCGGCTATGCTTCTTCGCCAAATAGCAATGGCACCGGCTTCTTCGCGCGGCCACTGCTCTTCTTGACCGGCGGCTTCGGAGCAACATCGTGGCAACCACGTTCCGGCTTCGGCTCATCATCGACGACGGCCAACGTCCGGCGCTTGCGGCGAGCCATGCGCTCGTTGTTCTGGGGAATGATGGCCGACTGCGAGCCTTGCAGCAAGGCCGAGACGCCGCGCGTCTTGGTCGGCTGCACGGTGAGCGGTTTGTCTTCCGCCTGGTAGCGCACGAGCATGCCTTCGTAATTCCGCAGCACGACGGCATCGTCGGAAGCAGACACGAGGTAGTTCGGCATAAGCGGAATCTTGCCGCCGCCGTGGGGGCTATCGACCACGTACGTCGGAATCCCCAGGCCCGACATGTGGCCCCGCAAACCTTCCATGATCTCCAGGCCCTTCCAGACCGACGTGCGGAAATGCCCGGCCCCAATCACTGGATCGCAATGGAACATGTAATAGGGGCGAACCTTGATCCGCAGCAGCGCCCGGCACAAGTCACGGATGCATTCCAGGCTGTCGTTGACTCCCTTTAGCAGCACAATGTGGTTATTCACCGGCATGCCCGCCCGCAACAGCGCCTTGCAAACGCGCGCGGCTTCCGGTGTAATCTCCCGCGGGTGGTTGAAGTGCGTTTGGATCCACACTTTATCGGCGGAAGCGAGTAGATCGATCAACTCTCGGTCATAAAGCTTTTGCGGCAAAGTCACCGGCACCCGGGTGCCGATGCGGATCACATCGACATGGCGAATCTTGGCCAGGTTCTCGATGAAGAACCGCAGCTTGGGGTACGGCAAGGTCAGCGGATCGCCGCCGGAGACGATCACATCGCGAATTTCGGGATGAGCGCGGATGTATTCGATCATCCGCTCATCGTTGCGATTGATGGCGTCCCAGCCGCCACGAACCATGGTAGCCCGCTTGCGGGTGCAGAACCGGCAATACATGGTGCAAACATGGGTGGTGACGAGCAGCGCCCGGTCCGGATAGCGGTGCGTGAGCCCGGGGACCGGCGAGTCCTTGTCTTCTTCCAGCGGATCCTCGAGTTCAAAGCCCGACGGATTCTCGGCCTCCAGCGGCGACGTGACCGATTGGAGCCGAATGGGATCGTTCGGATCTTCCGGATCAATGAGCGAAAAGTAGTAAGGCGGAATCGCCAGCTTGTATTCGCCTTCGAGTTCTCCAATGGCTTCCAGTTCCTCGGGAGTAAAAGGCAGCAGGTCTCTTAATTGGCGGACAGACCGTATGGCATTCTGCGCTTGCCAGTGCCAGTCGTCCCAGACGTGATCGGCGACATCCTGCCAGAGGGGGTGGCGACGCGGTTTCCCTGGAGGCTCCTCTTCCTCCACGCCGCCGAGCGGCTGGGCCTTGGAAATGGGATATTCCAGCCCGCACCGCTGATCGGATTCGCTCATAAACTAAAAGGCCTCCAATTGAGATAGGGGCCCACGCACCCACCGGACTCTTCGCTTGAGTTCATTCCCGTTCCTGCAGTCCGTGCCCGGCTCCACCGGTCTCGGATACTCATTCGGATGGCCCCAACCCAACCGGGGCCTGGCTTCCAGATGCCGAAACGGTTACTTGGTCGAACTCAAACTCGATCACTCCGGCAAACGCGATCCGATTTAAGAGAGTATCGTAACTACGGCAACTGAAAATACAAGTTCGATCCGCGCGAATTATCGGAATTCTGCCAGATTTTTTTCGTGCGCTCGCAGCTGGCATCTGTTCGTTTTCATCCCGCACGCTCGAAGACTCGCGTGTGGGCTTGATGAAATATCGCCCGCAGCCGAGTCTTCGAGGCTGCGGGATTCTCACCCTACCATCACATTCGCGCTTGTGTACACTGTTGGCCATGGACTCTGCGAAAGCTCCCGTCGAAACTCGCCAGCGCTTGCCGCGCGTGCTTGGCCCTTGGATGACGACGGCCATTGTTATTGGCACCGTCATTGGCTCTGGCGTCTTCAAGAAGCCGTATGCGGTCTCCAGTTCGGTCCCCGAGTTCGCCATGGTCATTGCCGTATGGGTCCTCGGCGGCCTGCTGGCCGGCTCCGGCGCGCTCGCGCTGGCCGAGGTCAACATTCTCTTTCCTCGCGCCGGCGGCAACTATGTCTTCTTGCGCGAAGGTTACGGCCGCTTCGCCGGCTTCCTTTGGGGCTGGGTCGAGTTCTGGATCATCCGCACCGGCTCCATAGCGGCTCTCGCTTCGGTCTTCGCTGAAGGTTTCCACGACGTTCTCCGCCAAGCGCGCAATCTGGAAGAAGGCACGCGTGTCTTCAGCTTCTGGACCCAGCAAGGGCTCACCGTCGCCGTGATCATGGGTTTGGCTCTGGTCAACGTGCGCGGAGTACGTTGGAGCGGGGGATTACAACTCTTCATTACTTTGGTCAAGATCGGATCGCTACTGGCCATCATTCTTTTGCCCTTCATCATGCTTGGCTTGACCAGCACCCCGTCTGCAGGCCCGAACACAGCAAATTTGAAACCAATTTGGCCGGAACCGTCGGACAAAAGCTCAACTTTCCCGGCAAGCCTGCTGAACACTCTCAGCACATACCACTGGGGACTGTTCCTGAAAGCCATGGTGGGCGTCATTTGGGCTTACCACGGCTGGATGAACCTGGGCCCGATCTCGGAAGAAGTGAAGGATCCGCAGCGGAACATCCCCCGCGGCCTAATTCTGGGCGTGGGCACCATCATATTACTGTATCTGGGTGCAAATCTGGCCTATTACCTGGTCGTACCGCGTGAAGATATCCTCACATTCGGTAAAGACATCCCGGTGTCGGCCATTTTCGCCAGGCGGCTACTGGGCCCGATCGGCGGTACCCTCGCTTCGGCCGCCATTATGATCTCGGTTTTCGGAGCCCTGAACGGCAATATCCTCGTTGGCCCACGGCTTCTTTATGCAATGGGTGAAGATGGAATGGCCCCCCGTTTCCTTCGGGGCGTTCACCCCCAGTATCGAACGCCGGCCACGGCCATCCTGGTCATGTCGGGCTGGGCCTCAGTAATGGTCATCATCGTGGCGGTCGCCTTCCAAATGCACGCATTCGGCGACCCCGACAAGGCCGGCAGTAAACCACCGTTCGACGTAATTACCGATTTTGCCATGTTTGGGGCCATCGCCCTCGAAACGCTGGCCGTGAAGTCGATCTTCCTTTTTCGCATCTACTACCCCAATGCCGAGCGGCCCTATCGCTGCCCGGGCTATCCCGTTGTGCCTGCGCTGTATTTCTGGATCATGGCATGTGTCTGGCTGAACATGTTTATGACACAAACTATTGAATCAATCTCAGGAATTGTCATCATGCTGATAGGCGCAGAATGTTACCTGCTGTTCTTACAGAAGAGAAATCAGCCGCCGTTTACATTGGCACCGGCTAAGCCGCAAGCGGCTGAATAGGAGTCTGCTCATGGCCACTCCGGCCCCTTACCCCAAAGCGTTCGTCATTGCCGTCGAGGAGGCGCTGTCTCAGCTTGGCCTGAAGATCAAGGAATGGGACGATGAGCATCTTTCCGTCGTGGATGACAAGGAGAAGGAGTCGAAGGTCTACCTTGGCAATCTCTTCCGCCGGACGCAGAACCACCCGCCCGATGACTGGTCCGACATGGCGCTGCACTTTCTCAAGCACATTACTGCGCCAATGGACGATATCCCGGATGACCTCACCAAGTGCCCGTCGCAACTGATGCCGCGCATCGGTCAGCCGATCGATATACCGCAAGCCAAAGAGAAGCCATGGTCGGAACCGCTCAATGATACCGACTTGTGCCTGAACCTGGTGATCGACTACCCGGACCGCATGGCCTACGTGATGGAGCGGATGATGGACGCCTCCGGCAGCTCTTCGCAGCCGTGGATTGACCAGGCGATGGACAACCTCACCGACCGCACGCCGAAAGAATGGGTACATATTATTGACGAAGACTCCGGCATCGCCTGCTCCACCGTAAATGATTCCTACGATGCCGCCCGCTCGCTGATCCTCGACCGGCTCATGCCCGACGACGCGGAATTCGGCTTCTTCGTGCTGCCGCTGGGCCGTGACCACCTTTTCTTTATGCCCGTGACGCAGGAAACCATGACCAAAGTGCACGTCCTGCGCATGCTGGGCGAGAGCAACATCCGCAAGACGCCGTATGCCATTTCCGACGAGGTCTACTGGGTGCACGACGGCATGTGGTATCACTTCCCGATTGAAGTAAAGAATGAAAAAGTCATCGTGTCGCCGCCCGAGGCATTTTTGCACGTGCTGAATCTGGTAGAGGAAGCAGGCGGAGAGGAAGGAGAAGAAGAGGCGGATGATTTGTAAGAAGTAGAAAATGTCAAAGCGCCGCGACTGCAGTCCATGGGCATCTTTCATTTCCGACACAGCACCTCTCCCATAAAACGATCACTCGGATTGTTTCGCATCCTCATTACTTGCATGTGATCAAACATGAAGATTCACGAATACCAGGCCAAAGAGTTGCTGGCGGACGCGGGGGCGGCCATTCCGCTGGGCATTGTCGCAAACACGCCGGCCGAGGCGGTGGCTGCGTTCGACAAGATGGGCGGCAAACCCGTCGTGCTGAAGGCCCAAATTCACGCCGGCGGTCGGGGCAAGGGCAAATTCAAGGGCTCCGGCAAAGATTTCGGCGGTGTGAAGTTTATCAACAAGCGCGACGATGTTGCCGCCGTGGCCGAAGTCATGCTCAAGTACCCGCTGGTCACGAAACAAACCGGCGAGGCTGGGCAGAAAGTCTCCAAAATTCTCGTGCAGCAAGCGGCCGACATTGCCAAGGAAATTTACGTCGGCATGGTGCTGGACCGGGCTTTAGGCCTGCCGGTGCTGATGGCCTGCTCCGAAGGCGGCGTGGAGATCGAAGAAGTCGCTGCTCGCAATCCGGAAAAGATTCTGAAGATGTCGGTCTCGCCGGAAACTGGCCTGCTCGACTTCCAGGCGCGAAAGCTCGCCTTCGAACTGGGCTTCACGGGCGACCAGATCGAAAAGACGATCAAGATTCTGCATGCGCTCAGCAAGGTCTTCCTGGAAAAAGATTGCAGCCTGGCCGAGATCAATCCCCTCGTGGTGACACCCACCGGTGATGTGATCGCGTTGGATGCAAAGATCAATTTCGACGACAACGCTCTCTTTCGCCACCCGGAATTGGCCGCGATGCGCGACCTGACCGAAGAAAACCCGAACGAAGTGCGCGCGGCCAAGGCGGAATTGAACTTCATCCAACTCAACGGCAACATCGGCTGCCTGGTGAACGGGGCCGGACTGGCGATGGCGACCATGGACATCATCAAATACTACGGCGGCATGCCGGCCAACTTCCTCGATGTGGGCGGCGGCGTGAAACCCGAGGGGGCCATCGAGGCCTTTCGTATCATCCTTTCCGAGCCCAATGTGAAAGGCATTCTCGTCAATATTTTTGGCGGCATTGCCAAGTGTGACCTGATTGCCGAGGCACTGGTGAAAGCCGGCCGTGAAGTCGGCTTCAAAGTGCCGGTGGTGGTGCGTCTCGAAGGCACCAACGTGCAGAAGGCCCGCGAGATTCTAGCCGCCGCCAAAGGCGAGCTGCCCACGCTGCAAACCGCCGCGAATTTGGCCGACGCCGCGAAGCTGGTGGTGACGGCAGCGGCGAGGTAGAATAAACCATTGCATTATTCACATGAACCGTTCATTCACGGACCTAGTACAGGATTATGAAAATGATCCAACGCAATGGGACATCGTAAAAACAGAAATCAAACCATCCACGAACAAGCGAAATCGGGGCGGATCGAGCGTACAAGAATTGCTACGCCACACAAATACGGGCGAGGAACTAGTCCGTCATACCATTCTGAAGCCGGACGGCAGCATTTTTGCCGCGCCCCATTTCCGACCTTATTGGAAATGAAGGAACCTGAAATGAGTGCTCTCAACAATGTTGCCTGGGAAATCCTCAATGCAACTGCTGACGACTGCGAAAACTTGGAGCAAATCTATCGCCAAGTTCATCCGCACCTTTGTGAAAGGCTGTCGAGTGCCAAAGAGGGTGTGCCCTCGCCCAACGACGAAACGCCAATGCTTGCTACAGTCGCTGACTGTATTCGAGAACTTGTCGAAAACGGTCTGCTTGAAATCGTCATGGATGAAAACGGCAAATCTTGGCAGAGTCGCGGCGACCTCAGTTATGTTTGGCGTGCGTGGTTCCGTATGACGCCCAAAGGCGCAAACTTATGGGAGTCATTGGAGCCGCCGACAAAGTCGCCAAATAGCAAAAAGCATGGCCATTAGCCACAGTGTTGGTTCCACATCGCACCCTGGATGGAGCATCCGATGAACCAAAGCATGAAGTACGCGGTTCGTTTCTCCCAGTGCATTGCCCTTTCCTTTACGGCCTGGCTGCTATTGGCAGGTTGCAGTGACCGCACAGGGATGGGGCCGCAACAATCCTCTTCAAAGTCGGGGGCATCATCTAATACTACGGCGACTCATTCCGCGAACACTGCGTTGACGGAAGCACGAGCGGAGGCAGAAAAGTTCCTGAAGACGCTTTGTTCCGGCGATGTCAAAGGGGCCAGCGCCAAGGTCGCCGTCGATTACAAAAAGGAATTCTTCCCGCCTTTCTACGATGACGAAAAGAAGGACGGCTATTCCGAATCCGACACACAGAAGACGCTACAAGCGCTGACCAAGGGATTGTCGAATCCGACCTTCCGCACGCAAGTCTCGTCACCAGATGGCAAGCGAGCATCCTTCCGCGGGCAACTCGCCGGCGAAAAGCCGGCTATGTTTGCTATTCGCATGCTGAAGCAAGATAACGACTGGCTCGTGAGCCGCTTCGCCGTAACCAACGTCCTGGCTTATGGGGTGCCGAAAGATGACGCCAACGCGGAACTCACCTGGATTCGTGAAACGGCCCTCGATTTTCTCGAATCGATGATCGGCGGCGATGAGGAGCAAACCATGACCATGAGCGAAATGATGCCGGAGTTCAAGAAGCGCTTGCCGTCGCCGTCGGTGGCCGATCCAGGCCTTGGTTACGCCAAGAAGGACGTTCGCAACTGGCTCAATGAACAACGCAAGGACGTGACCGGCTTCGTGATTAGCATGCAGGAACTCGATCCGAAAGGCCGGAAGTTCACGGGCGAACTAACTGGGACCGGCAAGCCGAAGCCGTTTACGCTGTGGGTCGTGCAATCGGATGGCGAATGGCTGGTGAATGATATGGCGATCGGGAATTAGGCATCACAACATTCAGCCAATGTTCGGTTAAGCTATGAGCCGATTACGCTGGGTAATTTGGGCGCGGTGACCGGTTTGGTCCTAGCCCCCATTGTTGGCTTAATTGGCGGAATGTTTCTGGCCACTGGATTCAACGAGCACAAGCCCGACTACTGGGTGTACCGGCAAAACGACGTAGTAATTTGCTTGGCTGGCGCGGGAATTGGCGCATTTTTCGGATGGTTCGGGTCTGTAATTAAAAAGAGACGGGCTAATAAGGGTCAATCAACTGCACTTGGGACGAATCGATGAGCATTCTCGTTGACAAGAACACGCGCGTCATCTGTCAGGGCCTGGGCAAAGCGGGCACGTTCCACGCCATTCAGTGCCGGGAGTACGGCACCCAGATCGTGGGCGGCATTTCGCCGGGCAAGGGCGGGCAGGTAAAGGAAGGCTTTCCGCTCTTCAACACCGTGGCAGAAGCCGTCGCCAAGACCGGGGCTAATGCCAGCATGGTGTTTGTGCCGCCGGGCGGTGCGGCTGATGCCTTGATGGAAGCGGCCGACGCCGGAATCGAAGTCATCGTCTGCATCACCGAAGGCATTCCGGTGCTCGATATGGCCCGCGTGATGCGCTTCCTGAAGGACAAACCGAATTGCCGGATTATCGGCCCAAATTGCCCCGGCATCATCACGCCGGGCCAGTGCAAGATCGGCATTATGCCCGGCTACATTCACAAGCCTGGTTCCGTGGGGCTTATCTCCCGGTCCGGCACGCTGACCTACGAAGCCGTATGGCAGCTATCGAGTCTGGGCCTGGGTCAATCCACATGCGTCGGCATCGGCGGCGACCCGATTATTGGCACGAATCAGATTGATCTCTTGCGCATGTTCCAAGCCGACCCGCAAACGGAAGCGATCCTGCTCATCGGCGAGATTGGCGGTACGGCCGAGGAACGCGCGGCCGAGTTCATTCAAAAGAATGTCACCAAGCCGGTGGCCGCGTTCATTGCCGGCCAGACCGCCCCGCCCGGCAAGCGCATGGGCCATGCCGGGGCCATCATCTCCGGCGGCACCGGCACTGCTGCCGACAAGATCGCCGCTTTCAAAGCCGCGAGGATTGAGGTGGCCGAAACTCCCGCCGACCTCGGCGCCGCCGTGCAACGGGCGATGCAGCGGAAGAAGGCTGGCTAACGGGATGCGGACATATGATTTGGCAGTGATCGGCGGTGGCATCGTCGGTCTCGCCACGGCCTATCAATTCACGCAACGATTCGCGGGCCGTCGAGTTGTGGTGCTCGAAAAGGAAGCCGGCGTCGCCGAACATCAGACCGGACGCAACTCCGGAGTCCTCCATTCCGGCATTTACTACAAATCCGGCTCACTCAAGGCCGCTACTTGCCGCGCCGGCAAGAAGGCGATGGAAGCGTTTTGCGCCGCCGAGGGCATTGCTCATGAGATTTGCGGCAAGGTCATTGTGGCCGTTGTCGAGTCCGACTTGCCGGCCCTGCATAAGATCTACGAACGTGGGCGAGCGAATGGCGTTAATTGCGCGCTGATTGACAAGGCCCGGATGGTGGAATTGGAACCGCATGCGGCCGGCGTTCGCGCGATTCATGTGCCGGAAACCGGAATCGTCAATTACCGCCAAGTATGCGAACGGCTGGCTCAAAAAGTCTTGGAGGCGGGCGGACAGGTCGTGTTCCAGGCCCGCGTTACGGGCATCAAGCAACAAACTGAATCGGCAATCGTGGCGACGACCGCCGGAGAGTTCGTTACTCGCCAAGTCGTTAATTGCGCGGGCCTGCACTCCGACCAGATGGCACGAATTGCCGGGCAAAATCCGGGGGCGAAGATTGTTCCGTTTCGAGGCGAATACTACGCTCTCAAGCCGGAAGCCCGCAAGTTTTGCCGCAATCTGATTTACCCGACGCCCGATCCACAGTTCCCGTTTCTCGGTGTCCACTTCACACGCATGATCGATGGCTTGGTCGAATGCGGGCCGAATGCGGTTCTCGCTTTTGGCCGCGAAGCATATCGATTTTTGCAAGTGAACCTGCCGGATTTGTTTGAATCGCTCACCTATTCCGGATTTCTTCGCATGGCGCGCAAACACTGGCGCATGGGCATGGGCGAAATGTGGCGGTCGCTCAGCAAGAAGGCGTTTGTCCGCGCACTGCAGCGGCTGGTGCCGGAGATTCGAGCGGAGCATTTGGAACCGGCGCCGGCAGGCATTCGGGCACAGCTGGTGGCGCCGGATGGCGGACTGGTGGACGATTTTCTGATTTTGGAGAACGAGTGTGTGTTGAGCGTGTGTAACGCTCCGTCGCCCGCTGCCACAGCCTCGCTAGAGATCGGAAAAACGGTCGTGGATCGGTTGGCGCCGCGGTTTAGCTGAACCGTGAGAGGTCAAGAGTGGGCATTCCGAGCGCTCACCAATCCGGATAACTCCGAGGCTCATTTCCCGTCGCTGCTTTCTGCATCGCTTTGCGCTCGCGCGCAATGCGCTCGGCTGCCTGTTGCAACAACTCCCGTGCTTCCTGCGGCGACAGCGGTTTCAACTGTTCCGATTCCGGGATCGGCGGAATATGGCCGGCGCCGGGTTGCTGTTGGTTGGTAGGAATGGGCTTCGGTCCCTCCGTGGGGGCCGGCCCGGCGGGGTTCTGGCCCGCGCCGGATGAGTTGGAATTCGACGCTTCCGGCGATGAGTTCATCGGTGTGTTCGGCTCTTTGTCCGGCGGACGCGAGTCATTGTTTTGCGGCTCATCCTCTTTCGGCGGCGGTTCGTTTTGACGGAGCCGGCGCCAGAATTGTTTGGACAACTCTAGATTGTGCCGCGCATCGTCCCGCAAACTCTCGTCACTGGCTGCGGTCAGGCAATGGCGGAAGCAATCCATCGCCTCGGCTAAACGATTGACATCCTGCCCATTCGACGCGTAGAGCAAGCTAGTGCCGAGATTGAACCGGGATTTCGCCTTTTCGTCGGAGCTTGATGCGTCCTCCAGGCTGCAACGGAATAGCCGTTCGGCATCGCGATAGCGGCCCAGATGGAAAAGGGCGATGCCGTGATTGAACGCGGTCCGCCCGGGCTCCGCGCTGCTATCTTCGGCACGCGAGTACAGGAAGTCAGCTTCGGAATACTGTCCGGCGGCAAAGGCAGCTTCGGCGCGGCGTTCATAATCGTCGGCACGTTCGGATTGGTGCGCACCGGTGAGCGCGATCGCCGCCCCGGCGAGAACAGCGAAAAACGAATTATGGAGCACGCGCTTCATTGCATTCCAACCCTCCCGCGAAGCCGCAAGCGGCTTACTCTTCTTTTCTGACGAACCACCAGCCGCCGAGCAACACGAGCGCGCCCAGATAGAACCAGACCTGTCGCGGTTTCGGCTGGGGCGGCACCTCTTCTGAGAAGATCGTACCAGGTTTCGACGCAATTTGCCGCTGGAAAAACTCGGTCAAGCGCGGCTCTTCGACGCGGGCCGGCAAATAGCTGCCACCGGTTTGGCGAGCCAGCTCTTGCAGCGGATGTTCATGCAGCCGTGTCTTGGCGGAGCTTTGGCCCGGTACGGAGAGCAGGCTGTCGTGATCCGGATCGCCGATGCCGATGGTAGAGACCGGCACACCCGCAGTCCGAGCGGCCAACCCTTGCTGCCATTCGACGTCGGGCACCGGATCATCGCCATCGGAAAGCAGAATGATGTCCTGGTAGCCGCGATACTGTTCGTCGAGCAGCGACAGCGCGGTATTTATTCCCAGGCCAATGCGCGTGCCGGAAACCGTGTCGGGCTTGGGTCGCAGGTTGGCCGGCGGATGGTCGATATCTAACGCTTCGATCTTGGTGCGAATGTGATGATAGTCGTGGGTCGGGGGGCAAACGATCTGGGCGTCGCTGGCAAAGACGACGAGCGCGAGCCGGTGGCCGCCGTGCTGTTCCATGCTTTGCGTGAGACCAAGCAAGGCCCGGCGAGCGCGCTCAAAACGGCTCGGCGGCGCGTCGGTCGCTTTCATGCTGCCGCTCATATCGAGCACCAACACCACATCGCGGCCGGCAACCAGGGCAGGCTTCGGGTCTTCGCCCCAGAAAGGAGACGCGGCCCCAGCAATGAGCGCCAACATACCGAACGAGAAGAGTAGGCCGATGAGCCAGCGGAAGCGCGGCCGCGGCGGCAACAGCAAGGGAAACGCCAATGGGGAGGCCAACTGTGCCAGCGCTCGCCGTTTCCGCCATGCACTCCACCATTGAATGATGGCCAGCACCGGCAACGCGCTCAGGAGCCAAATCAGGCCCGAGTATTCGAAGATGGAGCGTGGAAGATTCACGGCAGCCGTCGCCCCACGGTGAAGGAAACAAGTCGTGCTATCAATATCAGCACCGCCGCTGCGAGTCCGAAAACCCAATGCAATTCTCGATACGGCTTGAAGTACGGGCTCGGTATCGGCCGGCGCTCCAGGCGGTCGATTTGCTGGCACACCCGCAAGAGTGAATCGGCATCGCGAGCCGAAAACGATTCGCCCCCGGTCATCCGGGCCACCTCTTGCAATGCTTCCTTCCCCGCTTTGCGCGTTTCCGGATCGGAAGCGCCTTCGTCGCTGCCGGCGTCAATCGAGTACACGGGAATGTTCAGGTCGGCGGCGCGGCGTGCCGCCAGCAAAGGCGTCCAGGTGCGGGCATTCTCCGGGCCTGGGAAATTGTGTTCGCCGTCCGTCAGCAGCACCAGTACCTTGCGCCGATCCCCGGCCTGATCGAGCCGCAATAGTCCCTCAGCCAACGCGTCGCCAATATTCGTGTGCGCTTCATCCAGTGGCCGCGGCTGCTCGGTGTCGAGTAGTTGCACCAGCACACGATGACTTAATGTCAGCGGTGCGGTCGTGTCTGGATAAGTCGCAAACATCACGAGACCAATCAAATCCTTACGCCGGCCCGGCAGCACCTGACCATCAGGCCCGGTTCCCCCTTGCACGAAGAGCCGAAAAGCGCGCTTCACCGCTTCGAGCCGGCTGATCTTCTTTCCATCCCAGTCAAAATCGACTTCGCTCATGCTGCCGCTAACATCGACGGCGAGCACGATGGCGATACCTTCGGTAGTTATGGGCACCGGTTTTGGCCAACGCGGCCCGGCCAGCGCGAGGATAAGCGCCAGCAGCGCAGCCGAATGGAGGCCGGCTTCGAGCGGCCGAACCCAGCGAGCCCGCCCCGCTGGCAACGACGCCAGCAAACGTGGATCGGAATAGCGAAGGGCCGGCACGCGCCGCCGGAGTTGCCACCAGGCGAGCAATGGCACGAGCGGGAGCAGAAGAAGGAGCCAGGGGTATGCGAAGGACGGCATGTATTCTAAGCGATCGGAAACGACGCAACGGGGAGCACACTGCGCTGACTCTTATACGATACCATGGCAGCCGTGTGAATGAATAGTGCCTGCCGAAGAAATTGGTCTACAATGTGTTCAGTATTCTCCGGAGATGCGTCGACGATGAACCTATTGTTGGAATTGCCCAGTGATGATACCGAGACCGTTCTGGAGGAAGTAGCGCGTTTCCGAAAGCTTTCTCCTGAGGCTCGCATTCGCTTCCTGAGTGAGCTATTTCAGGAATACCAGCAATTTCTGGCGAACCCGAGCTTCTCCGACGTTGCGGCCGCTCTGGCGGAGGAAGAGGAATTGGGCCGAAAAGCAATTAAGGAATTTGTTGCACGTCACAGCGAAAATAGTGATGGCAATGCGAGGTAGTCGTTCATGGCCGATTTGGCACTGGCGCTAACCGGGTGGGAACGAGCAATGGCGGCCGCCGAAAAAGTGAAAGAGCGACTGCGGCGCGCCTGCTCTGCCTTAACCCAGGCCAAGATCGCCTATGCCGTAATCGGCGGGAACGCAGTCGCTGAGTGGGTTGGCCGCATGGATGAAGCCGCCGTGCGCAATACACGCGATGTGGATATCCTGATCCGCCGCGCCGACCTTGATGCCGTAAAGAAAGCACTCGGAACGGCTGGATTTGTGCACGATAACGTCCATGATATCGATCTTTTCCTCGATGGTCCGACTGGCCGGCCCAAGGATGCTATCCACATTGTTTACGCTGCTGAGAAAGTTCGACCCGATGACGTGGCCCCTACGCCGGATGTTGCTGAATCGGAGCCGGCTGCGCAATTTCAAGTAGCATCGTTGCCGGCGCTCGTATTGATGAAGCTCACCTCTTTCCGCCTCAAAGACAAAGTTCATCTCCTGGATATGATCGATGTGGGTCTGATCGATCGGAACTGGTTGTTGAACCTTCCCCCGGAATTGAGCCGCCGACTGCAAGAACTTCTAGATAATCCTGATAGCTGACCCGCCGAAATCCTCTCCACATTCGATAACAAGGGCTCCATCATGCCTCGCTCTCTCTCCCTTGCTGCCTCCTGTCTCGTGCTCGCCGCCACTGCTTTCGCCCAAGACCACCCCCTCCCTCCGCAGGCTGCGCCGAAGGCCATGACCCTGCCGCCCGGCTTCCAGGCCACCCTCTACGCGGCGGAGCCCGATATCGTGCAGCCGATTGCCTTCACCTTCGACGATCGTGGCCGCATGTGGGTGGTCGAATGCCTGTCGTATCCCAACTGGACGAAGGAGAAGGAAGGCCATGATCGCGTGGTCATTCTCGAAGACACCACCGGCAGCGGACACTTCGACAAGAAGACCGTCTTCTGGGACAAGGGCGCGAACCTGAGCGGCATCGCCTACGGGTTCGGCGGCATCTGGCTCTGCAACACGCCAAACCTGATTTTCATTCCGGTGCGCGACGACAAGCCCGAAGGGCCGCCGAAGATTCTCCTCGATGGCTGGAGCCTGGAAGCCAAGCACAACGTCTTCAACGACCTCACCTGGGGCCCCGACGGCTGGCTCTACGGCTGCAACGGCATCCTGGCGACTTCGCACATCGGCAAACCCGGCACCCCGGCCGACAAGCGCGTGCCCATGAACTGCGGCGTCTGGCGCTATCACCCCACGCGGAACGAATTCGAAGTCGTTGCCCACGGCACCACCAACCCCTGGGGCCTCGATTTCGATGAGTACGGCCAGATGTTCATCACCAATTGCGTGATCAACCACATCTGGCACGTGATCCCCGGCGCTCATTACGAACGCATGTATGGCCAGGACCTGAACCCGAATGTCTACGGCTTGATGAAGAGCACGTGCGACCACATTCACTGGGGCGGCGGCGACTGGACCACGTCGCGCGGCGGCAAGGGCGTGCACGATGCCCCCGGCGGCGGCCACGCCCATGCCGGCCTGATGATCTACCAGGGCGACGTTTGGCCGAAGGAATACCGCAACGGCGCCTTCATGTGCAACCTCCACGGCAACCGCGTCAACCACGACCTGCTGGAGCAAAAAGGCTCCGGCTACGTGATCCATCACGGCCAGGATTTCCTGATGGCCAACGACCCGTGGTTTCGCGGCATAGCAATCCACCAAGGCCCGCAGGGCGAAGCCTACGTGGCCGATTGGTGCGACACCGGCGAATGCCACAACTACGACCGCGTCGATCGCACGAACGGCCGAATCTACCGCATCTCCTACGGCCCAGCGAAGCCGTTCAATCAGGACTTGCAGAAACTGACCGATATCGAGCTGGCGAAACTGCAACTCAGCCCAAATGAATGGCTGGTGCGGCATGCGCGGCGAATATTGCAAGAGCGAGCGGCAATCGGCGGTATCGCGACGCCGGGAGGGATTGATCCGAAGGCGGTGGAAGTGCTGCGGAAGATACTCGAAAAAGACACAGATGTGCCCAGGCAACTGCGGTCGATGTGGGCGCTGTATTGCCTGGGAATACTGCGCGAACACGACTATGTGCAGATGTTTCTGCGGAAAAGCGAATACATGCGTGCGTGGTCAGTGCGATTAAGTGTCGACACACAAATCGAATCCGGCGTGATTCAGAAAGAACTAGCCGGATTGGCCAAAAAGGACCCGTCTTCGTGCGTTCGCTTGCATTTAGCCTCCGCCTTGCAGCGCTTACTGCGCCCGCAAGGCTTTGTGCGCTCTGATGTCGCCGAAGCCCTGCTGGAACACGGGGAGGATGTTGGCGATCCGTATATTCCGCTAATGATCTGGTACGGCTACCAAGCACATCCGCTGACCCTGGATATGCTTAGTAATGCACGCATTCCAATCGTTCGGGAGTATTTGGCACGGTTCATGGCTAGTCGTCCTTTTGCCGATCTTGAAACGTACGACCAGCGTTTATGGCCGATGCTGGATGCAACAAACGATGCGGACTTGCAACGCGACATTCTGCGCGGGATTCAGGCCGCGTGGCTGGGCCGCCGGTCGATGCCAATGCCGGAACGGTGGGATACGCTCGAGCCCAAGCTGGCAAAAAGCGAGTCAGCAGAGGTACGTGAACGCGCGCTGGCCCTGGCTATTCTGTTCGGCGACTCACAAGCATTAATTGCTCTACGCCAAACCGTCGCCGACAAAAACAAAGATGCCGAATCCCGCCGCAAAGCGCTCGAAATTCTCCTACAAAAGCCCAATGCCGAGCTGCGCCAACTCCTCGATCAATTGCTATCCGACGCCGCCATGCGTGGCCCGGCCATTCGGGCTCTCGCTTTCTTCCAGGACGACGCGCTCCCCGCAAAGCTGTTGAAGCTTTACCCCACGCTCAGCGAAGCCGAGAAGGCCGATGCGGTGCAGACCCTCTCTTCGCGCCCAAGCTATGCCCTGGCGCTGCTCGATGCCATCGACAAGAAAGAAGTGCCGCGGCGCGATGTTTCGCCGTTCATCGCCCGGCAGATTCAAAATCTCAAGAACGCGCAAGTTTCCGAGCGCCTGGCGAAAGTCTGGGGAGTAATTCAGCCGGCTTCGAAAGAGCGAGCGGCACTCACCGCCAAGTACAAAAGCCTGCTCACGCCGGAGTACATGAAGCAAGCGGACCTCTCGAAAGGCCGGTTCGTCTTCGAGAAAAACTGCGCGACTTGCCACAAGCTCTTTGACCACGGTGCCAGCATTGGCCCGGAACTCACCGGATCGCAGCGGCATAATCTCGATTACGTGCTCGAAAACGTGCTCGATCCGAGTGCCGTGGTGGCCAACGAATATCGGGTGACCATCATCGAATTGAAAAATGGCCGCACGCTCAATGGCCTCGTGCAGCAAGAAACCGCCACCGGCCTGGTGCTCCAGACGCCGAACGAGCGGATCGTGATTTCCAAGGACGATATCGAAAGCCGCCGGCAAACAAACACCTCGATGATGCCGGAGGGAATCTTCGATAAGCTCACGAACGAAGAGATTCGTGACCTGGTGGCGTATTTGGCAAGCCCGAAGCAGGTGGCGTTGCCGCGCTGATTGTTTGTAGTTCCGCCTTCAGGCGGAATTCGAGGGCTGGTTCCGCCTGAAGGCGGAACTACGAACGAGCGGAGTTTTCATGCCGCAGTTGGTGGAATGTCCGAATGGCCATTCGTGGGAGTGGTCGGCCGAGCGCAGCCAGTGCCCGGTTTGCGGCTGGACCAGTTCGCCAACAGTCGCTGGCTCGGACAACATCGGCACCCAAGTGACGCCGACCATGCCGGCTCCGCCGGGCCAGCATTCATCTTCCTTTCCCAGCATTCCCGGTTACGAAATCCTCGAACTTCTTGGCCGCGGCGGCATGGGGGTCGTCTACAAGGCCCGGCAGCTCAAGCTCAACCGGCTCGTAGCATTAAAGATGCTCGCCGCTCATATCGCCCATGATTCGGAGGCCTTGCGGCGTTTTCGCACGGAGGCCGAGGCCGTTGCCAAGTTGCAGCATCCGAACATTGTGCAAATCTTCGAAATCGGCGAGAGCGACGGCGTTCCCTTCTTGGCGCTCGAATTTGTGGCTGGCGGGCCACTTTCGAAGCGCATCGCCGGAAACCCACAATCGCTCGAACTCGCTGCCGGCCTGGTAGAAGCCACCGCTCGTGCGATGCACTATGCGCACCAACTGGGGATTATTCATCGGGACTTGAAGCCGGGCAATATTCTAGTTCAGAGGAATTTAACAGAAGCAAACGAAGGAAACAAAGAAAGAAAAAAGGAAGCGCAAACGGATCACTCTGGTCTTTCTTCGTTTGCTTCGTTTCCTTCTGTTCAATCTCTTATTCCCAAGATCGCGGATTTCGGCCTCGCCAAGCGCCTCGAAGCCTCACTTGCAGCAACCCGAGTGGGGGAAATCCTGGGTACGCCCAGCTACATGGCGCCGGAGCAAGCGAGCGGCGTCACCCAGCGCCTGACTTCGGCCGTCGACGTTTACGCGCTCGGTGCGATTCTTTTCGAGCTGCTCACTGGACGGCCGCCGTTTTTGGGCGAAGATCCTACGCATACGATCATGCAGGTGATTTCGAAGGAGCCGGTGTCGCCGCGGCAACTTCGTCCCGACTGCCCCAAGGACTTGGAAACGATCTGCCTGAAATGCCTGGAGAAAAGCCCGGTCCGCCGTTACGCCACGGCCGAGGACCTGGCCGATGATTTGCGCCGCTACCAGAATGGTGAACCGATCGTCGCCCGGCCGGCCGGAGCCGTGGAGCGCCTGGCGAAATGGGCGCGGCGGAAGCCGGCCATCGCCACCCTGGCCGGGTCGAGCATCGCGTTGACGGCATTCATCCTGGTGAGCGGAGTTGTGCACAACGAGCAGCTTCGCAAAAAGAACCAGCAGTTGACCGACCTGGCCGATCGGGAACAAAAAGCTCGTAAGCGCGCCGACGCCAACTTCCTGAAGGCGAGCCAAACCGTGAAGGAGATGCTCGCCGAAGTGGGCGCGAGGGACTTGTTCTCCATTCCGTACCTCGACGAAGTGCGGAAGAAGCTCCTTGAGAAGGCGCTCGAATCCGCCCGCGAGTTTCGCCAACAGGATCCGAACAATCCGCAGGTGACGCGCAGCGTCGCCCAGATCATGACCGACGTGGCCGATGTTTACCGGCTCTTGGGACAGCCCGCGCGGGCCGATCCTTTGTTTCAAGAGGCGTGGGAGTTATACGAACAGCTGCATGCCCGTAATCCCAATGAACCGGAGTATCGCCGGGAGCAGATTGATGTTGGCACGAAGCTCGCCAACCTGCGGAACGACGCAGGGAATGGCGCCGAAGCGGAGCGAATTTATCACGACCTTCGCGAGCAAGCACGGCAACTAGTAGAGGCCTGGCCCAGCGACGCCAACGCTCTTGCCGAGCGCGCCTGGGTGGAGGTGAATCATGCTTGGTTGTTGCTGAATGATTCCAAGCGCATGCGGCAAGGCGAGGAAGAACTGAATCAGGCCCAAGAGTGGCTGGAACAGGCAACGAGAAATAACCCGGGCGAGAAACTGCACCGCGAGCGCCTGGCCGCATGTTTGAACGACAAGGCAACGTTTGCCAGCGCGCAGGAGCGCCTGGTGGAAGCGCGCGACTCCTATCTTCAGGTCGTGCGCCTGGAGTCGGGCCTGTTAGCGGAGGATCCGAGTAACCGGTCGTATGCATCCCTATTGGGCATCGGGAACCGGAACCTGGCCCGGACCAACGGCAGGATCTTTGAAAAACTCAAGGCCGATTTTCAAAGAAAGAATCTGCTCGATGCAGCGGCCCATGCACTCAATTATGCCGGCACGCGCGCCGAATTAATCATGGATGCCGTCCGGGGCTTCCAGGAATCGGAGGCCGCCTTTCAAAAACTCTCGCAGCAATTCGGCCGCGTGCCACAGTATCGCTCAAGTCTGGCCTTAACGATCGCAGATCACGGCATTCTGCTGCTTCGTGCCGGCGACATCGGTCAAGGGAATCAGCTTTTGGAAAGCGCTCTGGAAATCCATCGTCAGCTTGCCCAGGAGCTGCCGACCGTGGCACATCACAAAGCCAACGTGGCGGATATTTATCGCGTTAAAGGGATCTTCGATAAGGAAAAGGGGCACTGGACCCAGGCGAGGCAGAATTACCGTCAGAATATCCACTGGATGGAGGAAGCGCTTCGGCTAGACCAGGCCAACCCTCGATATCGAAGAGCCCTGGCCGATGGCCTTTGGGACTGCGCCGGCATGGACCTCGAACTCCGCGATCCACTGCTCGCCGCGAACAGTGCCCTGGCCATGTTGCATGTCTATCCCGATGCCGAGTACGAATTCTGGGCGGCGGAATTGCTTGCCCGCTGCATTCCACTGACCGACGACCTGGGCATGGCAATGATGCACGCTCACCTATGCCTGGAATTGACCCACAGTTGGCTGCAAAAGACCGGCGAGAGCACGAAGGAAATTCGCACCAATCCGAATTTTGTGCCGCTATTGCGGCGCATCGATTTCCAGCGCATGCTTGCGGATTTGGAACTTGAGCGAAAAGGGAAGAAGTAATTGTCCAGAGCGCCCAGGGACTTCCGTCGCTGGGCTTTCGAGTATTAATTCACCCCGGGTACATGGATCTTTGCAAGGCGCGTCGGGTCCGCTACTCCCTGCGCGCGCATCCACGCTTCGGCCCGCTGGCGCTGGTCGCGGGTTTCGTCGCCAATGGGCATTTCGCCAAGCGTCCAGCGAACGGCAGCTGCATAGGTGTTCATGGCCACGTCTTCATAGCGCTGCAATGCTAACCTCAGCAAGTCCTTCACGTCATCCGCTTTTCCCTGGCAAGCTGCAATTCCCGGCCGCAGGCCGGCCGCCAGCGCGCTGGCCCACGGCCCATCTTCCTGTTCCAGATCGCGCTCGGCGCGGAGGGCCCAAGGCAAGAGGCGCAACGAGCCTTCTTTGCGGCACATCGCCAGCGCCAGCGCGCCGCGCAGCTGGTGCAGCGGCACACGGATGACCTGAACGCGAAAGAGCTTGGCGGCCGACAATGCCGGCCAACGCTCTTCGAGCCGGTGCCAGGCCGCCGCCACGTTGCCTTCGTACCAGTCGAGCCGGCATTCGCTCCAGAGTGCCGTCATGTGCTGCAAGTGAAAGCCGGAGCGCGACCACTCGCTCATTTGCTCATGAATCACCTCGCGGGCGCCGGCCGTGTCGCCGGCGACCAGCCGGCATTGCGGGAAGGCGAATGTGGCGATGTTGGTGGCCGCGAAGAGATTGCCGCGATCGCGCGCTTCCTTGAGCAGGCGCGCGGCCAATTGCTCCATCGCCGCAAATTCGCCGAGCTGAGACAACGTCCAGAACAGGAAGGCGTGGGTCGTGTCGCGCTCCCAAGCCACGCCGGTGCAGCGCGTGCGGAAAAGAGTTTCCGCAGCCGCCAGCCACTGCCGGGCCGCCGGCCACCGGCCGAGATTGTGCGCCACAATCCCTTCGGCCATGGCGACCAGTGCCTGCGCATGCGGGTTGATCACGCGCGCGGCCAATTCGCGCGCGAGGCCAAGATATTTTTCCGTCTCGACGGCGGCCGAGCTTCCTTCCGACGAGCGATGGCACGCTTCCCAAGCCAGCGCCCGCGCCAGACGAAATGGCTCGCCGGCATTCAGGGCGAATTCCAAATGCCGCGCTTGGAAGTACGCGCCGCTGACGATGTCGAACAGGCTCATGCCGGCGGTGGCGGCCCAGCACAGATCGATGCGTTCCAGCTTTTCGGCCGGGATGCTTTGCACGCCACGCTCTTCGACGTCCAAGCCGCGGGCGCGCAGCCGGGTTCGATACCACAACAGTGCGAGGTTCGCCCATTGCGGCGAGGCCGGCATCGTGAGGCCGGCGGTGCGCAGCACTTCGCGCAGCGTGTCCAACCCCAGGTCCACCTGGCCGCTGGCGCAGAACTGGTACGCAGCCTGCCGTCGCAATTGAAAAATGCGCGTTTGGTCGGCGTCCTGGCAGGCGGCCAGATAGGCCTGGGCGGATTCGAGGCCGCGGCCGGCCAGGGCCAAATAAGTCGCCAGCCGCTCGCGGGCTGCACTTGCTTCGGCTGCGGTTGGAGGATGCAAATCGAGGCATAGCCGGTAAAGGTGAGCGGCGCGCTCGAAGGCCAGTGCCTCGGCCGCTTGCCGGGCGGCTTCACCATAGTATTCCGCTGCCTCGTCGGGCCGGCCGGCGCTCAGGCAATGCCAGGCCAATAGCTCGCGCGGCGCCCCAGGAGCAGCCGAATACGCGCGCAGCAGCCGTTCGTGATGCGCCGCCTGCGCCGCCGGTGGCAGATGGCGAAGCACGGTTTCCCGAATGGAATCATGCAGGCATTCCAGCTGCGCCTCGGCATCCACGGCTTGGGCTCGAATCCAGTGACCGTTGCGCAGCATAGCAAACACGCCATGCGGCTCGGCTTCCACCTCGGCGGACTGAAAGGCAACGCTTTGCCGCAGTGGCTGGCCCGCCACCGCCAGCACCTCGAGCAGCCGGCGTTCGGCGGACGGAAGTTGCTGCAGGCGCTGCCAGATCATTTGATCCAGCGATAAACCGCCGGCCATGGGTTGCGGCAGCAAGCGCACTTGCCGGGCGAGTTCATGAACGTAGAGCGGCCAACCCTGCGATTCACGCGCCAGCGCCGCCGCAACCTCCTCGCGGCCGGCTTCACTGTCGGCCAGCAACATCAGTGCCAGGCTGGACGCTTCCAGCGGTGTAAGCGGTTCGACGGCAATCTGCGTCAAAACGACGGTAGAATCTGCCGGCGGCAGTGTTTCGCGCAATGCGCGCAAGCAGGCGTTCTCCTGTTCCTGCTCCGTGCGATAGCTGAGTAACAAGAGCACCGGCGCCGCTTCCGGCGGCCGAACAAGGTCTAACAACAAGCGCACGCTGTCGGCATCCGCCCATTGTAGGTCATCCAGAAAAAGGACGAGCGGACCATGCCGGGCCAGTTGCGTTAACAACTCGCGCAAAGAGGCGAAGGCCCGGCGGCGCGTTTCCACTGGATCCGTCACGTCGGCGCTTTTCCAGCCCTTCGCTCCCAATTTCAGCCGCCGCAAGACGGGAAAGGCGCGGGCCAGGGCCCCCATCTCTTCGGGAACCAGGGTGGCCAGTTCGTCTTCCGGCAGTCCCGCTAACTGATGGCTCAGCGCATCGACCAGGCTGTCCATGCCCTTGAACGGAACCGATTCTTGCTCGTAACAGCGGCCGCGCAGGATTACGGCCCGCTCGCGCTCGGCCACGCGCTCCAAAAAGCGCTCAGCGAGCGCCGTCTTGCCCATGCCCGACCGGCCGCGAATTTGCACGACGGCCGGACGGCCGTTGCGGACCGTAGCAAATACTTGCTGCAATTCATGCAGGTGCAGATCGCGCCCGACCAGTGGCACGTCTTCATGGCGCGGCGTAGCCGCGATGGCCGGGGGCAGCGCGGGTTCGTAACCGAGCCGGCGCAGGATTTCCAGCGCCTCGGGCCGCTTGGCCGCATCGCGCTGCAGCAGAGCAACGCATAGCGCATTCCACACCTCCGGAATGTCGCCCTGGCGTTCCCTTGGGGGAGTCGCATCCATGTGCTGATATTGCCAAATCAACTGGTCGGCCTCGCCTTCGAATGGCCGCTTGCCGACGAGCGTTTCATAAGCGATCACTCCCACCGAATACCAGTCGCTGGCCCGCGTGTGCGGCCGGCCGGCAAATCGCTCCGGGGCGATGTAACCCAGGCTGCCGATCAATTCACGACGTTCTTTTCCCGGCGGGGCCTGCCACGGTTGCACCAAGCCGAAGTCGAGCAACGTGACCCGGCCTTGCGGGTTGATCAAGACATTCGACGGCTTCAGGTCGCAATGCAGCAGGCCCATCTGGTGCAAATAATGCACGGCCTCGACGAGCTGTCGAAACGCGGGCCGAAATTGATCGATGCGTTCCTTGCGGTCAGCAATGTTGGCGAAGTGATTGGTAAAGGGCAAACCTTCCACCAGTTCCATTAGAATATACCAGCGATTGTCATCGGCGATGAGTTCGTAGAGCGTGGCCAGGTTTGGATGGCTCAAGCCCGCTAGCGAGCGAAATTCGTGTTTGAAGCGCAGAAGCGACGCCGGGTCCATGCGCGGCAGCACCTTCACGGCCACTTCGCCGCCGCGTTTGAGGTCCAGCCCTCGGTACACGATGCCCATGCCGCCGCGGCCGAGTTCGCCCTGGAGTTCGAGGCCCGGCAACGTCGGCGGGCTCGTCAGTGCCGGTTCGGCGTCCGCCCCGCCAGTCTTGACTTGCTCGTCAAGCACACGAGAGGTCGGCACGTCGGCGGCGCGTGGTTCATCGCCAGGCAGCCAAGCCCCTACCTCGCCGCAGAACGGGCAATTCGGCAGTACCTGCGTGGAATCGCCCGTGTGAATGGGAACGTCTCCCATCCAAATATGGCCACGGGGACAGGTCAAACGCCGCGACATGCTCGAGTCCGATTCGTTTGGTGGACGAGATGGTGGAGAGTAACCGGCTCATTGTAACGAAAATGAGAGAAGAGCGGCAGAGGGCGAGCCAGGACGAAGCCCTCGATATGGGCTTGCGCCTGGGCCGGCGGCGCTCAGCCTGCTGCCGCATTCGTTGCCGGACTCGGCGGTGGGTTCGCCGGTTCGCGGCAACGAAAGCAACGAAGCAACGAATTGGTGGCTCGTGGCGGCCCGATCTTCTAAAGGATTATTGAACAACGACTTGCGGCAGGATAATTCTTCCAGCGGGTAACTGCCTTTCGTTGCCGGTTCCAGCAAGATACGCCACTATAGCCGGCTCTGGCAACGAATTGATGTGGCCTCAACAGTGGAGGGCTTTACGTGGCCCTACACGCGTCACGGGCGCTTTTTGGCTTCGATCTTCTCTTTCCCCACCCACTGTTGCAGCACTTTGGACACCGTAACGCTGCCATCCGCCTGCTGGTTATTCTCCAGAATCGCCACCAGCGCCCGGCTCACGGCCACGGCAGTGCCGTTGAGCGTGTGGACGAACGTGGTTCCTTTCTTCTGCGCGCTCTTGAAGCGGATGTTCAGCCGGCGGGCCTGGTAGTCGGTGCAGTTCGATGTGCTGGTCACTTCGCCGTATTCGCCATGCTCGCCTCGGCCCGGCATCCAGGCTTCGAGGTCGTACTTGCGGTACGCCGGCCCGCCCAGGTCGCCGGTGCAAGTATCGATGACGTGATAGGGCAGCTCCAGACCTTGGAAGATTTTCTCTTCAATTCGCAGCAACTCCTGGTGGATCGCTTCACTTTCTTCCGGCTTGCAGAAGGCGAACATTTCGACTTTCGTGAATTGGTGCACGCGGTAGAGGCCGCGGGTGTCGCGGCCCGGCGCCCCGGCTTCGGTCCGGAAGCAGTGCGACAGGCCGACGTACTTCTGCGGCAAATCTTTTTCATCCAAAATCTTGTCCTTGTGCATTCCGCCCAGCGTGATCTCGGCCGTGGCGATCAGGCACAAGTCGCTGTCGGCCACGGTGTAGATTTGCCGCGTTTCTGGATTCGGATCGCGCGGAATGAAGCCGATGCCTTCGAGTACTTCCACGCGGGCCATGTCCGGCGTGATGACCGGCGTGTAGCCTTCGCTGATTAGCGTTTGCATCGCATATTGAACCAGCGCAAGTTCCAGAAGCACGGCTTCGTTCTTCAGGAAATAGAACTTCTGACCCGTAACAGAAGCCCCGGCTTCGAAATCGGCCAGATCGAGCGCTTCGCAAATCGCCACGTGGTTTTTCGGCTTGAAATCGAACTTCGGCGGTTCGCCCCATTTGCGAATGACCTTGTTGTCGTTGGCCGTGGTCCCAACCGGTGCGTCGGGATGGCTCATGTTGGGAATGGTGAGCAAGATCGCGTGCAATTGAGCTTTGATCTCGTCTTGCTGTTTTTCCAGCGCCGTTACCTTCTGGCGCAGTTCCTTGCCCTCGGCAATCAATTTGTCCTTCGCCGCCTTGTCTTTTTCCTTCGGAATCAGCTTGGAGACTTCATTCGCGCGCTGCTGGAGGACTTGTGTTTCCTGCGCGAACTTCTTGCGCTCGTCGTCGAGCCGCACGACCTGCTCCGCGTCGGCCGTGACATTGCGATTGCGGCAATTGGCTTTGACGGCATCCAGATTCTCGCGAATGAATTCAGCGGAGAGCATGTTCGGTCTCACAAATCAAGCGAGCATTCAAGCATAACTGAAGCATGTTCAGAGCGGATGAACGCTGAACGCCTCGCTCCAAGACTCATATTCGTCAAGCACTTCCAGATTTTCCGATTCATCGCTGTTGCTTATGAAAGCACCGATGGCAACGCTGCCTTTTGCCAACGCGATTGCACCGAGGATGCTTTGAATCGTCGCCGGTTCCGTGCAGTCGCGTACGTCGCGAAGTGCCAATCCCAACAACACTTGCAGCGCCTCTTTGTAGTCTGCGACGAGCCAACGTGGCATTTGTGGATTGGACTTCCGGTGACGCTGAACATCGATGGTGCAAACTAGCCCGTAAAAGTTCCAGTCG
>DATGHS010000017.1:0-30951 GCA_035307785.1 Gemmataceae bacterium
AGGCGGCGGCCTTGTCACTAGGCGGCGACTGGGCTATTACCCGAGTGGTGATGGCGATTGCAATCAAGCAAACAATCGCGCACATGCGAGTATGCAGACTCATTCTCACACCCCGAAAGATATCTATTTCGGCCGAAATGAAGTGCGGTCGTCCTCTGGATCATCGCCGGCGCCGGCGGGACGGCGGCGCGGTACGTCGTCTTCCAGAACGTCTTCCAAATCCTCATCAACCTCTTCGCGTTCGGCACGGCGCAGCGCAACCAACGACTCCGCGAATTTTTCGTGCACTTTCTTCAATGTGATATCGCGGTCACTGATGCTTGCAGCCTGCACGGTGCCCTTTTGCACCACGGCCGCGATAACAAGCCAGATAAATGCTCCAATAGCTGTTCCGAAGCAGGGACCGTACATGATTTCCCGGTCAGGCCCGGCATCCAAACTTACCATAAAAACGACTTCGGCCACGCCGGCGAGCAACAGCAGAACGAGAGGCAAATAAGCCCACAAAATGCGGCGCCGCCAATAGCCCTGGTGGCGCTCGCACGTGGGGACCTCAACCAACATCTGCTTGCGAAGCGCGAAATACAGTATTAAGACCAGCAGGGCGAGAATGGTCCCAACAATGAATACGAGGAAAGCCAGGATCGAGAGCCACTCAGGCGCCCAAGTGAATTTCTTGCGAACATGCGTGACGGCGGGCTCGCCGCAGACCATGCAGGTCATCGGCAGGTGCTCCGCATCCGTCTCCCATTCGCGCAGGCGGATTTGGGCCATGGTGGCTTTCTCGGTTATTTATGCTCCATCTTCAGCTGCGCCAGGAACTCCACGAGGTCGCGCAGTTCGCGCTTGCTGAGTTTCTGGGCCAGGTCTTCCGGCATCGGAGACTTGCCGCGGCGGCGCTCTTCGATCTTATTCTTGGCGATGGTGAGCGGCACGCCCTCGGCAGTCATGATTTTTACTTCTTTATCGTCTTCCGATTTCAGCACGCCCGTGATGGTTTTGCCGTTGGTCAATTCCAGCACCACGCTGTCGTAACCTTTCGCTATTTTTGCATCGGGAAAGACAATGGATTCGAGCAGGTATTCGCGCGTCTGCTTGGCGCCAATGCCGGCGAGTTCCGGCCCTACGTCGCCGCCGGTGCCATTGAGCTTGTGGCACTTCACGCAAGTGACTTCGGCCTTGTTGAGGAAGATACTCTTGCCGCGCTCGGCGTCTCCCCCCCGCAGAGCTTCGATCCATGGGGCCAGTGGGTCGCTGCTGCGAGCGCGAGCTTCCTCGACCAGCTTGAGTTTCTTCACGATTGCCGCATCAGGATGTTGGCTCGCAGCCAGCAGGATGTCGAGCCGCAATTCCGGGGGCACGCCTCCGGCAAGAAGCTTATCGAGCCAGCGGGCCAACACGGCATCCGCTTCCTTGTTCTTGATCGCGGCGAAGTCGGCAAAAGCGGCCTGCTGCTCGATTAAGGCCCCCTTCTCCAATATCGGATCAAGCATAGCGACGGCTTTGTCCGGCTGCCGGCGGACGGCAATACTGCGTGCTTCGGCTCGCATTTTGGCATCCGGAGAGTTCAACGCAATGGGGAGCACATCCTTCAAGCGTGAATCCTTCAACTGGTCGAGCGCCTTCAAAGCCCCGATCTTGGTCGAGTAGGTTTCACTCTCGTTGGTGATCATCGCTTGCAACGTTTTGCCCACTTCCTTGATGCCGAGTTTCGCGGCCACGGTAGCAGCTTCCTGGCGAACCTTGTCTGGACCACTGAATATGCCGCCCAGGTGGGCACGCAAGGCATCGGGACCAAATTGGGGATCGCGGCCCGGCAGCGGCCGCCACAGGCCAGTGAGCCGGTCGCGATTGGAAGGCTTGGCCCAGTCGCCAAGCATTTTCACGGCATCCACGCGCAGCTTTTCCGGAACATCAGGTCGACAAGCGAAATCGGCTACCGCCTCGGCATTCTCTTTGTTGCCAAGCCGGAAGTTTGCATTCAGCACGCGCCAGAGCCAGAATTCGTTGTTGTTGGTCTTGGAAATAAGCGCCGCCAGCTGCGGCAGCGCTTCCGTGATCGGCTCGTCACAGATCGCGCGCGCCGCCTCCAAAGCGACTTTCGGGTCGCCGTCATTCAGGAAGCGCGCGAGGTCAGGATGCTTCTGTCGCCGCAACGCCAGCACGACGCCGAGCCGGACTGCGGGCGATTCATCATCGTAGCTGTGCTTGAGCAACTCCGGCGGGTAGGTGCTCAGAATCATCACGCCGGCATGGCGCAGATACGCATCCTTGTCGGCGTTGCGCCGCAGCAATTCCACGGCCGCGCGATGCGTTTGCGCCAAGCCTTTCATGTGTTCGCCTTCCGGTCCGGAAAAATCGGCCGGCAGACGGCTGATCGAAATCGCGGCTTCCAAGGCAACGCGCGGATCGGCGTCTTCCAACATCCCGCGCAGCTCGTTTTCGGAATGGAATTCGCGCAGCACGCGCGCTACTTGAATGCGGATCTCCGGCATCGGGTGCTTGGCCTGGGCAAAGACCGCGTCGCCGGCTTCGGGGTACTTGCGGCCAAGCTGGCCCAGACCCCAGATGGCGTGGCAGCGCGCGAGCATGTTTGGACTTGTCTTGGCAACTTTGGAGAACACAGGAATCGCCGCCTTTCCCTCTGTAACCAGCTTGAACTGCGCTTCCTGGCGAATGCGCATATCAGGATGCTCCAGCAACTTCGCCAGATCATCCAGCGAGCGCGTGTCCCAGACCACGGGCAAAAGCTTCTTTACCTCAGCCGCATTGTTTTTCTTCTCCGCGGCCGGATCGGCGAAGCGGTAAATGCGCCCCTTGCCCGTGCAATCCCAGCCTTGCACCCAGTCGCTGACATACAGCCCGCCGTCGGGCCCGAACTCGCAATCGGTGCACAGGATCGACCAGATGCATTGCTCGCGATCCACCAACTCATACGATGCACCCTTCGGCTTCACGGCGAACGACCACACGCCGCTGTTCGTGGCGCCGCCGCGAAAGTCGCACAAAAAGAAATGGTCCTTGTACTTATCCGGCAAGGCCGTGCTGCCGTAGTTGAAGCAAACACCCGACGGGCCGGACGCAATGTGGGCCAGCGGCGGCACAATGTACGCCGGCTGATCTTGCAGGTGCCAAATTTTCTCGCCATTGAAGGGCCCGCGGTCGCTCATCACGCTGCCATATTGGTAGCTCATGCGCCAGCCGCTGTCGCCGCCTTCGACGATTTGCACGAGCCGCACCTGGTCACCGGAATCGCTGTTGTTGTCGCAGGTGAACAGGTTGCCCCACTGATCGAAGGCTAACTTCTGCGGGTTGCGCAGTCCGGTGTGGACGACTTCCAGGTCGGAGCCGTCGAGCTCACAACGCAGCACGGCACCGCAATCGGGAACGAAAAGGTGCCGGCCTTCCTTGGTTTTCACGTTCAGACCGCGGTCGCCGCAACTGAAATACAGCTTGCCGTCAGGCCCGATCCGCAGGCCATGCAAATCGTGGCCCAGGAAGGCCACGTGGACACCGAAACCAGTGGCCAGGATTTCGCGCCGCTCTGGGAGGTTTCCTGTCCGGCCACCGAAAAGCCAGAGATTGGGAATGTCGGTGTAGTAAACGTTGCCGTGATACGCCAATACGCCGGCGCCCAATCCGTCTTCGGCTAAGTGGAAACCATCGGCGAATACGGTCGCCTTGTCGGCGACGCCGGTCCCCTTGCTATCTTCAACGAGCCGAATGCGGTCATGCTCTTTCTCGTATGTCGAAGCGAATTTCTCCTTGGCGTATTTCTTGTACATGGCCACGCGGTCAGCCACGGTGCGGCAAGCAATATCGTCGTCGAGCCAATTCATGTGCGAGCGGTTGTCGGTCACGCCGTGGTGCAGGCGAAAGGTCTCGGCCACGAAGCAGCGGCCCATTTCGTCGAAGCAAAACGCCACCGGGTTTGCCAGTAAGGGTTCCGCGGCCCATAACCTCGTCTCGACGCCAATCGGGACGCGAAATTGCTTGATGGCTTTTTGGCCTTCATCTGATGGCGGGGCGACGAAGGGCTTGTATTCCGGGGCTGGAGGATCGGCCGCCCCAAGATTGCAAACACTGGTCGTAATTATCATGCTGATCGCGAGAGCCAAACAAACGGCCAAAAATCGCATGGAATTTGAACTCCGGAGTTCTCAAATGTAAAAGTGCAGTGCAGGCAGGATAACTGCTATCTTAGGGAAGCAGGCGAAAACGATTGCCTATTTGGTGAACGCCTACAATATCATTGATGAAAAAATAAAAGAGTTCAAGACGACTAGGGCGGACAAAAATCTGGAAATCGCTGCATGCAAATTCCGCTATCTGACTTTGGCGTAGCCGTGAACGTCCTGGAAAGCTCATTGGTGGTCCCGCGCCGCGCCGTGCCGGTGGCGGTGCTTGCCGACGCGGCGGGGGCTGTACGCGCTGCGCTGGAGACCCCGCGGAACTTCCCGCCCCTGCGCCGTGCATTGACACCGGAAGACCGAATCACCGTCGTTGTGGACGATGGACTATCGCAAATCGGCGCGATGGTTAATGAGATTCTTAAGTATATCACAGAGGCTGGCGTCGTCGCCGACTCGATCACATTGTTGTCGCCTCCACATTCGCGGCAGGTGTGGATTGATGAACTCTCTGATGCTTACCAAGAGGTTCGCACGGAAGTGCATGACCCCAGCAACAAGCAATGTCTCAGTTATCTGGCCAGCACGCGCCGGGGCCGGCGCATCTATTTGAACCGGTCGCTCGTGGAGGCGGACCAGACGATTATCCTCGCCGGGAATCGTTACGACCCGCAGTTCGGCATCGCGGATGCGACGTGCCTCGTGTATCCGGCTCTGAGCGATGCCGAGACGCTGCATGACACGGCGCGGCAGCTCTCGCTCGACCAACTCGGCGACCAACCAACGCAACTGCACCACGAAGCGGACGAGGTGCTTTGGCTGCTGGGCGTACCCTTCCTGATTCAGGTCGTCGCCGGCGAAGGAGATTCGATTGCCCATGTGGTAGGCGGAACCGTGGAATCAATTCCGGGGGTCAATCGACTCCTGGACGAATCTTGGAAAGTAACCGTGGATCGACCGGCCCACACGGTGGTCGCGATGGTCAAAGGCAACGGCGTGCAGCAGGACTTTGCGTCGCTGGCGCAGGCGGCGTTTTGTGCCTCGCGCGTGGTAGAAAACGGCGGTAGAATTATCGTGCTCAGCCATTCAAACCCGCCGATCAGCGAAGGCATGGCATATATGCGGCAATCGGACAACCCGGCAGTGGCGGCGCGCATTGTTCAGGAGCGGCAACCAGCAGATCGCGTGGCCCTATTGGAATGGTTGCATGCCGCGGGCAAGGCGGAGCTGTATCTTCTCAGTGACATGGATGAGAATGTCGTGGACGAATTGTTTACGACGCCATTGAAAGATGCCCGGCAAGTGCAGCGTTTACTCGACCTGGCGTCGTCGAGCTTGTTTCTGGAGGACTGCCAGAAGATGTTGGCAGTCATTGCTAGCACCGGATAGCGCATGCAGTTGATCTCGTTCCCAAACTCCGTTTGGGAATGTTAGTTCGCGATAATCTGTTTCGCGAAAGCAGATTAGTGCGACGGAGCAGAATTTCGAACGTTACGTTCCCAACATGAGTTTGGGAACGAAAAAACAATCTTCGTTCTCGGAGTCATTTCTCATGCCGACCGCTGTCGCCGAACGCACGGTGCAAGAGCGCTATGCTTCGAAGTTTGCCGGCTCACGCCGCTATTATGAAAAGGCCAAGGATCTGTTCCCCGACGGCGTTACGCATGATTTGCGCCGGCTGGAACCGTTTCCCGTTTACATCTCGCATGCGCGTGGTGCTCATAAGTGGGACGTGGATGGCCACGAGTTGATCGATTTCTGGTCCGGCCACGGGGCACTGCTGCTGGGGCACAGTCATCCCGAGATGGTGGCGGCGGTGCAGCGGCAAGTCGAGCGCGGCACGCATCTGGGCGGCTGCCACGAGTTGGAAGTGGAATGGGCGTCGTGGATTCAGAAGCTGATCCCGTCGGCCGAGCGCATTCGCTTCACCAATTCGGGCACCGAAGCGACGCTGATGGCGCTGCGGCTTGCGCGCATGTACACCAACCGGCCGAAAGTGTTGAAATTCATCGGCCATTTCCATGGCTGGCATGATGCCGTGATGCCGGCGGCTTATGCACCGTACGCCGTCACGAGTGTGCCCGGCGTTCCGGTCGACGTGGCCAGCAACACCGTAGTTATTCCGCCCAATGACATTGCCAAGCTGGAAGAAACGCTGGCCGACGATTTGCAGATTGGCACGGTAATCCTCGAACCCACTGGCGGACATTGGGGCAAAGTGCCGGTGCGCGGTGAATTCCTGAACGCGGTCCGCGCATTAACACGAAAACACGGCCAATTGCTGATCTTCGATGAAGTCATTACCGGCTTCCGCGTGCATCCGAGTGGAGCGCAAGGCCACTATGGCATTCAGCCCGACATCACAACGATGGCGAAGATCCTCGCCGGTGGCTTGCCGGGCGGCGCGGTGGGCGGGCGCACCGAGATCATGAACGGAATCGAAACGAGGGCGGGCCGGCCCAAGATGCGCCATCCCGGAACCTTCAACGCCAATCCGCTCTCAGCTGCGGCCGGGATCGCGACACTGGAAATCGTGGCCAACGGCGAGCCGTGCCGCCGAGCCAATGAGTTGGCAAAGCTGTTGCGCCAGAAATTGAATGCCCTGTTCGCCGAGCGGTTCACCGATTGGCTAGCGTACGGCGATTTCTCTTTTGTGCACCTTCTGCCCGGCTACGAAGGGCCGCGGCCGGATGCCGATGATTTTCTTCCGTATGGCGGCGCGCTCGATCACCTGGACGGAGCAAAAGATCCGCGGCTGGTGCACGCATTTCGCCAGGGACTGCTACTGCACGGTGTCGATTGGCCTGGCCTCGGCGCCTTCATGATGGCGGCGCATTCCGAAACGGACGTGGAGCAAACGGTGATAGCCATCGGGCAAACGATTGAAGCGCTGCGAGCGGAAGGGCTGGCCTGAAATTCTCTTAATGGAAATCGATTTGGCGCTGGCGCTAAAATGGAATTATTTGGCGTCCTTCGCGTTCTTTGCGGTGAACTATTACGACCATGCCGCGTGATTTTTACGAAATCCTTGGAGTTCCTCGCAGTGCCTCGGAGGAGGAGATTACGAAGGCATATCGGGAACTCGCCAAGAAACTTCACCCCGATCGCAACCCGGGCGATAAGGAAGCCGAGGCAAAATTCAAAGAAGTTCAAAACGCTTATGATATCTTGAATGACAAAACCAAGCGGGCGCAGTACGACCGCTTTGGTCAGGTTATGCCTGGTAGCATGCCGCCGCCCGGCGCCGGCGGCGAGGGCGTTCCCGGCTTCGGCGGTTTTGGCGGCTTCGAGGGAAACATGGGCAACGTGCCCCCCGAAATGCTCGAAGAGATTTTGCGGCAATTCGGCGGCGGCGGCTTCGGCTTCAACATCTCGGACTTTACTCAGGCGCAGCCGCGGCCACGCGGTCGCAGTCGAGGACGCGCCCGTGCTGCTCCGCAGGCCGAAGATCATGAACAGGAGATGAAAGTCCCATTCCTGATTGCTGCGCAGGGCGGCAAGATCGATGTGCGCGTGAACGACCAGGAGGTGTCGCTCAACATTCCCGCCGGCGCCAAAGAAGGGCAGAAAATCCGCTATCGCGACATCTTGCCTGGCGGCGGCAACTTGATCCTGAAGCTGCACATCGAGCCACATCCGTATTTCCGGCGTGAGGCTGACGATTTGTTAGTCGACGTTCCCGTCTCGCTTTCCGAGGCGCTGCTGGGGGCCAAGGTGGAAGCGCCGACGCTCGACGGCGGCCGGGTTACTTTCTCCGTCCCGGCCGGCACATCCAGCGGCAGCAAGGTGCGCCTGCGCGGGCTGGGAATTGCCGGTGGGGATTTGTACGCAGTAATAAAGATCGTCGTGCCCAGGAATATCGATTCGCGCAGCAAGGAGTTGATCGAAGAGTTCGGGCGCCTGCATCCACAGAATCCGCGCGCGGATGTGCCGTGGAGCTAACTATAAACCACCAAAGACACGAATTATAGGAAATCGGATTTGAGTTAAATGATGTTGAGGAAGCTGTCTGGTGGGATGGGCGCCCGTTAATTTTTTCGCGCTTTTCGTGAATTTTGTGGTTCTTATGACTTTGCGATTTCGCCCCTGGGAGCATTTGCGGCGTGAAAAGGATTTTCGCCGTGTCTTTGATCGCAAGCGTTCGGTGGCCGATGAGCGCATCGTTGTTTATGGTTGCGAAAACGAGTTAGCGCATTCCCGGCTGGGGCTGTCGGTTTCGCGCAAATGGGGCAACGCGGTGGTGCGCAATCGCATTCGCCGGCTCTTTCGGGAAGGATACCGCCTTACCAAGGCGGAGCTTCCGGTCGGACTCGACCTGGTTTTGATTCCGAAAAACGTCACTGATCTCACGTTGGCCCACGTGCAACAATCGCTGCAGAAGTTGGTGCCGCAATTGGCCCGCCGGCTGGCCCGCGAGGCGAAACCATCATGATGCGCAGGCTCACTCAAGCGCTGTCTGCCATTTTGATCGGCCTGGTCTGGGGCTACCGAATTCTCATTCGCCCGCTGCTGCCGCAAGCCTGCCGCTTCACCCCCAGTTGCAGCGAATACATGATTCAGGCCATTCACAAGTACGGCCCGCTGCGCGGCACCGCGAAGGGCTTGTGGCGCATCTGCCGCTGCCATCCCTTCAACCCAGGCGGATATGATCCGCCTTGAATCATAGCAAGGTAAATGAGCCGGGATGGGACGAGTTCAACTTTCGGTCGCTAGCGCCCCCGGCTCACACTTTACCACCAACGGTAAAGTCTACTCCGGCGTCACCTCAATCGTGTATTCCACCGGCACAACTGCCGCCCGAACGGAAAGCGCTAACTTGTCATGCTTCTCGTGTAACTTTTTCCGCAGTAGATTCACGGCTGCCGTGCTTTCTTCGTCGCCACCGACCACCGCCAAAGCACTGAGCGCGCGGTAATAGTTTTTAATCATTTGCGTTTCGAATTCTTGCTTATCACGTACGCGATCATCGAGTTTTTGGAAGGCCGGGCCAAAGGGATTATTCGGGAACTCGGCCGCTAGATTAAGCCCTTTTTCCAATTGCTCCCGGGTGAAGGTTTTCGATTCTTTACCCCAGGTGACCTTGGCTTTCTCAGCTTTCAGGTTTCGGACCATTAGTACAAACTGGTTGAACTCCTCCTGAAACCGTAGATACGGCAAGATGCTGCGCGGATTATTCTCTGATTTCTTATCTTCCTTGGCGTTGCCGAAAAAACAGAACGGATAGCGCGAGCTTTCGACGGTGACCTTGCCGGGCTCTGATTTCAAAATCTTGTGCCCTTCGCTGCTCTGGTTCGCACCGCTCATATCCATGGAGATAACGCCGATCAGGTTGTTCATACCCAACGCCTTCAGGAAGGCATAGGCCATGATGAGCTGACCATTGGGTCCAGGGTGGACGCCATCACGGCCGCAGACAGCATAGTCGTCGCCGAGGGCTTCTTTCGCCTTGGCCATGACTTGCATCATGACGTCATGCACGTCGGCATACGGCAGGCCGGCTTCCTGCGCCAGCTTTTGATCGATGGCTTGGAGATGATTCAGATTATCGTTGTACATGGCAGCCGCTTTGCCATCGTTGCGGAAGTACTTGGTATCTACCGCCCCCGGCGAACCGACGACGACGGTGGCCCCGGCCACTTTGGCTCGATCGATGAGTTTCTTCATGTTCGCCGCGTACGGTTGACCGATGCTCTTGTCGTCGAACGGCCGATACTGGCCATCGTTCATGCCGTAGCAGGTCGTCACCACATTCGGTTTGAAGGCAAGCAGGTCCTGGTCCATGCGGCCAAGGAACCCGCCTGCTGTTTCACCGCCCCAACCGAGTTGCAAGATCCACAGATTCAATTGCGGCGTGCAGGCGGTGAGGTAATCTTCGAGGTAGCGCGAATACAGCTTTTGCTCCGTGATGGAATCGCCGACTATCACAAGCCGGTCGCCGGGCTTCAGGACCTTCGAAGTTGGTATTCTCTCCTGCGCCGAGGCTAACGGCGCGAGCACGGCGAGAACGATGAAGCCAAACGCGAAACGAAGAAAACGAGAGCGCATGGGCGGGCCTTTCTACAAGGGGTTCCGGGAGGCATGACGGAGATACTTCCTATTCGGGAAGCGGGGAACGGACACCCCGACAAGTCGGGTTGGAAAGCTCGATTTACTACCGACATCGCTTTTGCTTCGAAGCGCAACTACCCTTATTGGGTCGATGATTATACTTAAGACCATTACATCACCGAGGGCCAAACCATGCCGAAGAACCGTGCCAACTGCGCTTGCCTGGAAGACCTTCCGAATATCGGCCGGTCGATTGCGGCAGACCTTCGGCGCTTGGGAATCCGTCGGCCGGAAGAACTGGTGGGCCGCGATCCCTATGCGATGTACGATGAATTGTGTCGAATAAGTGGTCAGCGCCACGACCCATGCTTACTCGACACGTTCATTGCCGCCGTTCGGTTCATGGAAGGCGCGCCGAAGAAATAATGGTGGAAATACACGGCGGAACGGAAGCGAGTGCTGTCTGCGAGAGCCGGAGCCAAGTAGGGCAGAGATGTTCAACTGGAGGAGACGATGAACATTGGTGCCGAATTATTGGCCGCCATTTTCAATGCGTTTGAGGCCAACAAGCGCTTGGCGGATCGCGCAGTCGAGCAATTGCCCGACCACAAACTGCGCATCGCTCTGGATGCGAACACCAATTCCATTGCCGTCATTATGAAGCACGTGGCCGGGAATCTGCGGTCGCGCTGGACTGATTTTCTATCGGCCGACGGTGAGAAGCCGTGGCGCAATCGGGACGATGAATTTGTAGACACGTTTGCCAGCCGCCAGGAACTTCTCGAATTTTGGGAACGTGGCTGGACCTGTCTACGCGACACGCTCAAAAACCTCACGCCGGAAGACCTGGAAAAGACGGTGTTCATTCGCGGCGAAGCGCATTCCGTGCCGCTGGCGCTGGAGCGTTCATTGGGCCACACGTGCTACCACATTGGGCAAATTGTGCAGGTTGCTCGTGTTCTCGCCGGAGAGCAATGGAAGGTGCTGACCATCCCGCGCGGCCAGTCGCAGCAATTCAATCAGGCGCACTGGCATCAGAGCGGGAAGTCGCATTCGTAAGAATGGGGTTAGCCGCGAGGCGGAGTCTTCGGAGCTAAGCGCGGCTGCATGCGTTGAATCATGGATTTCGCTTGGGCGCGAGCAGGCGATCCTGCTGGTCGGGATGTTGCCCAATGTATTGTGCGAGCACACCGAAGAAGGTCAGCATCTGTCCGGCGCCCTGCTCGGCCATGTGGTCGGCCGTGGGACCAAGCAAGCGGGCAACCAGGTTGGCGGCCCGACTGTCGGTTGAAGCGAAAATGTCAACTTGATGGTGAATGCGCCCCCGGCTTTCGGCATTGCCCGGGTAGTTGTGTCGCAGAATAACCACGGCACGAATTGGTATCGTTGGTAGTAGGGCCCCAGGCTTTACCCGGCCCTCTGCATACCAAACGCGAACGTCGGCATTTTGCACGATCGTGAACCACACCACTTCGCTTCCGTTTTCGTCGGCCCAGGAAAATCGGCCCTGCCCCTTGTCAGCGATCGGAGTGCATTGGACACCCAGGCGCTGCCAGGCAAGCGTGGCGCGGTCCGGATGATCCAGCAACCATTCGTACATTTGTGGGACCGCGTAGAACTCCTCGGCTGGGGCATGCGTGGCCAGGGTCGGTTGGGTCATGACTTTGCGGACGCGCTCGCGCAACATCGGCGGCAGGGACTCGATCGGCACCGCCTGTTGAGCCGCCATCGACGTAGCGGTTCGAGTATGAAACGGCGAGCCGTCCCCAGGTGTGCGCGAGTAATCCGGAGAGTTGGGCTGGCCAAACAAGGGAGGCAAGCAAATCAGACTGGCCAGGGTCACAAGGGCTGCTCTCGCAAATCGAGCCGTCATCATGTCGTTTCCTCGCAGCGACCGAGCGAAACCATTCGATACTATCCATTATTCATCGCTCGTCAATCGAGAACGACATGAATGATTTCGGCAATAGTTCGGCGCTCTGGCAAGCCGGCGAAGCCAGGCAATTAAATCCGCGTAACAAATGCTCATTCATCGAAGTACTATCCGGCCAGCGATGATTAATTCGATCCGCCTTGGGTGGAACGACTCAGCCAGGACAATGTACCCGCAATTCGCGGCGCAACTCCATTTACGGCCTCGACCCGGCACCTACATCGACGTTCGAGTTCTTTGATCGAGCAAATGGCCGCCGATGACCCGGAGAGCACGGTTCGCTGGCGCACTTTTACGAATAAGCCGGAATGGACGACGGGCGCTGCCAGACAAGTTGTCTGCCCTCTTTAGGCAAACTCTATGATGTGGATATGGGAAAAAGGGGCCAGAGGAGATTCCAAACCGCAAACACGCGTGCCAATTGGCGCAAAAAGCAATAAAAAAAGCCGCCGCCGGCGCTTGACCTGCGCGCAACTCCTGTTTAGACTGGTAGATGAGGTCTTTACGGCCGGTGTGGGCGCACCTTTCCGCACCGCAAAATGGCCCCTGGCGCCATCCGCCGAGACGCTCGTTCCTGCAAGAGGAGTGGATCTTCAGAGTGCTTGTTGAGTTCCCCCAAGCATGCGCGGGAGCCGACCCTTCACCCCTAGGTTGCGACTACTCGAAAAAGGATAGGCAGCGATGCTGGTATTGTCCAGGAAAAAAAATGAGAGCATCGTGATTAACAACGACATCACGATCACGGTGGTGGAAATCCGTGGCGACAAGGTTCGTTTGGGCATCGTGGCCCCGAAAGACGTCCCGGTCCACCGGCAAGAAGTGTATGACGCGATTCATCAGGCGCAAGAATCGAAAAGCTCCGCGGAAGCTGTATCGCCGGTCATTGCCAAGCCGGCCGAGACACCGCCGGAGCGCGTCTAATCGCTTCTCACTCTTTTCGCAATTCCCGTGCATCGGCAGATCGGGATGCGCCACGTCGTTTGATTCCGACGCTATTCGAAGCGCAAGCTAACGCACGGAGCAGCGCTCGGTAGCCCTCTGTCGAGGAGCTCAACTGAAGCCGACCATCGCGATTCTTGGGGCTAGTACGGACCGTACCAAGTTTGGCAACAAGGCCGTGCGGGCGTATGCCCAGGCGGGCTATCACGTTTACCCGATAAATCCGAAAGAAAGTACGATTGAAGGCTGGGTGACGTTTCGCTCTCTATCTGACGTGCCGATCGCGGAACTGGATCGGGTGAGCGTGTATGTGCCGCCTCAGGTAGGCCTCCAGGTGTTGCCGGAGATTGCCCAAAAGACAGTGAACGATGTTTGGTTCAATCCCGGCGCGGATAGCTCGGAAATACTTGCCAAGGCTCGTGAATTGGGTTTGAACGTAATTGCGGGATGCAGCATCGCGGCTCTGGGGGTCACGCCCGCTGAGGTCGATGCCACCACGTGATTGGCTTCAGCCGCCCGGCCGCGCGACCAACAACCGCTCGCAACCCTGCAGCAACTCGCCTTCCTCGATCACTTCCCGCGTGGTCCGCAGCACTGCGCCTTCCAACTCTGCACGCAACTGTCGCGTATTCCCTGGCCAGGAATACGAGCACAACTTCCTCATCGCGGCATCCGTTAGCGTAATGAGCCTTCGGCTGCGCACCGCCAACTTGTCGAGAAAGTATTGAACCAGATACGGTATGTCTTCGAGATGCGTGCGCAACGGCGGCAATTCCACGGTTAGGACGTTCAAACACTCGTACAAGTCCTTCCGAAATTGACCGTTGGCGACGGCATCGGAAAGCTCATACTGCGTTGCCGCGATCAGTCGGGTGTCGCACGGCATTTCGGTTGGGCTGCCGAGCGGCCGGAATCGTTTCTCTTCCAGCATGCGATGCAACCGGTGCTGGCACTCCAACGAGAGAATTGCCACTTCGTCGAGGAACAACGAACCTTCATCGGCACACGCACTATGGCACGAAACGGATTCACCCGCAGCGCTGGTTCGCTTGCCGAACAGGTCGCCCTCGAGCATGGCCGGGGCAACTTCCTGGCAGGCCACCGCCACCAAAGGCCCTTCCACTCGCGCGCTTTGGTGGTGCAGATTCCAGGCAACCACTTCCACGCCAACCCCTGGTTCGCCATGAATCAACACCGGTAAAGGCTGCGGAGCAACTTCCGCAATTTGTTGCCGCAACTTCACCATCGGGGCGCTATCGCCGATTAGCTCGTCGAGGATCAGCGGGTGGGAGCGCAGGAACGCGGTTTGCAATTGCAAGCGCCGCTGGACATGCAACTGCTGCAAGCAACCGCCCAGGAATTCCGCCATGGCTTCGACGAAGCGCACGTCGCGTTCGGCGAAGAATTGCCCCTTTTTGTAAACGTGCACCATTCCTAACGTCTTGCCGCCGGAGCGCACCGGCACGCACACAGCATCGGTTACCTCGCGCATGCTATCGGCCGGGCGCGATTCACTGATATTGGTGCCGAGCCAGACCGTTTTGCCATCCCGTTGCACGCGGCGCGTGAGTTGGCGGCTCAGCGAAAGATCGATCCCCGCAGTATCCGGTACGACGACTTTTGGATGCGGTTCGGCTGCATCCGGACTCAGATAGCCGGCCACGTAGGAATTGCTTTGCGTGAGCGTCAGTTGCAATGCATTCCGCAATAAACGCGCCGGATCGGCGATCGCGGTGGCCCCGGCCATAAAGTGGCACAAGATTGCCGTTTCATCAATGTGCAAGCGGGCGGTGCTGGGCGATCCCATCGTAGGGCGTTCGCGTGCGCCGTTGGTCATGCCCAGCCGAAACTGCGAACTGGATGGCGGGTCGGGCAGCTGAAACCGCATCCGCACCTTACCGATACGGATTTCCTGGCCGTGTTCGAGCTGTGCGTGCTTGTGAATTCGCTCGCCATTGACGAACGTGCCATTCAGGCCAAAATCCTGGATCTGCCAGTGGCCATCGGCAAAATGAATACGGGCGTGGAGCCGCGAAGCGTGCTCATCGCGCAAGACAATCGTGTTGTCGCGGCTGCGGCCCATCGATACGGGGTCGTCCGGCGATAAGTCCACTTCGCCGGGGGCGCCGTCGCCAGCCTCGACCACCAGTCGTGCTTGCAAGGTTTTTTCCATCGAAGCGCGGCTTGCCTCTTGGAGATCAGCCGAATACCCGTTACCCTATTCTGTCTCACCAAATGGCCCGGAGCAAGGAAATACCAACCGGGAAATTGACCTGTTCGTCGTTCCGCCGAGAGGTGGAACCCAAAATGAATTCCGCCGGGAACCGGAACTACGAAGCGATATATGAAATCTTCCTTTGTTACTTACCTGGAAAGCGCGATCGACGGCGCGCGGTTCGAGGCCGGAAAAGTCTGGTCCGTACACCAGGGCCGGCCGCTCTGGGTTCGCTACGATTTGGCCGCGATCGGCAAGGCGATCTCTCCAATTGATTTCGTCGCTCGACCGCCGACCTTATGGCGCTACCGCGAACTCCTCCCCCTACCAGCAGATTCCGAACCGGTCTCGTTAGGCGAAGGCATGTCGCCTCTGCTGGACTGCCCGCGGCTCGGCCGCCATTTTGGGTTGAAAAACCTGCTAATCAAGGACGAATCGCAGTTACCCACGGGTAGCTTCAAGAGCCGGGGCATGGCGGTTGCCGTAAGCATGGCGCGGGCGCTAGGCCTGAAGCGCTTGGCGGCGCCCACGGCTGGAAATGCCGGCGGCGCGCTGGCCGCCTATGCCGCCCGAGGTGGGCTGGAAGCATTTGTCTTCATGCCCGATGACACTCCGGTCATCAACCAGATGGAAGCCTATCTGTATGGGGCCCAGGCTTTTCTCGTTAACGGCTTGATTACTGATTGTGGCCGCATCGTCCGCGAAGGCACGGAGCGGATGGGCTGGTTCGATTTATCGACGCTGCGCGAACCGTATCGCATTGAAGGCAAGAAAACGATGGGCCTCGAGTTGGCCGAGCAACTGCACTGGGAATTGCCCGACGTTATTCTCTATCCGACTGGTGGCGGCACCGGCTTGATCGGCATGTGGAAAGCGTTTCAGGAACTGCGAGAGTTGGGCTGGCTGCGCTCGCAGCACATGCCGCGCTTGGTGAGTTGTCAAAGCAACGGCTGCGCTCCCATTGTTCGTGCATTCGAGTCTGGGGAACGCTTTGCGCAGCCGTTTCCGAATCCACACACGGTAGCCAGTGGCTTGCGGGTGCCAGCCGCGATCGGCGATTTCATGATGATCGATGCCATCCGGCAGAGCACCGGGACCGCGATCGCCGGCCGGGAGGAATCGATTGGAACTTGGATGCGCACCGCCGCAAGCCTGGAAGGAATCAGTATCTGTCCGGAGGCAGCGGTCTGTCTCGGCACGATTGCGGCCCTCCAGAAGCGCGGACAAATCAAACCGGACGATCGGGTGGTTGTCTTCAACACCGGGGCAGCTCAAAAATATATAGAGGCCATCCCGTTTACTCTCCCCAGGCTGAATAAAGATCAGCCCATTGATTACCATGCTTTGGCGAAAGTCGATTAGATGCCGTTTCAAAACCTGGCCCACCTGGAGCCGCAGGCTTTAGCCTGCGAGAGCAACCGCAGGCTAAAGCCTGCGGCTACGGTCTTGTAACTACGGTCTTGTAACCGGTTTCTAGGTGCGATGCACAGCCGAGCGTGAACCTTACGAGGAATTTGCAATGCGACCCAACCCTGTGAAGCGCGCGTTGAAGGAAGGCAAGCCCTCGGTGGGCACATGGCTATCACTCGGAAACGTGGCGGCAGCCCGATTCCTGGCACGGGCCGGCTTCGACTGGCTGAACGTGGACATGGAACACAGCATGGCCGGCATTGAAACGGCCACGACGATCTTTGGTGCCGTTGCCGACGCGAATTGCACACCGCTGGCGCGCGTGCCCACGAACCGGCTGGAACACATCAAGCGCGTGCTCGACAACGGCACGTACGGCGTGGTCGTGCCAATGGTGAACACGCGGGCCGAAGCGGAAGCTGCCGTGGCCGCATGCCTGTACCCGCCTCAAGGCATCCGCAGCGTCGGCGGCAATCAACATGCTCTCAATTTCGACACGACGGCCGCCGATTATTATGCTCACGCCAATAGCGAGTTGCTGATCGTTCTTCAGTGCGAGCACATCCAATCGGTGCGGAATGCTGACGAGATATTCTCGGTGCCCGGCATCGATGCCATATTCGTCGGTCCAAACGACTTGGCGGCGAGCATGCGCAGCGCCGACGGGAAGCCGCCGTCGGCCGATGCAACGCGCGAAGCAATGGATCATATTCTCGCAACCTGCCGGAAATACAAGGTAGCGGCCGGCGTGCACACGGCTTCGCCGGAAGAAGCGCTTATGCGCATCGAAGAAGGTTGGCAATTCATCGCTATTACCAGCGAGTTGAAAATGATGCTCGACGGCGCCGCCACCGTGCTTCGGGGTCTCGGGGGGAATCGACTGCGCGGCGAATTGGCAAAGTATTGATCTGCAGACCAATCAACAGCGGATTCCGCATCGCGAGCGACGTTCGTCATCGAATCCGCATTTTGTGCCGCGGGAAATTGCATAACGGCACGCTGGACGTTGGCTCGGTTAAGATCTCGGCCAGTGTAGTGTTCGCAAACGCATGCTCGATTTCCGCCATCGCGTCGTCGAGCCGGCGATGCAGCGGGCACAGGCGAACACCGTGAGCCGCCAGGCCCAGCGGGCAACTGCGGATGCGCTGCAACGGCTCAACAGCATTGACGACCTCCAAAATGCTCAGATGATCGGCAGGTTTCACCAAGGTCATTCCGCCGCCCATGCCGCGCTGCGAATGAACAATGCCGCCGCGACTTAGACTCTGTAATACCTTCGATAAATAGGCCCTGGGCACCCGTGTCGCCGCAGCAATCTGCTCCGTAGTGCGTGGCTGGGGCGCCTGGTCGGCGAGATAAACCGCCGCGCGCAAGGCATATTCAACAGTTTGCGAAAACATGGCCGGACTCCGTTGTTTTTTAAATTGGACCTTGCCATCCATTTTATCGAAATGTATTCTAGCGTAAACTGGATAATTTGATCCAATTATCCTTTATTCCTGCCGGATCGCACTATTAAGCCACGGAGCGTTGTCATGAAGCACATCGAAGAACCGCGCCTGGAGAACGACCTGGGGTATCGCTTCGGCTACTTAGCCGAGTTCATGGATTTTGGGCCGGAAGACGTGGAAGCCATTCACGGCGCCGCGCCGCTCCTGGCGCCGCTGGTTCCCACTTTGGTTGAAGCTGTGTACGCCAAGCTGAATCAGTTTGATTCGACCTGGCGGCACTTTCTCCCCCGTCAAACCGGGTACGAGGGCCCGGTCCCCAAGGATCTCGCGGAGCTTACGCCTGATCATCCCATGATCCAGTACCGCAAGCAACATCTCGGCCGCTATCTCGCGGCCCTGGTGACCAAGCCATACGACGGCAAGATGGTGTCGTACTTGGATATGGTCGGCAAGATGCACACCGACAGGGCCGGCTCGCGCGAAATCGCGGTGCCTCTCGTGCAAATGAACGCACTGATGGGCTTTGTGGCGGACGCCATTGCGGCGACGATTCTGAATCTCAATTTAGAACGCGGCAAAGAGATTCAAACTCTGCGCGCCTTCAACAAGCTGCTTTGGCTTCAAAACGATTTGATTAACCGGCATTATCAAAAGGCCGCCTAGCGCTTCTCGGCTGGGAGCGTCAACGGCCCGAACGTGGACGTCGTTCACCGGGCCATTAACGTTCTCGGTTTTTGATTCCGGTATCGGACTAATACCGCATGTCTTTCAGCAACTTGTCGATCGCGTTGTCGATCTTGCTCATGCTCTCCGCGTCGTAGCCCCGCTGCTTGTAACGAATAACGCCCTTTGCATCGACCACCACGATGGTCGGGAGCCCGTCAATCCGCCAGGATCGGGCCAGAGGGCCGCCGGGACCGTCGTAGATATTCGTCCATGGGATGCCTACCTTGCTCATATAGCTCTTGAGATCCGCTTGCTCGTTGTCGGCGCTAACGCCCAAGAGCACGAACGGCTGGCCTTCCAGGCGTTTGGTCAATTCCTTTTCATGCGGGACCATTTCCTTGCACGGTCCGCACCAGGTGGCCCAGAAATCGATCATCACAACCTTGCCGCGAAAATCGCTGAGATTTACGGATCGCCCCGTGGTATCGGTGCCTTGCAAGTCTGGGGCGATCTGCCCGACCCCGAGGCCGACTTTATTGGATTCGCAGCCGCTAACGATGAGAAGCACCAAGGCGAAAAACGACAGCCAGATTCGAGTCATGAGTATTTCCTATGATTGAGGCATATCGGCCGCCGCCAAATTTCGTGCTAATTTCCGCTGCGGCGAACTCACCGGATATAATTCCAGGTCTGCAGGCGATACCCACTTGCCTGCCACATAAGTGGCAGATTGAAATCGCCCGCTGAGATAGCGGGCCTCCAGGCCGATTAACGTTATCCGAAAGCGCGTCACCGTGTGCTTCACGGTGGCCAGCTCGGCGCCGATTCTCGCCTGGACTCCGGTCAGGTCGAACAGCACGCGCCGTCCGGCGTCCCGTAACGATTCCTTAGCTCTTACGTCGCCATGCGGGAACTCCCACATACCTGCCCACCGGCCCCGTTCCGGCCGCTGCACGAGAAGCACGCGATTGGCCTTGCGCACCACTACCGCCACTTCCTGGACATCGGCGCTGCGCTGTACGGGTGCGCGTAAAGGAATTGTATGATGCAGTCCCCTCTGGTGCGCGAAACAGCCGCGCGCCAGCGGGCATTGGTCACACCGAGGTGATTCAATGGTGCACACTTGGGAGCCCAATTCCATCAGCGCCTGATTAAAATCACCTACCCGCCGAAGCGGCAATAACGTTTCCGCTGTTTGCCAGAGCCACTGCTTTACCGGTCCGCTTTTCGGATCGCCCCGTTGACCAAAGAGCCGGCAAAGTACCCGCTGGCTGTTCGCTTCCACTATTGGCAGGCGCCGATCAAAAGCCTGCGAAAGGACTGCTCCCAGGATGTAGCGCCCCACACCCGGCAAGTCTTGCCACACGATCGGGTCATTCGGCAATTTGCCGTTGAGCGTCTGCACCATCATGCGTGCTGCGAGATGCAAATGTTTCGCTCGGCGATAATAGCCCAAACCTTCCCAAAGGCGGAGCACATCTTGTTCATCGGCAGCCGCCAGAGAACGGACGTTTGGGAATGCACGCAGAAACCGCTTGAAATAAGGAACTACCGTCGCGACCTGAGTCTGTTGCAACATGACTTCGCTGATCCAAATACGGTAGGGATCGCGATTTTTCCGCCAGGGCAGATCACGGCGGTTTCGATCGAACCAGGCTAACAAGCGCCGGCGTATAAGGGGAAGACACGACGATGGAACTGGGACTTTCAGATTCGAACGACGACGCATACGGATAGCGATGCCAATGGTCGCGAAAACAGTTCGACGAAATGAAGGCCTAAGTGCGCGGGCGGCGCATGTATTTGCGGAGAATAGCATCGGCCGCGGTTCGGGTGTCGGCCGGCTCCGGTTTCTTCTCTTCGGGCTTTTTGGGGGCGCCGGGGTCGGTCCCCATACTCGGAACATCGAAGACGGTCGACCCTGCAGGAATCTGATCCGGCGAGATCGGCTCGGTCTGGCCGTCATCGGTTGCCAACAACATGGCCGCCATCTCGTCTTCGCGCGAACCGGCGGCGGCAGTCGATTCCGCTTGCGCCGGCACCTCGGCTGTGGTTTCCGGAGCAGGCACGGGAGTCTCGGCGCCGGCGGCGACCTTCGCGGGCTTTGGCTCCAAGCGGGAAGGCGCGAGCGAGCCGGAAGATTTGTCGATCTTGACCTTGAACTCGAGCGGGCCAATTTTCAGGTGGTCGCCGTCTTTGATTTCCTGCTCGCCGGTGACCTGGGCATCGTTAACAAAGGTGCCGTTGGTGCTGCCGAAATCACGAACAAAGACTTTGCCGCCGCGAGCGAGAATTGCACAGTGGCGCTTGCTGATTGCTTGGCTGGCCGGGCGAAGTTGACAACCTTCATCGCGACCGATGAGGAACTGCGCGACCGGGACCGGAATCACTTTCCCTTGATGGATCCCTTGCGCCACCACCAAACTAAGTTTCATAACGGAGCCTTGCGTTGAGAGCCTTGGTACCCGCTGTTTCGCCACGTGATCGAACGACCACCCGTCGTTCTCGAGGCATGCCGGCGTACAATGTGAAACAAAATAATGAAATTAGTTCTATTGGGATTGTATCCAGGGCAGCCTAGTGCATGCAACAACAATACCGATTTATTTCTCGCGTTTTTTCTGGGCGACGGAAAGCTTTGCTGCTCATCCCGGCGTTGGTTACCGTAGCTCTTCTGCTGCCAAGCTGCAAACGCCAGTTGCCGCCGCCTGGCCCGCCAAAGCCGTTTGCGGGTGTTACCGTTCGCGTCGCGACACCCAAACATTTGCCTCTCAAAGAATTACTGCGGCGGCATGGCGAGAACTGGAAAGAGCTGTCGGGCGCTTCGGTCGAGATCGTCTCGGCCGATTCTGCTGCGGACATTCGCCTGTTGTCATCAGCCGAGATGCCACACTGCGTGCAGGCAGGCAAACTCGGGTCGATTCCACCGGCGGCCCTGGAAGCATCGGCATTCGAGTCGGGCCAACTGCTGCGAATCTATCGCTACCGCCTGATGGATTGGGACCACAAGACGTACGCTATACCCGTCCTCGGCGACTCTTTGGTCTTGGTTTATCGTGCCGACCTGCTGGAGCTTCCACAGCACAAGAAGTCCCTGGAAGAACGGCTGCATCACCCCATGCGACCAAACGGACCGGCGACGTGGCAGGAATGGGCCCTAATCGCCGAGTACTTTTCCCAGCAAGCGAATTGGACGGAAGACGAAACGCCCAAGGCAACGCCGCGACCAAGCTGGCCGCCTTTGCCCGCTTCGGCAGCGGATTTGGATCGAGAATTTCACGCCGTGGCCGCATCCTTTGTCCGGCCGCGCGTGAATCAGGAAAAGCTCGACGCGCTGCCGCAGGCAGATCGTGATCGCGTGCTCTACGATTATCATTTCGACGTTGGCACCGGCGAGCCGTGGATTCAATCGCCCGGTTTCCTGGCGGCGCTGAAGTTCCTGCAAAAGGTGCACAAACTCCGCCCGCGCGCCGCGGCTGACCCGGTGCAGGCCTTCCGAAAAGGCGAAGCATTATTCACACTCGCGTCGCTTGCGGATATTCGCGCGTTGCAAGAGGATCCGCATTGTAAGGATCGAATTGCCGTCGGCCGCGCTCCAGGCAGCGAACTTTACTATTCGCCTGTTGCGGGGCAAGAGCGAGCATTGACCGATTCAGATGGAAACTTCATTCCCTATGTCGCTAGTGACGGGTGGTTAGGAGTAATGGCCGCCGACGCCGCACACGCCGAAGCAGCACAGAATCTGTTGCTATACTTGGGCGGTCCGCAGGCGAGCCTGGAAATCGCCCTGGAGCCGCGCTGGGGCGGCGGTCCCACACGCCGCAATCACCTGGACATCGACAACCGGTCCGGCTGGTTTGGCTACGGGCTGAACAAAGAGCGAACCAATCAAATGCTTCTGGCACTGGAAGCCCAATGCAGCCCGCCGATTGCCAATCCCGTTTACCGCTTGCGCATCCCCGCAGAGCGCGCGTATCGCGATGCATTTGTCGAATCGATTCGTCCGGCGCTCAGTGGCCAAACTCCGCCAGAAAGCGCGCTGGCCGAGGCTGCGAAGCGATGGAAAGAGCTTGGCAAAGCCGATCCCGCAGCCCATCTCAAGGAGTATCGCCTGAGCATCGGGCTGGATTGAGCCTGATCGGCACACGGCGCCAGCACTCTCAGGAAACCGCCATGTTCCAGCGCGTGATCTTCTTCGGCGGCAACGGACATTGTGCTGCGCGCTTGGCGGCGGTTCGTGCAAACGCCCCTTTCCCCATTATCGACGCCGATTACCCCGGATTCGCGAATCGCCCCCGTGCCTGTTCGCGGGAAACATTTCTCGATACCGTTCACACGAATATCGAACCTCAACTGGGTCAATCGCTTATTTATGGAACCGGCATCGGTGGTCTGATCGCGCTCTGTCTGCGAGCGCGCGGGCAATTACTTGAAACGCCGCTCCTATTGCAAGCGCCCGTTCTGTGGGGACTCGAACACCGCCTGATGCCGAAGGTGATGCGGCTAGGAATTGCCCGCTCTCTCTTCGCCACTCTTTTTCGCGCGCGCTGGTTTCAGAAACATTTCTTCCGAAAATACTTTGTAACGGTTCCACCGCCGGAGTTTCAGAGAGAGTTTTTTACCGGCTACGCGTCCTGTGCGGCGGCCGCCGATTTCTTTGACTGGTTCACGCCGAACTGGCTACGACAACTCGAGCAGGCATTCGCGCAGCATCCCGAGCGGCTGCGAAGCATCGAATTCTGGTGGGGCGAGCGCGACCGCGTGGTGTCTCTGCAGGAACTGTGCTGGACCGAAGCAGCGCTCGGCCGCAGCTGGCCGGTGCAGACGTTCTCCGAGTGGGGTCACTACCCCATGATTGAACAACCGGAAGAATGGGTGAGGAACTTGAGCGATGCGTGTGGCCTGGCAGCCGCTGAAAGACTTCCACGATGCTTCGGTGCCGAAGCTGAATAATCTACGGCGCGCAGCGGTGGCCGGCATTCGCGTTCCCGCGACCTGCTGGGCGCGCGCCGCCGACATTTCAGATGGCCATGCCTTCGAAGGACCACCGCGGGAACTTGGTTCCGGTCCGTGGATCATCCGCTCTGGCTCGCCGACCGAGGATACACACGCCACCTCCAACGCCGGGCAATTGTTGTCGCTACCGGTTCACGAGGCGGCCGCGTTCGGCGAGGCGCTGCGGCGCGTCGTCGAGGCCCTGCCGTCCGACGCCCAAGGCCGAAAGCTCGGCGCCGTTTTCGTGCAGCCGTTCGTGAAAGCGCGGGAAGCCGGAGTCGCATTCTTCGATGGTTTCTATTTCGAGCGCACCCAAAGCCGAGAATCCAACGAGTCGTTGACTTCCGGCCAGGCTCGCGGCGAAGTGCAACGCGGCCACCTGACGCGTGGCGATGAATGGTCCAAATGGCTTCAGCAGGTTTACGCCGTGTTCTGCAAGGACCAGCGCATCGACATCGAATTTGCCCGCGACAATACCGGCTATGTGCTCCTTCAATGCCGGCCGGCCCTCTTTCCAATCCAACGCAATCCGCTACTGAGTCTATCCAACCACAAGGAAATCTTGGGCGATGCGCCAACGCCGTGGATTGTCACGGCTCTTGTAGAAGCCGGCAAGGACCTTTCGTTCATGGCGCAGGCCGACTACGTCATCAAGCAATGGAATGAAACCTATGCCATTGAGGCAGCCGAGCGCGCCTGGATGAACTTTTCCTTCTGGTTCCGCTGGATGGACCATTTCGGCATGCCGCGAACAACCGTGACCAAGAACTTCGGCGGCGATGTCGAACATCCGGAGGATGCGCGAATCATTCCTCACCGGTTCTTTCCTTTGATGCCGGCCATGTTTCGCTTTCAGTTTCTGTGCTGGCGCGAAGTGCCCGGTTTGCCACGCGAATTCCGCAGGCTCGACCACATGATCGAGCGCGCGAAGAGTCTGCACGACTATCATCAGGCGATGGTGCAAGGCCTGGCATTGGCCTTGCGCGCCAACTTCGCCCTCAACGCCGCCCTGGCGGGCATCCTAAAAGTTCGGCAATTCTTGCGCATTCCTGGCAAGGCCCGCGTAGTGACTCAGGAAATGATGGAAGACTATCACCGTCTGGCCGAGCTACCGCCGAAGCAACGCGACGCCGGACTGGATGCCTGGCTGCACCGTTACGGCCACCGCGGGCCACTGGAAAGCGACCCAATTCATCCGCGCTTCGCCGAATTGCGCGAAGTGCTGCGGGCGGACTTGGAAACGGTTTCTAATCCGTCTTTCTCCGCAAATTCTTCTCCCTCTCCCCCCGCTTCGGGGGGAGAGGGTTGGGGTGAGGGGAGTGGGAGCGCGACAATAGTTGGTCGCTCAACCCCCTCACCCCCGGCCCCTCTCCCCCGAAGCAGGGGAGAGGGGAGAAGACAGTGGTGGGAGCCCTTTACCCGACCCTTCTATTGGCTCGACGAGCGCCGTGAGTGGTTTCGCGATTCGCTGATGCGCCGCTGGCAGATCTTACGGCAGAAGATTCTGGCCGAAGCCAAGCGGCTCCACGCGATGGAGCACATCGACACGCTCGAAGACGTCTTCTGGCTGCGGGGCGACGACTTGCTCCGCGGCAGCGGCTTTCGCGAAGCGAGCCGGGCCAATCGCGCCCGCTGGGAAGCGGCCCGGCACATCGATTTGCCGCTGACGGCCACGCGCGAGGCCGTCGAGCAACTGCTGTCCCAAGCGAGCCTGCGCCGGGCCGAGGCCGAGGGAAAGAGGGTATTTGCCGGCATTCCGCTGAGCTCGCTGGCGGTGGAAGGAATCGCCCGCAAGGCCGACAACTTGATGACGCTGCTCACGGAATCCACGCAGCCCGGCATGGCGCTGAGCGCGGAAACCATTCTCGTGGTGCCGACGCTCGAACCATCGTGGGCCGTCGTCTTCCCGCGCGTCGGCGGCGTGGTCACCGAGACGGGCGGCGAGTTGAGCCACGCCTCGATCCTTCTGCGCGAAGCCCGCAAACCGGCCGTCGTCAACTGCACCGGCATCTGGCGCAACGTGCAAACCGGCCAGCGCTTAAGCCTAGACGGCAGCAAAGGCATGGTTGAGATCATCAATGGTTAGCGACGCTTCGCAGAAGCGTCCGGCCTTCGACGCTTCCGCGAAGCTTCTCCAACCAAGGAGTTTCGTATGGTCCATCAAGACTCGTTCACGCTGCACACCCGCGGCCACCGCGACATGCACGATATCACCCAACGTGTCCAAGCGATTGTCTCGAACTCTGGCATCCACACTGGCATCGTGCAAGTCTTCCATCTGGGCAGCACCGCCGCCGTCGGCATCGTCGAATTCGAGCCGGGCTTGCAACAAGACATTCCCGACTTGCTCGACCGCCTGATTCCCGCGAGCCGCAATTACGGCCACGAACAAACCTGGCACGACGGCAACGGCCACTCGCACCTGCAAGCCACGCTACTCGGCCAGGGCCTGACCGTGCCAGTGAAAGATGGCAAGCTGTGGCTTGGGACCTGGCAGCAGATCTTTCTGCTGGAGTGCGACATTCATGCGCGGGAGAGGGCCGTGGCGGTGACGGTGGTGGGGGAGTGATGCCTGAGACCGGATGCGTTTCGGCCTGATCAGACGTGGTCAGTCTGCCTCATTCACGCGAATGTCTTCCTCAATTTCCGCGCCATGCTGTCGATAGTATTCCCATGTGGCGAGCAAGTCTTCGGGCGTAAGGCCAACGATATTCTGAAGAATCTGCTCGTCCGCCAATCCGAGTCGTCTGGAATTGACCAAGCCCCACACCGTAATGCGCGTATTGCGGATGCACGCTCGCCCGCCGCATACACCGGGCGTTTTTTGGATTCGGCTTTTCTCACGGCGCGTTTCGGTGGCCATGGTTAGCGCCTCTTTTTTCTGAAATTATATCAGCGCGTTATGCACTGCGGGCGAGACCCCGCCGGTTTAATACAAGGTTCTGTCAAATAGCACTGTCGCCGATCTTCGGTAAGTCCACCGAACCAAGCTTAGACCACATCGCCTCGAGAGCCGGTAGCGAAGCTAAACTTTCCATCTCAGGCAATCCTCGGTCTTCCAGCAGCGTTGCAATCTCGTGGCCGGCTTTGCTCGCACTTTCGTCGCTTGAGCAAATCCACCAATAGTCGGTTGGCTCGGGAAGATATTGACCGATCCGATTGTGCCAACGGCACTCCCAGATGTCCGGCTTGGGGCGGCGCGCGAACTGTTCCACCCAAATTCCCAAATTGCAAGTGATCTTCAATTGGTCCTTCGTACTGCCTTGACTACTTTGAAGTCCAACCATGAGTACGACATCGTTACGCGCAGCAGTGAAGATGAGGCCGCTCTTTCGAAATCCTCTTCGCTTGAGCGTCGCCGCAACCGGCGCTGTGACCAGTTTCTTCCATTCAGCTAAGCCCATGCGATTGGTCGCATTGTGGAAGGGAGCGGTGGCCCGTGCTCTTATGCTTGGCCCAGCCGACCGATTAAGATTCAAGAGCATTTTGAGCGATGCTCATAGCAGCTCCGCCACCTGCACAATGACTCCCGGCAGCGCCGCGATTTCGATTTGGTCGCCGCGGCGGAGAATGCGAACGTCGGCATACGTCCCATTGCTTTGCGGTTGCCGGTAGACCTCGAGGGCGTCGTCGTTCAGATTGAGAATCCAGTATTCGACAATATTGGCCTGGGCGTATAAAGGTCCCTTTACATCGCGGTCATATTCAATGCTCGTGTCAGACACCTCCAACAACAGGAACACGTCCGCGGGTTGGGGTTTGGCCGACTCATAGAAATCGTCGTGTGGTTGAACAAGTGATATGTCTGTTTCAGGCTCGCTGTCTGGGAAACGAATTGGATTTTGCACGCGCACGATTGCACGATCACCTATCTTCCGATTGAAAATTCGGTTACAGCGATCCACGGTCGCAGCGTGCCGGTCTCCGATTGGCATTTTGGTGACAATCTCCCCTCGGATCAGTTCCACGGGCCGATTCTCATCAAGAATCCCGAACTCGATCATCTGTTCGTATTCGGCGACCGTAAATCGGTAATTGGTGCGTAGCAATGACATAGCGTTACCCATTTGCGCAGGCGCTGGTAGCTTGGAATACCTAATTCTATCATAGACGCCGATTCCGTCATTGCTTCTTATTCTCCCACACCGGCTTCTCGCCCTCCGGCACCAACTGAATCACCCGCAGGTCCAGCAGCGCGCCGCGGAGCGGGCCGTCGGGGCGAAAGATCAGCCTTTGACTGCCCGCAGCCAGCCTCACGGTGCCGATCTTCTGCTGCTGATATTTGTCCCAGCCGCCGGTGCCCGCAACCTTGCCGCGAAGCTCGGGCTTGGCGCCCTCCAGCGCAAACGCGTTGCCGGCCACGTCGTTGGCACAGGCGAAATCGAGCCAGACATCGAAGCTGCCTTCTTTTTCGACATCGATGGTCCACGCGGCATGATCATCCTGGCCGTGCCACATGCCTATATTGCCGAACGGCTGCTCGAAGGCGATCTGGTCGCCGAAAATCGCGGCATCGGTAGCGCGCAACAGATAGCGGCCCTGGTTTGCCTTGATGATGACCGGATTGTTGCCGGGGAACTGCTTCGGCGGTTTGCCCTGACTCGTGAGATACGCCAGCAGGTCGGCCATGTCTTGCTTCGAGATGTCTTTCTCTAGCCCTTCGGGCATCAGCGATTTGCCGTTGCTGCTGAGTTCCTCGATCTCGCTGCGTAGCAGCGTCTGTGTTTTCGCTTCCTGGGCCTTCAGCGTGATGCTGGTGCTCGATTCGGACGCCAGGAGACCGGTGAAGCTGCGGCCATTCTTCGTCTCCACGCGGTATTCAATATATCGCGAATCGACGTTGAGGTTGGGATCGAGGATTTCTTGCAAGAGATACGCCGGCGTCTTGTTGGCCACGGTGGTGAGGTCCGGCCCCACTTCGTGGCCAGTGTTTTCGAGCTTGTGGCAGATGGAGCAATTCTTGGCAAACACCGCTCGCCCCCGTGTAGCCTCAGCCTTTAGGCTGAGGACGGAGGAGTAGTCTTTAATGACTTTTTGCCGGTCCAAGCTCAAAGCGTCGGTAAAGACCCAGCGCGCTTGTTGCTGCACCCAATCCGACTTGTGATTGAGCAACCGCTGCCGATGTGGCGCATCAATTTCCCCAGCCGAAATCTCTTTCTTCTCCACGGCGGCAAGAAATTCGCGCAACCAAGCTTCCCGACCAAAGAGGAGATCAATGATTTGGCCGCGCATCGACGGCGTGAACGTTTTCCAGCTAGCCAACACCTTCACTGGAAATTTGGAAGCCGTGCTCTTGCCCAAGGCCACCAAAGCGGCTGACTGAATCGCGTTGGACTGCTGAGGCGAAAGCAAATCCACGAGCAATGGCACCGTCGATTCGTTCTTCCAGATCACCGGAGAAAGCAACTTGATCGCGCTAAGCCGGGTTGCTTCTTCGCGCTTCGAGTCAGCTGCAATCAGCGATGCCTGCCCGCGCATTTCTTCTAACCGTTGCCGAGTTTCGGGGCTCCACAAATTGTCCACGGTAAGCAGAAATTTCGGAAGCCCTTCGAGCAAGGCGGCCAATGCCGTGAATTGCCACGGCGCCCACGCGTCATTTTTTTGCGTTATCACCGCTTGCATGATCTTGTTAAGCGTCTCTGCGTCTGCTATCGCCGAAGCGTTTTGCACGAGCTTTTGCAAGAAACCCTCTGGGGGGGATTCTTCGGCCATAACCGTCGACAACATGTTGGCAATATTAATCTTGTTTGCACTGCTTACGACTGCTGCCGCTAAATACTGGTCGTCCAGATGTTTGAGGACCAATCTAGCCAAGCACATACCAACAAAATCATCGTTCCACTGGCCGAAGGTGTAAGCGCGTTGCAATTGGACTTGCGGGTCGCGTTCGGCGTTCAATTGCAACAGGTCTAGGCCGAACTTAGGAGTCTTGGCCAGAAACTGTTCCGCCAGCCGGACTGCATGCCTTCGTGCGCCGGGATGCGGATCCTGGAAAGACCAGAGTACCAGCTCGGGCGTCAGTTTTTTCAAACCATCGAGAATGCACAGGGCTTGCATCCGCACTTCCGGATGCGACGACTTGCGCGCCAGTTGCTCCAGCGCTTCCGCCGCACTCGCATCATTCTTCCACAAGAGCATCTGCCCCGCCAAATCGCGCACTGTTCCGTTCGGCGTATCCAGCGCCTTTACCAGCCCCGCCGCGTCGAGCTTGTCCAGCCTCGGCACCGGCCGCAGCGGCTTGTCGCTTGGCCGAATGCGGTAAATCCTCCCCATTGTCGCGCCAGCGCGCACATCCAGGTTCTGCAAATCCTCCGGCGGAATCCAGCGCGGGTGCTCGATCACATAGCGGTACATGTCCACCACCCAGAGCGCGCCGTCGGGGCCGGTGCGCACCTGCACCGGGCGGAACCAGTTGTCCAGCGAGGCCAGGAATTCGCTTTGCGCTTCATCCGGCACGCGGCGGCCGGAGAAGGTGCTGCCCTTCGGCGTCAGCTTCAGCCGGGTGACGATCAGGTTCACCGGTTCGCAGGTCAGCACGTCGCCCTGGAGGTTCGGGATCAGGTCGTCGCGGTAGATGCCGATGCCGCACGCGGAGGTCACGCGGTTCGGCGGGCCGGAGAGCTTGAACAGTTGCACCTGCCGGGCGGGGTAGAGCCGGTTCCAGTCGGGGAAGTCGGGCACATGAACCGCGGTGTCGGTGAAGGCGGCGTGCAGGTTGCGGCGCAGGTAATGATCGGCCAGCACGTAATGCCGGCAGAGTTCGCTGTTGTCGCAGCCGAACCAGTTGTCCCAGTCGTCGCGCACCCGGCCCTGCTGGGTGCGGCCGGTGGCCGGCTCGATTTCGCCGGTGTCGGGCTTGATGCGAAAATCGCGGTCGCCCAGGTCGAGCGTCTTGCCGGTCAGGTGGCTCTTGATCTTGCCGCCGAACAGGCCGCACGAGCCGTAGACCCAGCCGTCGAGGCCGTATTGCAGGCTGTTCACGCGAGCCTGGTAATTGTCGGTGCCGAAGCCGCTGTAGAGCTTCTTCACCACGTCGGCCTTGCCCGTGCCTTTCGTGTCTTCGGCATACAGAATGTCCGGCGCGGCACAAACGAGAACTCCCTTTCGCCAAACGAGAATGCCGGTGGGGAACGGGATCTTGTCGAGAAAGACGGTGGACTTGTC
>DATGHS010000018.1:0-8445 GCA_035307785.1 Gemmataceae bacterium
GCAGCGGACTTTCCACGATCCTCTTCTTGGTCGCGAGGTTCCAAATGATCAAGTGGCCGTCGTAGCTGCCGGAAGCCAACTTGGTGCCATCGGGCGCGAAGTCGACGCAGAGAATCCAGTCGCTGTGGCCGTCGAGCTTGCCGGTTTCCTTGCCGCTGGTGGTGTCGATGAGGCGAATGGAGTTCGTGTCATCGCCCACCGCCAGGACCTTTGCGTCGGGCGACAGGGCCAGCGCGCGAACATTATCGGCCGCATCGAGGGTGTGCTTCAACTCGCGGCCGGGCATGGCCCAGAGCTTCACCTTGCGGTCGGCGCCGGCGGAAGCCAGCCAGCCATTGGACCAGGCGAGCGCGGTGATCGGTCCGTTGTGGCCAGGAGCGATATCCGGCGCGGTCTGGCCGACGCGAATTCCCATCCAGGCCGCGCGCGGCCAGGAAACAAGGGCACCGGTTTCGCCGCCCACGATCAGGCTTTCCGCGCCGTCGCGCGCTGCGAGGGCGTAGCAGGGCCCGCCCTTGCCGCCGAGCGTTTCCACGAGACGCGCTTGGCCAGGAGCGATCGGCGGCAACGCCGGAGCCTTTGGCGGCTGGGCGAAAGCCGAAAGACTGAGCAACAAAAACATCAGGATGCAAAGTGAGTACCGCGGCCGCATAATGAATTCCTCAACGCGCTAGCGCTAGCAGGCCGTCAATCGTGATTCAGTGGGCCGTTAGCCCGAAGCGCCAGCAAGGGCGCTTTGTCGTTTCCTCGCTTGCGCTTCGGGCTAACTCTTACTTCTCCCGCCGCACCGACTTAATCACAATATCTTCCACAGGTATGTTTTCGTGCCCGCCCTTGCTGGCGGTGCGGACATTCTTGATCTTGTCCACCACGTCCATGCCGTCGATCACGCGGCCGAAGACACAGTAGCCCGGATTGAGCCCGCTCTTGTCGAGCTTTTTGTTATCCACAATGTTAATAAAAAACTGGCCCGTCGCACTGTCTGGATCATTGGTGCGGGCCATGGCAATGGTGCCGCGCAGGTTGGACAAGCCGTTGTCGGCTTCGTTCTTGATTGGGTCGTGGGTCTTGCGTTCCTTCATTCCCGGCTCAAAGCCGCCGCCCTGAATCATGAAATCCGGCATCACCCGGTGAAAGATCAAACCATCGTAAAACTTTTCCTCGGTGTAGGTGAGGAAGTTCTTCACTGTGATCGGGGCCTTGTCTTCAAACAGCTCGATCTTGATCGGCCCGTAGCTGGTGTCCATCACGACCACCGGATTCGCCGCCTCCGATGCGGAAGCGGCAAGCAGGGTAACGAGGCCGACCAGAAGGGTTTTCCACTTCATAATGCGCTCCCAATAACTGCCGTCAATCGTTTGGCTATGAGGCTGCATTCTATCAGAGCGGTCAGCGTAGGTCAGCCTATCCAGGCCGGCCGCTGCTGTGTCGTGTCAGGCTGGAAAGCTCGACCCACGGCTATCTTGTCCGGAACTCGCTGCCTGCGTATCGCTATGGCAGTAAGGTTTCTACTTCCTTCTTCGGGTGAATCATGATGAAAGCGCTTGTCCCCGCAGCGTTTTTAGGTGCATTCCTTCTGGCGGCGCCGGCCTTGGCACAAAACTACGAGCCACCGCCATCGAATCCTCCGGACGCAAAGACGAAGGCAACGATTGAACTGCGAACGCGGGAGCTGGGCAATGCCATTGTGTCGCTCCAACGGCTCGGCGTGCGCGATCCGATGCTGGGGGATGTGGAGATCTACCATAAGGCCAGCAAGTGGATTGACCAACTCGACGAATATTACGACAAGCATTCGGCCGAATGGACGCTCAAGATTCTCGACCAGGGACTGCTACGTGCCAGCCAGGCCGGTCGTGGCGAGGCGCCGTGGCTAATGCCCGTCAGCCAGGTTTCGTTGCGGGCATACCGCTCGCGCATCGACGGCACTTTACAGCCGTACGCGGTGAGCTATCCAAGAGATTATGGCAAAGACCCAAAGACAAAATGGCGCGTGGACATCGTCTTGCATGGCCGCGATAACGGGCTCAACGAAGTGAAGTTTCTCCAGCAACACAGCGGCGACAAGATGGTGCCGCCCGACCAGAAGTGGATTCAGGTCGACATTTATGGCCGCGGCAACAACGCCTATCGCTGGGCGGGCGAAACCGACGTGGAGGAAGCATGGGCGGCATTCGTTAGGACCGAAGGAATGCTGGGCCGGGCCGACTGGATCGATCCACGGCGCGTGGTGCTGCGCGGCTTCTCCATGGGCGGGGCTGGGACCTGGCATTTCGGCCTGCACCGACCCGACAACTGGTGCGTCATCGGTCCCGGGGCGGGCTTCACCACGACCGTTGGCTATGTCAAAGACCTGCCGGCGAAGCTGCCGCCGCACATCGAAGCCTGTCTGCGTATTTACGATGCCGTCGATTACGCGCCCAATGCGTTTGATGTGCCCGTCGTTGCCTACGGCGGCACGGAAGATCCGCAACTGCAAGCGGCCAAAAACATCGAAGCGATCCTGAAGCCGCTGGACATTCGCATGACTTTGCTTGTGGCTGAGGGCTTAAAGCATGAGTTCCCGCCTGTTTGGCGTGCCAAAGCGGAAGCCGAGTATGAGAAGTACGCGGGCCCAGGCAAGGGCCGCAGGGAGTATTCGCAGCAAGTGCGCTTCACCACGTTCACGCTCAAATACAGCCGGTGCGACTGGTTGGATATTCTCGGTCTGGAGCAGCACTATGTGCGCGCAGAAGTCGATGCCACGCGAACCGACAACGGCTTCAACGTGAAGACGAAGAACGTGCGCACGCTCAAGCTTCGTTTGCCCGAAGGTGAAATTAACCCGCAAATCGTGCAGATCGATGGTCAGGAATTGGCGGCACGGGCATCGGAATTGGAGGGTGCGCGGTCGGTGTATTTCAGCAAGGACGGTGGTAAGTGGGTCAACGTCATGCCACAAGTCATTCAAACCGACCATACGAGACGAATTCAGAAGCTTCGCGGCCTCCAAGGTCCCATCGACGATGCGTTCATGGACAGCTTTCTCTGCGTTCGGGGCACATTGCCGGATCCCTGGCATCCGGAGTTAAAGCAGTATGCCGACGCGACCCTGGATCGCTTTGTTAAGGAATGGGAGAAATTCTTCCGCGGTGAAGTCGAAGTGAAGAACGATACTGACGTGACGGACAATGATATCCGAGATAAGCACCTCATCCTCTTCGGCGACCCGTCTTCGAATAGCTTGATCGCGCAAGTCGTTCCGCGCTTGCCATTGCAATGGACGAAAGGCAGGCTCGTCTTCGGCGGCAAGACCTACGAATCTTCCACGCACCTGCCGGTCATGATTTACCCGAGCCAGCTTAATCCGAGCCGGTATGTCGTTCTGAACTCCGGCCACACCTTCCATGCTGATTCTCTGACCAAGACCAACGCTCTGCTCTTCCCGCGCCTCGGTGACTACGCGATCATCAAGCCGGCAGCCTCGAAGGATGATCCGCTGGCCTTCGAGACGGCGGATGTGGGGATATTCGATGATTACTGGCAAGTGCGAGGAACGGAAAAGAGTTCAAACAGAAGATAACGAAGCAAACGAAGGGAGAAAATAACCCCGATTGCACTAGCTCTTTGTTTCCTTCGTTGCCTTCTGTTCAATAAACCTTATGACCGACGCCGTTTACCAGCGCTGCATTCATCCGCACTGCGCCGCCACGCTGGGCGTCGAGGACACTTCGTTTCGATGTCCCAAATGCGGCGGGTTGCTCGATGTCGCCTACGACTGGAATCGCTTATCTCCGCCGAAATCGCTGAAAGATTTCGCCGCCAAGTGGTCCAGCCGCACCGATCCGCTTTGCTTCAGCGGCGTCTGGCGCTTTCGCGAGTTGCTACCGTTTGCTCCACCCGAGCAAGTGCTAACGATCGGCGAAGGCCAAACGATTCTGCAGCGAGCAGATACGGTGGCTTCGTATGCCGGGATGAGCCCCGGACGATTGTTTTTGCAATACGAAGGCATGAATCCGTCCGGCAGCTTCAAAGACAACGGCATGACGGCCGCGTTCACGCATGCCCGCCTGGTCGGCGCGCGCCGGGCTGCCTGCGCCAGCACCGGCAACACCAGCGCGTCGCTGGCCGTCTTTTGCTCCGCCACCGGCCTCCTGCGCGCCGTAATCTTCATCGGCAGCGGTAAGATTTCCTACGGCAAGCTGTCGCAAGCCCTCGACCACGGCGCGCTTACCATTCAAATCGCCGGCGATTTCGACGATGCCATGGCCCGCGTGCAGCAAGTTGCCGGCAAGCTCGGCATCTATCTCGTCAACAGCATCAACCCGTTCCGCTTGGAAGGACAGAAGGCGATCATGTTCCGCGTGCTGGAAGCGCTGAATTGGGAAGTGCCCGACTGGATCGTGGTTCCCGGCGGGAACCTCGGCAACGTGAGCAGCTTCGGTAAAGCATTCATGGAATTGCAGGAACTTGGACTGGTTCCGCGCGTGCCGCGCCTGGCCGTCATCAATGCCGCGGGTGCCAATACCTTCTACCAGCTATTTGAACGCAACCGCTTGCGCTGGAACAACGGTCAGCCTGATTCGAACATCGTTTCCGGATACTACCGCGCTCTGGATATGGAGAACATCCGCGCGGCGACGCTTGCCAGCGCTATCGAAATCAACCGGCCCGTGAATCTGCTCAAAGCGCTTCGTGCCCTCGATAAATGCGGCGGCGTGGTGCGTGAGGTGAGCGACCAGGAAATGCTCGATGCCAAGGCCAAGGTCGGCGCCGGCGGCTTCGGCTGCGAACCCGCCTCGGCCGCCAGTGTGGCCGGACTAAAACGCTTGTGTGCCGAAAAGATAGTGAATCCCGATGAGCGCGTGGTCTGCATTCTCACGGGCCACCAGTTGAAAGACCCCACGGCGACTGTAGCGTATCACAGTTCCGATCCGAAGACGTTTGACGAAGTGTTGGGCCAACGCGGCGTCCGCCGTGCCAGCTTCGCCAATCGCGCCGTGCAAGTGCGCAACGATCTGGAAGAAATCATCAAGGCGATTGAGTTGTATTCATGAATACAAAATCGAAATCCGAATATCGAAATCCGAAACAAATTCAGATTTCAAAATACGAATGATCCAAACTACTTGAGTTTTGGATTTTGTGTTTTGAATTTGTTTCGTATTTCGTGCTTCGGATTTCGGATTTGAAGTGAGAGATGCAAATGCGAATTCATATTGGCATAAACGGTGCTTGCGGCCGCATGGGTCAGCGGCTGGTTGCTTTGGCCCGCGAAGACTCGGAACTGGCGCTGGTCGCCGCCATCGACGCGGCCGCTCATCCTCAGCAGGAGGAAGACGCGGGCACCGTTGCCGGCATTGGGCCCATCGGCGTGCCGATCACTTCCGAACTGGCGCTGGAGACGCGCGTGGATGCCATCATCGATTTTTCGTTACCGGAAGGCACGATGGCCGTTCTCGACACCTGCATCAGCCGGCGCATTCCCCTGGTGGTTGCTACTACTGGCCATAGTGCGGAGCAAAAGCGCCGCATCGAAGAAGCCGCCCACGACACTGCGATTCTCATGTCGCCGAACATGAGCCTCGGCGTAAACGTCGCCTTCCGGCTCGTGCAGGAAGCCGGCAAGCTGCTGCGCGATAAAGATTTCGATGTCGAGATCCTGGAGCGGCACCACCGCTTCAAAAAGGATTCGCCGAGCGGCACAGCCCTGCACTTCGCCAAGATCGTGCAAGAAGCGATGGGCCAAACCGCTCTCCGCCACGGCCGCGAAGGACTGGTCGGCGAGCGGCCGAAACATGAAATCGGCGTCCACGCCATCCGGGCCGGCGACAACGTCGGCGATCACACCATTGTCTTCAGCACCCTGGGCGAAACGCTGGAACTCAGCATTCGCGCCCATAGCCGCGACGCGTATGCGCGCGGCGCCCTGGCCGCGGCGAAGTTCCTCGCCGGCCGGCCGCCGGGGCGATATTCGATGAGCGATGTGCTGGGGCTAGAGGGGAAGTGAGAACTGCATGTCTTCGCAACCTTCCGAGCAATTCCAGGTGGAGTGACAGGGTAGGTATCGGCACGCCGCCGAGATCGGGAAGATCGATGACGGTGGCGACCTTGTTGCCGGGCCAATCCTTTTTGAGCTGAGTAAACACGGCGCACCGGGACACGAAGGCCGTCTCTCCAGGCCAACGGCCTGACAGCCATGTGGGTGAATACACACTAGGAGGCGGGAGGGGACTAATACGGGATTCCCGTGAGATCAATCCTTGAACATGCTGACCGGGCCGTGATATACTGACCGACCGGTCAGCATGATCACCAGCCCGGCGAGTGCGACATCCATGCAAAAGATGGTCCTCGCCCGTGACATCGACGGGCGTACAGAATTGGTCGAGTGGATCCGACATGCCGACACCGTGTGGATCGTAACCGACGGACACGAGACCGCCATCGGCCCCGATAAGTGGAAGCAGGCGTGGGCCGACCTGGTGGCGCGCGGCTTCGTGGAGGTATTTCCCACGGATCAGCGAAAGTTGACTGCCAAAAAGGATCGCGTCTTAGGTCTGGTCCGAAAGGCATTCCAGGGAGTTACGCTCGGTGAGGGCGTTGGGCTTCGCCAAGGGCAGGGTCTCGATGATTATGCCAGTGAACGCACGCTCGCGTCCTATCGTGCGCAGGATGAGAAGCACGACTGGTCAGCGATTCCCGTTGCGGACCTCGACCGATGTTCCAGCAGCCCATCCTTCTTTGATGCGGATGGGATGCGGTTTCATCTGCCGGCGTACTTGGTCGCCGAACTCGAAGGCAGCTTGCAGTCGGCCGACCTCCTATTCCATTTGGTCTATATGGCGGACGGCGCGGCATCGCGGTTCGACACGTTGTCTGCTACCCAGCGCGAAGCCGTGCGCGAGTTCTTGCTACTGTGGTTGTCCGACGCCCATCGGGAGTTTGAGCATCCGATGATCGAAGCGGCGCTTCGCGATTATTGGATTGCTCGCCCGGAGTCGTAAGTTCCTGGGGCCGGGGCTGCCGAACCACCGGCTGCAGCGGGAGCGCCGCCCGCCATGAAGGTTTCTCCGCGGCCCGATGTCAGCCGAGCGGGCGGCGGCCGCGTAGCCGGACCGTTCGCCAGCAGGGGCAATCGAGATTCGCTCCAAGTCGTCTGATAGATAGAGGGCACTGTGCCGCTCTTCGAAACTCGCAATCGCCGAAAGGAGCGCGTTCCAGATGAAACCCATTTTCACCATCTCAGCCGTGGCGGTCTGCTTCTTCGTCGCCACCAGCCCTTGCTTCGCCCTGTGGTGGGAGCGGAACATCTCCACCAAGGCGGAGGCAAAAGAAATAGGCATGGAAGTGCGGTCGGAGCTGGCCGGCCCCCCCAACCAGATCAGTGTGATACTTGATTTCAAGGCCGACGGGGAGTTGAAGAACTTCAGTTACGTGGTGTTGCAGATCGGCGAAGGAGAAAACTCGCTGGTGACCGCGTCCTTGCAACCGGATCGGTCGAAGCCGGGGCGTGTCGTGGTAGGTTTTACCGCCCACCGCTCCCAACTGGACAAGGCGACGCTCCGGGTGAGCGTGCCGATGCCGGAAGCACTCGGCGGGTGCATCTACAATATTCGGGTCAAGGACTTTGTTGACCCGAAAAAGGACCGTTGACATGCCGCCGAGCGAGCCGTTGCAGCAGCCAGGGCCGGCATTGCGGCATTCCGAGTGAATTCGTCCTTGCCGCCGGCCCTGCTGATGAACCATATCGTTAGGTGCCCAACATGGCGAACGAGCAGTTTGCATTCCTGAAGTCCGGGAGCGTGCCAACACGCGATCAGTGGCAACAGGCGATTGACCGCGCTGGCTTCGACCTGAAGCTTGATCCAAAATTCGAGCCGCACGCGAATGTCGGCTTCGTTCCCTGTACCCTGAACGGCGGCGATTCCGGCGTTGAGATGTACTTCGACGATTCAACAGAGTTCATAGAGGAGTTCGCGGCTATTGCAGGCGATCGAGATTGCTGCATCTCGTTTCGATGGGGCGGGAGCATGCAGGAGTGCGCTTGCGCGATGATCGCATCGTTCGCTCTCGCTGCGGAGTTCGGTGCCGCGGTCAGCTACGAAGGCGCTCCACCGTACCAAAACCTCGCTGATCTTCGCAAAGACACGGAAGCCATACTCGAGGACGCTGCGAAGGACACCCAGCCAACGGCTAAGGGCCGATCGCGGCCGCCATCTTGGTTTCCGTGCTTCAATGTCCTTGCGGGCGGCCGCCGCAGCTTATCTTTATCGTTTGGCGGTAGCGCACTCGTCAAGCAGTTCGCCACTGCCTGTCAACCGACGCGTGACAATGTACTAGTGGTTCATTGCAGCTGATTCGTTGTCATTTTGATATCCTACCGAGAGCTCATTCAAGGAGGATATCATGGTGCCGGAACATAAGGTGGTGGCGGAACTTTCCCAAGAGGAGCGGGCGGCGCTG
>DATGHS010000019.1:0-7381 GCA_035307785.1 Gemmataceae bacterium
CGAAGCAAAGCTGGCGGTGAATCAGAAGGCGCTGGAACTTTCGGTGGCTGGACCCCGGGTCGAAGATGTGCGTCAGGCGGACGCGCAACTGAAAGCAAGCGAAGCGGCGCTGGCCCTCCTCAAGCAGCAACTGGCCGATGCTACCCTGGTTGCCCCAACCGATGCCACCGTGCGCACCCGGTTGCTGGAGCCGGGCGAAATGTCGTCGCCACAGAAGCCCGTTTTTTCGCTGGCGATCATGAATCCAAAATGGGTGCGGGCGTATGTCTCCGAGCGCGATCTGGGCAAAATCCAGCCCGGCGAGGCCGCGTCGGTGGCGGTGGATAGCTTTCCCGACCGGCGTTTTGATGGCTGGATCGGCTTCATCTCTCCCGTGGCCGAATTCACGCCAAAGTCGGTGCAGACCGAGGAACTGCGCACGAGCTTGGTGTACGAGGTTCGCGTGTTCGTAAAGGACCCGTCGGACGAACTGCGCCTCGGCATGCCGGCCACGGTTCATCTTCCGCTTTCGCCGCCGAACCAGACGCCGAAGCCGCCTCAATCGACGGCGAAGAAGTAACCGACTGGTTTCCCTCCCCCTGGATGGGGAGGGTTAGGTTGGGGGTGAGAGAGTCTTCCACCCCGCCACCCTAAGCCTCCCCCATCCAGGGGGAGGAGAATAGTACATCGAGGCGTCAATATGTTGGCCGAAGATACGCCTATCATTCTCGGCCGCGACATTCACAAGAATTTCAAGCGCGACACCGGCGAACAGGTTCACGCACTGGATGGCGTTTCGCTGCAAGTCCAGTGCGGCCAACTTGCTGCCCTCGTCGGACCCGATGGGGCGGGCAAGACCACGTTGCTGCGCCTGATCGCCGGCTTGCTCCCACCAGACGCCGGGAATTTGAAAGTCCTCGGCGTCGACGTTGCGGTTGATCCGCAGCAAATTCAAGAGCGCATTGCGTACATGCCGCAGCGGTTTGGCCTCTACGAGGACCTAACCGTGCAGGAGAATCTGGATTTGTATGCCGACATGCACGGCGTGACGGGCCGGGAGCGGCGCGAGCGCTATCCACGGCTGCTGGGAATGACGGCACTCGGCCCATTCACGCGCCGACTGGCAGGACGGCTCTCTGGCGGCATGAAGCAGAAGCTTGGCCTGGCCTGTACGCTCATTCGTTTTCCGGAATTGCTGCTTTTGGATGAGCCAACCGTCGGCGTGGATCCGCTCTCTCGGCAAGAATTGTGGGAAATCATTTTGCAATTGGTGCGCGACCAGAAGCTGACCGTGCTAGTCACAACTTCGTACCTCGGCGAGGCCGAGCGCTGTTCCTACGTGGTGGTTTTGAACCAAGGTAATGTGCTGGCCAAAGGTCCGCCGGGCGACGTGACTCATTTGGCCGATGAACGCAGCTTTCTCGCCAAGCCGCGTCCGGGAAAAACGGCGCGCGGTCTGCAGGCACGCCTGCTGAATGAGCGGGGCATTATCGATGCCGTGCCCCAGGGTGGCCAGGTGCGTTTCGTGCGCGTTTCGGCTAAAGGCGACCAACCGGCGGATAACAGTCTTTTGCACCAAATCGAGACCACACCCACACCGCCGCGTTTTGAAGATGGCTTCATGATATTGTTGCGGCAAACTGCCGGGCATGAGCCGGCGCTGGGTGAATTTGAGTTGCAATCCGAAAGCGAACGTCGTCCGGACCAACACGAACAAAACGGAAGCCAGATCGAGCATGCGGTCGAAGTCCACAATCTGGTGCGCCGCTTTGGCGACTTCGTGGCTGTCGATCATGTCAGCTTTGAGGTCCATCGCGGCGAGGTCTTCGGCCTACTCGGACCGAACGGCGCTGGCAAAACGACTACATTTCGCATGCTATGCGGCCTGCTCCCAGCAAGCAGCGGCACGCTCCGCGTGGCAGGCGTCGATCTCGGCCGAGCCCGGGCTTCTGCCCGGCGTCGGATCGGCTACGTGGCCCAGAAGTTTTCGCTCTACGGGCAACTTTCGGTCACCGAAAACCTGGACTTCTTTGCCAGCGCCTACAGTTTGCGTGGCTCCCGAAAGCGCGAGCGCATCAACTGGGCGCTGCGGCAATTCGAGCTAACGGAACTCGCTCGGCTGCCAAGCGGTCAACTACCCGGCGGCTTTAAGCAGCGCCTGGCGATGGCTGCCGCCCTTTTACACGAGCCAGAAATTCTGTTCCTCGACGAACCGACCAGCGGCGCCGACCCGCTGGCCCGTCGCGAGTTCTGGCAGCGCATCACGCACCTGGCCGAGCAAGGTGTGACGGTGATCGTGACCACGCATTTCATGGAGGAGGCGGAGTATTGTGACCGCGTGGCCATCATGGATGCGGGACGAGTCTTGGCCCAGGGCACGCCAGCCGAGATTCGGAACCACGCTCCATCGACGGAACGGCAACCGAACATGGAAGACGCGTTCGTCGCCATCGTGCAAGAATCGCGTCAGGAACACCATGATTAGCGATGCCTGATCCCCCTCTCCCCGCGGAGAGAGAGGATTAGGGTGAGGAGTTTGGATGCTCGCCCCTGACCGCCCGGCCCCTCTCCGTAGCCAGGGGAGGGGTGAAAGACAATCGACCTGGAGCAAGCATATGCCAGCCGAATACTCTTCCCCCCACCAGCGCTTGTTCGCCAAGACGCGGCGCATCTTTTCGCTGGTGCGCAAGGAATCGCGGCAGATTTTTCGCGATCCGAGCAGCGTCGGCATCGGAGTCATTCTGCCGCTGATTCTGATTCTGCTTTTTGGCTATGGCATCTCGCTTGACGTGCTCAGCGTCCCCGTCGCAGTCGTGCTCGAAGACCCTTCCCCCGATGCGGCCGACCTGGCTGCCGGGTTCCAACTGTCGCCCTACTTCGATGCCAGGCTCATGACCGCCATGCCAGCGGCCGAGCAACTGATGCTGGAACGAAAAGTCGATGGCATCGTGCGCATTCGGCCCGACTTTGCGCGCAATCTGGCCCAGGGAAATGCCGAGGTGCAAGTGCTCGTGCACGGCACCGATGCCAATCGGGCCCGCATCATTCAAGGCTATGCCGATGGGGCCGTCGCCGAGTGGGCGGCACGCCGCGGCGCCGAAGGTCACGCCGTGCCGGCGGGGCCCGTAAATGTGCGCGACCGGCTCTGGTTCAACGAAGCCAACAATAGCCATTACTTTCTGGTGCCCGGCCTGGTGGTGATTGTGATGACGCTTATTGGCGCCATGCTAACAACTTTGGTGATGGCCCGCGAATGGGAACGCGGGACACTGGAAGCGTTGTTCGTTACGCCGGTTCGGACGGACGAGATTCTGCTCGGCAAAATGATCCCCTATTTCGTGCTGGGCATGATCGGCCTGGCACTGTGCCTGCTCTCGGCACGATATCTGTTTCATGTGCCGTTGCGCGGGTCGCTCGCGGTGCTGACACTGGCATCGATGCTTTATTTACTGGTAGCGCTGGGCATCGGCTTACTGATTTCCTCCATAACCAAGAACCAGTTCGTGGCCAGCCAGCTAACGATGCTGGTGACGTTTCTGCCCGCGTTTATGCTATCCGGCTTTATTTTCGATTTGCGCAGCATGCCGGCCGTGGTGCGGATTATCACTTACGCGCTGCCGGCGCGATACTATGTCGCGCTGTTGCAGACTCTGTTTCTCGCTGGCGATGTCTGGAGCGTGATCTTGCCGAATGGAGCAGTGCTGGCAGGGATGGCGGCCGTATTGCTGATTCTGGCGCGGCTGGTGACGCGGAAACGGCTGGGCTGACACGAAGTGTCGCCGTCTGAGAGTAGAACGGAATTTATTCCGTTCTGTGGCCGACTCGAACGGAATGAATTCCGTTCTACGTTTCTAAACGGCGCGCATCGAGATCAACGGGATAGCGAGTTGTAAGCATGCTCGACTCTCTCCTGCGAATTCTGGCGCTGACGCGGAAGGAGTTGCTCGCGGTCCTGAAAGACCCGCGCGGGCGGGTGACGTTGTTTCTGCCGCCGATCTTGCAGTGCCTCATCTACGGCTACGTGGCCACCTACGATTTGTACGACGTCCCCTATGCCGTGCTGGATCAGGACCATAGCGCCGCGTCGCGCGATTTGCTCGCCCGGCTCGATGGCTCCGGCGTGTTTCACCGTGTGGCCGATCTCCGACAGACTTCGGAGGTGAAACCCTGGATCGACTCACGCAAAGCATTGCTCGTAATTCAAATTGAGCCTGATTTCGAGCGGCAACTCCTGGCGGGCCAGTCGGCCGACATTCAGGTGGTCGCCGACGGCCGAAACTCCAACACGGCCGGCACCGCATTGGGTTACGTGGCTTCCATCGTGGGAGCATTTAATGCCGACTGGCACGCGAGCCACCGTACAACCAGCATGGCTGCTCCCAACGCTAGATCGGTCCAGGTGACCACGCGGGCCTGGTACAACCCGAATCTCGAAACGCGCTGGCACATGATCCCCAGCCTGATCGGCACGCTGACCTTGTTGCAGACGCTGCTGTTAACAGCAATGTCCGTCGCACGGGAACGCGAACAGGGCACGTTCGATCAATTGCTGGTAACACCGTTTCGCCCGGCGGAGATCATGGCCGGCAAAGCGCTGCCGTCGTTGCTCGTCGGCATTGTTCAAGCCACGAATATTTTGTTGGTGGCACAGTTCTGGTTTCGCATCCCGTTTGCCGGGTCATTTTTGACGCTGTACCTGGGCCTGATCCTGTTCTTGCTGGCGGCCATCGGCATCGGCTTGCTGATCTCTTCCGTGGCCACGACGATGCAACAGGCAATGTTGTATTCATTCATGATCATGATGCCGTTCTCGCTGCTCTCCGGCCTGGCCACGCCAGTGAGCAGCATGCCGATGTGGTTGCAGTACGTTACTTATCTCAATCCACTGCGCTATGCGATTGAGATTGCCGAACGGGTGTACCTGGAAGGCGCGGGGCTGAAGCTGTTATTCCCCGACCTTTGGCCTCTGGCGTCGATCGCGGTGGTCACGCTATCGGCAGCGTCGTGGCTATTTCGAAAACGGCTGACGTAGGCAAAAAAGTATCACGGATTGCGATCCGTAAAATCAGTGGCTTTGTTTTTTCGTCGTGCCATGCACCAAACAGGAATAGAACTCCTCGAACCGCCGACACATTGCTTCGCGGCTAAAGCAGGCCTCGACATGTTGCCGGGCCGACGCGGCAATGCGACGAGCCAGTTCGGGGTCTTTCAAAAGGCGCTCGATGGCAGCCACCAGCTCGGGTATTGAATTCGGATGGATCAGCACGCCGTGTTCCCCGTCGCATAACAATTTCGAATTTGCTCCCACACTCGTCGCAACAATGGCCCGGCCGGCGGCCATGTATTCCAGCAGCGCGTTCGACATTCCTTCCGATTTCGAGCAAAGCACGGCAATGTCCAGGCTCGCAAGGAAGGCCGGAGCATCGGCCACGGGGCCCAACAACCGAAATCTTCCTTCCAAATTCAGCTTCGCAATCACGTCCTCCAACTCGCCACGTTCTGGGCCGTCACCGGCCACTTCAAACTGAAGATTCGGACACCCTTTGCAGAGCTCGGCCGCAGCTTGGATAAAAAGGTCGATGTTCTTCACCGGCCGGAGGTTGGCTACAGCCCCAATGCGCACCGCTGGGCGCGCCGTGTCTGGCGGCTCGAAACGGCGAAAGCGATCTAAATCTACACCGTTTTCGAGAACGATCACTCGTTCCGGCCTAAGGCTTTCCGCTTGCAGAATAGCCTGCCGCCCCGCTTCGCAGTTGGTGAGCGTGGCGTCCACGGTGCGCCCGTACTGTCGGCCGAGCCGTCGGTGTTTCGGTGTAAGCCACTCGCTGAGGTTATTGCGGACACGCAACGTATGGCGCACGCCGGCCAGCTTCGCCACTGGCACGCCGAAGTAAACGCTGTCAATGAAATACGCCTGAAGTATGTCGATGCGATGTTGCCGCAGGAAGCGCCCGAACCGCACCGCGCCGCTAATGGCGGACAATCGGCGAAAGGATCGAACGCCTAACCGCAACACCGGACAATCCGCCGGTTCCAGCGAACGAGACAAATCATTTTCGCCGTCGAGCAATACCAGAAATGGTTCCACGCGCGAGCGATCCAATGAACGAATCAAGGCGAGTAATTGTGATTCTGTTCCGGCGCGGCTGAGGTTGTCGATGAGAAAGCAGACGCGGATCGGACCATCTTCTTTGTCCCCCTCGAACCGAGAGCTTTTTTCTCCCTCTCCCCCCACATCGGGGGGAGAGGGGAGAATGCGCGTTATCTTCGGATTGAACATCCTCATGCCGCGAGCCTCAGTTTTTCTTGCTTCGAGTGAAGCGATATTCCCATTTCCTCAAATAGCCGCAAGTATTCCTCGGCCTGGGCGGCGAACGTGAAGCGCGACTGTACGAAATTGCGGCCGGCGTCGCCCATGCGGCGTCGCAAGCCTTCATCCGCCAGTAAGGCGCTAATTCGCTCGCCCAACATCTCAGGATTGTGAGGCGACACCAGAAAGCCCGTCTCGCCATCCCGCACCACTTCCGGCGTGCCGCCGACCGCCGTGGCCACTACCGGCACCGCGGCCGCGCTCGCTTCCAACACCACGTTGGGCAGGCCTTCGGTGTATGAAGGCAACACGAAGACATCGGCCCACCGCAATAACCGGTCGAGATCGTCGTGAAAGCCGGGAAGAATGAATCGCTCCCTCAAGCCAATTTCGTTGATCTTTTGTTGCAACTCGCTTCGCAGACAGCCTTCGCCGAAGATCGCGAAGGCGACATCAGCATGAGTGCTGCCAACGTGCTTCGCCGCGTCGATCAAGTCTGCGAAGCCTTTCTCCGGGCTCAGCCGCCCTGCGGACACAACAATATGCCGAAACGGTGCGGGGAAGAGATCGCGCAACAATGCTTGCCCATCCACGTTGGACGAGGCAGCAATAGTGGAGTGCGTGGCATTGCGAATTACCGTTAGCCGATTCAGCGGCACGCCGGCTCGCCGGACTTTTTCGGCCTGCCCCTGCGACACGGCAACGACATGATCCATGAAGCGCAGATGAAATCTGTCCAACAGATCATACAGGCGGACTTTGACGTTCTCTCCGGTCCAGCCTCGCGACACGGCAAGCACCGGCAGGCCGGCACGCCGGGCCGCGATTCTGCCCAGGATATTCGACTTGTAGCCGTGGCACAGCATTACATCCGCCTGCGAACCAACCAGACGTTTAGTCAATTCGCGAACTGCGGCCAGTAGATGTGGCGAATCGTGGTGCAAATCTTGGGCAGGGAAACCGGCTGCTTGCGCTCGCAATAGAAAGTCGCGGCAACGTCCATGCTCGGCGAACGACAGAAAGCAAGTCTCATGCTGTGGCCGCAGCGCTTCGGCGAGGCCGAGGATTTGCCGCTCCGGGCCGCCAAAAAAT
>DATGHS010000020.1:0-11426 GCA_035307785.1 Gemmataceae bacterium
CGACGATGACGATGAAGATGCAAAAGACGCATGCAGCTTTTACGAAGTAATCGAACGCTTGCGGGGCTACACGTTGTGTCGCATTCAACCCCGAACTGGGCGCACACACCAGATTCGCGTCCACCTGGCCAGCGTCGGTTGTCCGGTGCTCGCCGATAAGGTCTACAGCGGCCGGGACAGCCTGAAACTTTCCGATTTGGCCCCGCCGGGCGAGTTGGCGGTCGGCGAAGACGAGATCTTGCTTGAGCGGCAAGCGCTGCACGCTTACCGGATTCGCTTTCGCCATCCCCGGCGCGGGGAATGGATTGAAATCAGCGCCCCGTTACCCGCCGACTTCGAGCGGACCCTGGCCGCTTTGCGGCGGTACCGGCCGCTGCGCTGACGGCGGCTTCTGTGTCGAGTTCTTTGCCGCCTGGACCTTTCCCGGATATACTGCGATGGCCACGGCCAGGAAGATGAGCAGAAAGGCCAGGCCGGCCCGCCACGTCGGCACTTCGCGCAAGTACAGAATACTGAAAATCACGAAGACCGTGATGGAGATCGCTTCCTGAATGATCTTCAGCTGGGGAGCGGTGAACTGGCCGTACCCGATGCGATTGGCCGGGACTTGCAGCGAGTACTCCGGCAAGGCGATCAACCAACTCAGCAATATCACGACCAGTAACGGCGCATGGCGAAACTTGAGATGGCCATACCACGCAACCGTCATGAACAAATTCGACAAAATCAGAAGGATTACAGTGCGCATCAAATTGTCCTCGCCTGCGGCATCTTGTTCGCGTCAGGAGTCTCAGGAGACGCAAACGCGATGCCGCAAGCGAAGTTTCATTTCGAGATTTGAATCGTGGCCGCTTTTCGGAGCTGCGCCACGAGATGATCGCGAAGCCGGTTGCAGTAAACTTCGCGCACCTCTTCCTTGACCTGATCGAACTTCACTTCCTGGCCCGGCTTCTTGGCCGTCACCAGGATCAGATGCACGCCAAATTGCGTTTGCACGGGCTGACTCATTTCATACGGCTTCAGGGCGAACGCGGCAGCCGCGAACGGCTCCACCATGCTACCGGTGCGCGGGAACCAGTTGATGTCGCCGCCATCGCGCTTCGACGGGCAAGCCGATTTCTCGCGAGCCAGTGCCGAGAACGCTTCTTCCACTTGCTTGTTATGTTCCTGCTGCCGGGTCATCGCATCGGCGGTGGCGGGCAACTTCGCTACCGCGGCATCTGCCTTTTCGGCAATCTGCTTGCGCATATCCGCAAGTTGTGCCTTCAACGCTTCAAGCGCCTTCGGGTCATTATTGGTCGCCGTGAGCAGAATATGCCGGGCGCGGACCATACTGCCGTCGAATACTTCCGGGCTGCGTTCAAATAGCGCCTTGAGATTGGCGTCGTTTGATTGCGCCAGTGCGAACTTCTCCCAGCGCTGATCGGCGATCACTTGAGCGCGAAATTCGGCTTCGCTCATGTCCAGGTCCTTGAGCACCTGGTCGAGCGTCTTCTTGCTGGCTTGGGCACCGGGCGGGGCCTTTTCAATCTCCGCCTTGATCTCCTTTAGCCGCGTTTCGAGTTCTTTTTCGTCTACGGTAATCTTTTGCTGCTGAACCAGATACTGATCGATCAAGGTATTGTCGATCAAGAAGTCCATTACCTCCGCGCGGGCGCGCTCGAGATCGTCCGGGCGAACGCCCTTGAGCGCGCGATCGACCGACTTCTTGGGAATCGCCTGGCCGTTGACCACCGCGGCCACGGGTTCGTTGGCAGGATTGGTTTGGGCAAAATTCAAAGCCGGCAAGCCAATAGTCACGACGCAGCCTGCCAGCACGGAAATAGCAAGTCGCAAGGGACTACCTCCTTGGTAAGAGCGTTTCATCCACTGGGCTGCGATTGTAGCGTGATGTCCTTTTTGCGCCGAGATGAAGTGATAAGGGAGATCGGGCGTCGGCTTACGCAGATTGCCTGGTGCTCCCAAATTGGTTGGCTTTTCGGATTTCCGACTGCGGTGAGTTCTCACCGCTCCGGCATTTTTCGGCTCACATTCCGAACGGAATCCGCGAATGCTACCGCGATGCAGCGCACCGTATTTCGCTCAACAAGGCGGCAAAACTTGTCGGCCGATGGTGCGGGTTCTTCGCCAGCATGCGCAATACCAGACTCTCCAATTCTTGCGACAGGTCGGGGACCAACGTGCGCGGCGGCAGTGGCGGCATGCTCGAATGTTGCACGAGGATTTCTCGAATCGTGCTCCCGACGAACGGCGGGAAACCGGTCAGCGCGTGATAGAGCGTTGCACCGAGGGAATACATATCGCTCTGTTCGCTGGCCGTGCCGTTTTCGGCAAGCTCCGGTGCCACATAGAGTACGGTGCCGGCCCGCGCCGTGACCGGTCCGGACTGGAGATCGATTCCAGCGGGAGGCGTTTGAACCAAGGCTAGACCCAGGTCCGCCAGTTTGCACTCGCCGGCCCGCGTTAAGAGCACGTTGGCTGGCTTGATGTCGCGGTGGACAATCCCCAGCGCATGGGCCGCGGCCAATGCTTCGGCCAATTGCGACAAGATTCGGATGGCACGGCTCGGCTGAACACGGCCACTTTGCAAGATGAGTTCAGCCAGGCTGGGGCCGTTGACGTATTCCAAGATCAGGAAGGGAAACTCCCCTGACGGCTCAAAATCGAATACGCGCACAATGTAGCGGTGGTTCAGTCGAGCCAAAAACTGCGCTTCCGCTTTTAGTTTTCGGTACGATTGCCGATCATCGCCGTTGGCAGCCGGATGCAGCACTTTGACGGCTACCGGAACTTGCAAAGTGGGATGTAAGGCGCGAAAGACCAGTCCGGAGCTTCCTTCGCCAATGCATTCGGTAAGAAGATATTTCCCCAACTTCATCCCGACGCGCGGCTGGTTCGGTAGCGCGGGCTCTTGTTTGCTGTCTCTGCATTCCTTGTCGGTGTCGACGCCGTCCAGAAGCCGAACCGTAGCGGAGAGGTCGTGATCTTCGGGAAGCGCCGCCAGTTCCGGCAAACGCAAGCGAAACTCATCAAGTTGCCCGCGATCAATGAGCGCCTGGCCCATTAGCTCGGTCATATTTCCTTCGGCCACCAATTGTAGAATACGGGCGGCCGGGCCCGAAAGAACCTGCTGCCGCGCCAGGAATTGCGGAAGTTCCTCGCTCTCGCGGCGATTCGCCTGCCACCATTGTTGCAAGCGCTCGATTTGAGAATGCGTGAATCCGGCCTGGTGGCGAAGGAAATCAATGACGGTTTCATCGCAGGTGATCATGAGGCCGCTCCGACAACGCGCGATTCAGAACCACGGACCTATTGAAACCGATTTTGCGGCACAGGAAAGACGGGACGATTGCGCAGAGTCAAAATCCTGGTGAAAAAGAGCCAATTGCAACGAGAGCGCCGACATTGTGGGATGGATGCAAAATGCCGGCTGGGCCGGATTTTCGGTTTGTACGAATTCGGCGTGCGGCCACCCTTGACTTCGGCAGCGTAGAATGGACCAGACCCAAGATTCGAGGGAACCGCTATGGCATCGCGATTCTGGCAACACTTTGTAACCAACGGCGCGAGTGATTGGAACGAACCGGTAAACGAAGGCCCAGCGCCCGAAGAGGCAGAGGCTCTCGATGCTTTCTCGCGTGTAGTCGTCCGCGTGGCCGATCAACTTCGCCCCGCCGTCGTCAATCTGCGGGCCGGCTCCGGCCGGCGCGGCGGCTCAGGTTCCGGCATTTTGTTTACTCCAGATGGATTTCTGCTGACGAATCATCACGTGGTCGGCGAGCACGAACGGGTGCGCATTCGGATGAGCGATGGCCGAGAGCTGGCCGGCCATGTCGTGGGCAACGATCCGTGGACGGACCTTGCGGTCGTCCAAGCGGAGGCGGGCCAATTACCATTTGCAAAGTTTGGCGACTCCGCGAAGCTGAAGGTCGGGCAGCTGGTCGTGGCGATCGGCAGCCCGCTGGGATTCGAATCGACCGTGACCGCCGGCGTCGTCAGCGCCACCGGCCGAACGCTGCGCAGCATCACCGGCCACTTGGTGGATAACGTGATCCAAACCGATGCGGCATTGAATCCCGGCAATAGCGGCGGGCCACTGGTCGATGGCCGGGGGCTGGTCATCGGCATCAACACGGCTGTCATTCAGCCGGCCCAGGGAATCTGCTTCGCCATTCCGATTAACATGGCCAAACACATCCTGCCGCAAATCTTACAGCACGGACGAGTGATTCGCGGCTACCTCGGCGTGCATGCGCGCTCGATTCCGCTCTCGCAGGAGATGGTGCGCCGACAGGGGTTGAGCCAGAATCACGGCGTCGAAGTGCTGGCCGTCGAGGAGAACGCTCCCGCCGACGAGGCCGGCTTGCAGGAAGGCGACGTCATTGTCCTTTTCGGCGATCAGCAGGTGACGAATGTGGATGATTTGCACCGGTTGTTGACGCAACTTCCGGTTGGTTTACCAGCCTCGCTCGAATTCTTGCGCGGCGAGCGCAAACTGCAACGAATGATCATCCCTACAGATTATCCAAACCCGGCGCCACAGATGTGATTGTTCGTAGTTCCGCCTTTAGGCGGACTTCGAATTCCGCCTAAAGGCGGAACTACGAACAATCGACGTCATTTATTCGTCTTCGTAAACGGAAAGTGCGCCATCATCGCTTCCTTCAATTCGCGCACCGCGCGCTCCATGCCGACGAGCACGGCGCGCGAGACGATGCTATGGCCGATATTTAGCCCCTCCACACCGGCAATGCGCACGATCGCTTGCACGTTCGTGTAATTCAGCCCGTGCCCCATGTGGACATGCAGGCCCAGGTCGCGAGCGGCCGTCGTGGCGGCCGCCAATTCCGAAAGTTCATCCAGCCGTTCAACTTCCGTCTTCGCTTCGGAGTAGCTGGCGGTTTGGAGTTCGATGGCCTGGGCGCCTAGCTTCTTCGAAATCTCAACCTGCCGCACATCGGGATCGATGAAAAGCGAGACGAGAATTCCCTTCTCACTTAGGCGCTGAATGGTTTGGGCTACGACTTGTTCATTCGCCAGCAAATCGAGGCCGCCCTCGGTGGTAAGTTCCTGCCGATTTTCCGGAACCAGAGTCGCTTCGTCGGGAAACACCTCACGAGCAATGTTCGTAATCTCCGCCGTACAGGCCATTTCGAGGTTGAGTCGCGGCACGACCTGACGCAAAACGCGAACATCGCGATCCTGAATGTGCCGGCGATCCTCGCGCAAGTGAACCGTGATGCTGTCGGCTCCGCCGAGAAGTGCTAGCATTGCCGCCGCAACGGGCTCTGGCTCAGTGCCCCGGCGTGCCTGTCGCAGCGTGGCCACGTGGTCGATATTCACACCGAGTCGGATCATGCGTCACCCGATCCTCTTCGGCAAATAGGGCAGCATGGCTCGGTAGCGGGCCGCCTCGCGCATCAGCGTCTTAAAGACGATGAGCAAAAGGATTGGCGGCAGGATGTAATTGAAAAGCGGAAACGGCGGCCAGATCATGATCCAGATGATGATCAGCAGCAAGAACAACGGCACGAGTTTCGCCGACCAGGTCGCCCGGTAGCGGTAATCCAGGTACATGGCGATCCAGGTGCGAACGTCGAAAATCACGTCGGTCAGCAGCCAGTTTTCGGGCGCCAGGATGGAATTCGATTGGCCGCTTGCGGGATTCGTGGCGGAACGCAACTCACTGGAGAAAGCGCGCATGGCGCCGGGTAACAGAGCCCTACCCGCTTCCATCATCATGCCCGACTGCGTGCTGGGTGCCGACCCATCGGGCGGCGCGAGCGTCGCTTGCGGCGGCATCGGCTGGTCGATGCGGCTGATCACGCGCTCCATGAGCCGCTCTTCCATCAGCTTCGTGTCCTGCATCGCGGCCAGCGCGCTCTCCAAACGGCGCAGACGCACCTCCAGCGGCTCGGGCTTGCCATTGGCGGCCATCTCGTCGGACATGTGGTCCAAACCAGCGTGCAGGTCCTGTTCGTCGTTCATGAGCAAAACTCACATATCGAGGCCGCGCGCGAACCTTTCGCGCAAGCACTCTCTATGATCTTATTCGTTTCCAGCTTAGCGGGATTGGCGAATTCTTGCCAGAGGAGGAAGACACGAAAGAATGACCAAGCCGGTGTCGTCCGGAATGATGAAGTCGGACAGGTTATTTGGACTTTCGATGCGGGTTTTTACGCCGAAGGCGTTACATCCCAAAGCCCAGGGTTGCGGCGCTTCGCCGCTACCCTGGGCGGCGGGCGATCCAACCCTTTCAGAGTAGGTATTGGGACACCGCGTCCACCCAGGGTAGCCGCGGAGCGCGGCAACCCTGGGCTATGTTATCGAACCCTTTCAGGGTTCAGTCACCGCGCGGCTTCCACCAAAAGGCCAAGTAATCTATCAAAGATCATTATTCCGCTCTACACCGGCTCCTGGAACTACGCTGTCGTCGGTTATTTGCCGATGGAGCTCGTCTTCTCCGCCGTCGGGAAATCCTTCGGCAGCGCGATCGTCACCTGCCCGGTCGCGGCCCATTCGGTGCCGCGCTGCAGCGTCGTAATGAAACCCACGCAGCGCATGCTTTCCACGTCGTGGCCCATGGGCGTGTGGAACACGCGGCCCTTGCCATAAGAGACGGTCCAGATCATCGGTTCGTTTTCACCGGTGCCGCCGAATTTCTTGTCGGAATACGCCGTGGCAATCAGATGCACATTTTCGATTGGCCCGCGCATGCCGTGGTACAACTCATCCGAAGTGTGTTTCCATTCGAGCGGCATGTCTTTTACAATGGGGTGCGATTTGTCGCGTATCGTAATGGTGAATGGATGCTTAGCGCCGTGGCCGGCGCCCGGGCCTTTGCCCTTGTCCACGCGCACTTCCTTGCCCTGATCGTCGGTAACCAGCCGGTCGCCGAAGGAGTTGCCGCGCCAGCCCATGCCGATCATCAGGTTGTATTGCTTCCAGCCGGTAAACGAGTTGTTGGCAGCATGCACGATCACCAGGCCGCACTTGCCGCTGGAAACGCAATCTTCCAAATCCTTTTGAGCCTCTTCCGACCAAGGATCGCCGTTGTAATTCAGCAACACAACTTGATACTTCGAGAACTCGGGCCGGAATTTGGCCAAGGCGTCTCGGTAGGCGCCTTCGGCAGCCTTGTACTTGGCCAGGTCCTCGTTATACTTGTCTTGCAACATCGGCAACGCTTTTTGGAATTTGGCCAGATCGTCTTCATACTTGGCCAGAGTCTTTCGGTAGTCGGCCATGTCCTTATCGTACTTGGCCTTTGCTGCGGCGTCATTCGCGTCGGCGGGCCTAGCGGGTTCCTTCGGCTTGTTGGGCTCCTTCGGCTTGTTCGGCGGGATCACTTTTGCCGGCGACGTGGCCACGTCGACTTTGAACCGGCCGCTGGACTCCAATTCCTTCTTCATTAGCGGCGTAGTCTGCTGCCAGGCATGGTTGTTCTGGCCGTCCACGATCAGGACCGAGACCTTATCTTCGGCGCGGCCGGCGGCGCAAAGGCACAGGACCAATAAGCCGGTACCTAAAATGCTTAAGAGCTCCTTAATCATTGTTGCTCCCCCTTTTTCATTTGAATTCTTCGAAAGCCCAGGAACGGCAGTCCCTGGGCAATGGTTGCGAAGCACAGCGACCCGAGCGCGGGAGTAATCCCGCGCTCGGGTCGCAGCTCCCGGCCAACGGCGTTCCTTCGCACGGCGCGGCGAATACTACACCATGCCTTTGAGGTCCTTCAGGGCGCGGACTTTGATTTTGCTGTGCGCAGGTTTCGGCTTGGTTTCGTATTCCTGCTTCGTCAGCGGGTTGATCTTCTTCTCGCCCCCCTTGGACGCGGGGTAATCCTTGCGCTCGATCTTGAACAGGCGGAAGAGGCTAATGACGCCGGGCCCCTTTTTGCTGACCTGATCGCGAATGATGTTGTTCAGGCTGTCGAAGACCGCAGCCACATCTTTGCGCTTCAGGCCGGTGGAATCGGCCAGTTGCTGCAAAATAGCAGTCTTGCTCATGGGCTTGGCGCCGCCGTTGGCGGCCTTCGGTTTCTTGTCGGCCATATTCGTCCTTACTCCTCTAAGAGAACGGATACACACCCCACTGTTCCGAAAGGTAAAAACCAAGGCAGGTGTCGTCAATGACCGGAACGGAAAAAATGAGTTTTTTCGTGGAAAAACCGCATTTTTTTGACCCGAATCGTTGATTTCCCGGTTTTTTTGACCATTATCTGCTGATTTTCTGCACGCCCTGGAATGAGCTGGAAGGACGCACGAAACGGCTTGGTAGGCAAGTTTTGCTGCGTTGAGGAATGCATGCGATCCAATCGTTTTCCTCGGAACGACCGCCAAAATCCGCAAACTTTAGACAGGCAGACGGCTTTGCCAACTTTTCGGGCCAGAGAAAGTTGATTGTTATTGACAGCTTTCCGGCTTCGGTTAGGCTACAATCATCTTGAGTAAAAAACGGTTTTTTTCGCTTGAGACGATCTTGTGCCCGTCCGTCTGTAAGCATCGTCGCGAGTTTTCAGGAGCTGCCGATTATGAGCCACAGCGAAGCGAAAAAAAATAGCGGTCGGACGTCGACGGAAGCGACGGCGGCCCGGCCGAGCGAACGGCGCAAACGGGCCATTCCCGTAGCCAAGGAACGGCGCAATCAAAAAAGTGCAGTGGCCCCTCCGCCGGAGCCTGGTGAACTCACGGCCGACCAAATTGAGTTCGTGAAAGCGATGGATCAATACAAGCGCGATAACCGCCGCCCGTTCCCCACTTGGAGTGAAGTGCTGGAAGTGCTTCGGGCTTTGGGTTATCGCAAAGTACAAACGCCCAGCGAATTGCCACACTTCGACAATCCGCCGGTTTCTCTCAAAGGTTGAAAACCGGGGCCGAAGTGCCAAACGTTTCCTCGGGGCCAAACATGATGAATGACAACGAGTCGAAGAGCGGCCACAAGCGGCCCGGCTACGGCGCCACGATGGACCGGCGCAAACGGAATATTCCAGTCGCAATGGAGCGGCGCAAGCAGAACAGCGCCGAAAAGCGCCGCACCAGCGAACGCCGCCGGCTGATCGACCCGACCACCTGCGAGCGCGACTACACCGACGACGAAATCGAATTCATGAAGGCGATGGACCAGTACAAGCGCGACAACCGCCGGCCGTTTCCAACCTGGTCGGAAGTGCTCGAAGTCCTGCAGGCGCTCGGCTATCGCAAAGTGGCCGCAGCCACCTGCTTGCCAGGGCTGCCGTCGCAAGCGCCGCAAAAAGGATAAAAGTCAGAAGTCAGAGGTCAGAAAAGCACTTATTTCTGACTTCTGACCTCTGACTTCTGGCAGGGATGCCTCTCATGCACATCTTTCTCAGTGCCGGCGAACCCAGTGGCGATCTGCATGGTTCCAATCTCCTTGGGGCACTGCAAGCTCGCTTGCCGGAAATTGAGTGCGTTGGCTATGGCGGGGCTCGCATGGATGCGAAAGGCTGCAGGCTGCTTTTTCCGCTGGCCGAAACACCGGTAATGTGGTTCCGCGACGTCTTTTCGAATATTCGCACTTTCTTCCGTCTCGTCGATCAGGCCGATCAGTACTTTCGCGATCATCGCCCCGACGCGGTAGTGCTAATTGACTATCCCGGCTTGCACTGGTGGCTCGCGAAGCGCGCATACCAGCGCGGGATTCCGGTTTTCTACTTCGTGCCGCCGCAACTTTGGGCGTGGGCCGGCTGGCGAGTGCGGAAGATGCGGCGCTTTGTCGATCACGTGCTCTGCACGTTGCCCTTCGAAAAGGAATGGTACTCACAGCGCGGAGTGGCCGCTCATTATGTCGGCCATCCTTACTTCGATGAGCTGAGCGAGAAAAGGCTCGACACCAGCTTCATTCAAGAGCACAGTGCCAAACCCGGTCGCATCGTGGCGATTCTTCCCGGCTCGCGCAAGCAGGAACTGGACTACAACCTCGCCTCGCAGCTGCGGGCCGCGGAAATCCTGCAAAAGCAATTCCCCGACATCCGTTTCCTGGCCGCTGCGTTCAACGACGAACAACGCAGCCATGTGGTCGAAGCCGCGCAGCGGCTGCCCATTCAGATCGAAGCCTTCAGCGGCCGCACTGCCGAGATCATCCACCTGGCCAACGTGTGCATGGCCGTCTCCGGTTCGGTCGGGTTGGAATTGCTAGATGCAGCGGTTCCCAGCGTAGTGCTGTACCGGCTACATCGAGTGGGCTCACTCCTCCAGCGCTGCCTGCGCACTAGCAGGTGGATCAGCCTGGTAAATTTGCTGGCGAATGAAGAACTGTTTCCGGAATACTTGGCTCGTAAATGCCCGGCGGATGCGATGGCCTTGCGGCTAGCGCACTGGTTAAGCGATGAAAATGCTTGTATATGCGTGCGTGAAAAACTCGCACATCTGAAGAGCGCGGTAGCGCAGCCCGGCGCCTGCGACCGGGCCGCGGAATTTATTTTGCGTCGAATGCGCTCGCCGGCCAATCGTCAGCCGGCGCTAGCGATTAGTACCGGAATCCCGCGGTGACGAGCAGGTTGAGGTCTTGAAGGTTGCCATCCAGACCGGGAGTGATGTTGTTGCTCCAGTTGAAGGCATACTCCGCTCGGAAGCCCAGGAAGAAGATGGCCGCACCCATAGGAATTTCCAGGTCCGCATGAGTAGCGAGGTATAAAGATTCCAATACGGCCTGTCGGCGCAAATAAGCAGAACCGTTGAGAGGCGCGATCATATCGATATGCGACGTGCCCCAGCGGCCGCCGACTTCGGCACCAATGCGGAAGCTGCTGATCAGGCTGGAGTTGTCGGGGGAGCGGAATAGGAACCAATCCCGTCCCAGGCCGCCGCTGGCGAACCAACGATTGTAATCGCGGGCCACGACTGGCAATCCGAAGAATGTGAAGCCCGGCCCAGCGCCGCGCAGGCCGTCGTTCCAAATGTCGATGATGCCCAACGTGACGGTCCAGGCCGCATCGCGCGACGGATTGAAAAACAAGCTGCGAACCCCAACTTCGGAAAACCAACCCGTGTAGAGATTGCCGACCAATACGCCGCCCCCAACTGGAAGGCTCGGGCCGGTCGCCACGAAAACTTCTTCGCCGATCGGACCATTGCCGCCAACGGGAAGCGTCTGTGCAGGCAGGTTAACCCACGGACCTGGCCCCTGCTGCGGTTGCCAGTCGGTGGTCACCAACGCGGCTGAAGGCGCCGGCGTGTCGGAGCGCGGCATGGACAGTGTTTCGGGCTTAGTCTGGGCTTGTGCCGAAGCGGACAGAGCCCCCATCACCGTTACACACCACAGGCCGGCAAATACGTGTTTGCGCTTCATGCCATCCTCGTCCTGGATTGGCCAGGTTTCGAGCAAGTGTCCCCGCTCCGGCGCAAGTGCCGAAATTCGCTTGTCCGTCTGATCGGCTGGTAAACCGCGCAGACTTTACCGCTTTTTCC
>DATGHS010000021.1:0-13330 GCA_035307785.1 Gemmataceae bacterium
GAGGATGGTCACGCCTTCGCGCCGCAGCGATTCGAGGAATCCGTTCGGCTCGCCGAGCATCTGCAAGCGGTAGCGATCCTGCCGTTGGGCACAAAGCTCACGGACACTGCCCTGCGCCCGAACCTCACCGTCGAACAACACGACGACCATTTCGCAGACCTGCTCCACGTCGCCGAGCAAATGCGTGGACAGCAAAAGCGATTTATTGAAGTCGCGCCCAAATTGAAGCAGCAACCGCAACATGGCCGACCGGCCGGCTGGGTCAAGGCCGCTCGTGGGCTCGTCGAGCAGCAGCACCGGCGGGTCATGCACGATGGCTTGGGCGAGCTTCAGACGTTGCTTCATGCCGGTGGAGTATTCCTCTAACTTGCGGTAGCGCGCATCTTCCAACTCGAGATAAGTGAGCACCTCGTGCGCCCGGCGTTGCGCTTGTTTGCGCGGCATGCCGTAAAGCTCGCCGGCCAGGGCAACGTATTCGACGCCCCGCAGCACCGGAATGAGCGCATCGGCCTCCGGCATGAAGCCAATCTGTTGCCGTAGTCGCCAGTTCCCGGTCCCGCGACCGCTCGTCAACTCGTGTTCGAGAATTCTTCCGCCGCCCGAGGAAGGCGGCAACAAGCCCATCAGAATCTTCAGCAACGTGGATTTACCGGCGCCATTCGGGCCCAGCAAACCGATGCGGCCGGTCGGCAAACGCAGCGTGACGTCGCGCAGCGCAATCAGACTGCCAAATTGCCTCGATACATTCTGAATATCGATGAGGAACTGGGACATGCCTTCTTTCAATGTCGATCAGGTCGTGTAGTCCGCATTCAAGCGAATATACTCGGGCGTGAGGTCGCTGGTGTAAAAGATGCACTGTCCACTGCCGAGCGTAAAGCGCAAGCGAAGATTCACCTCGCGATTGTGCCGCAAGTAATTCGATGCTGCCTTCGGGTCGAAGGGCAGGGGGGCGCCGTGCTGATAGAGCAGCATGTCGCCAAGCCAAAGAGATAACTGCTTTTCTTCAAACGGCACGCCGGCATAACCAGCGGCCGACACAAATCGTCCCCAATTCGGATCTCCGCCGAATATGGCACACTTTACGAGCGCGCTCTCGGCGATCGTCTTCGCAATTCGAATGGCTTCGGCATCATCACGCGTGCCTTCGACTTCAATGGTAACCAGATGGGCGGCGCCTTCGGCATCACGCGCGATAGCCTTGGCCAGGTAGGCACAAATCGTGTGCACGCCCGCGGCGAATTCCTCCAGATCCTTGCCGGCCAGCGGTGTTCCTTTGCCATTCGCGAAGAGGAAAACCGAATCGTTTGTGCTCATGTGCCCTTCAACGCTGATGCAGTTGAAGGTTCGGCTAACGCTGTGGCGCAGAATCGTCTGCAAATCGTCCGGCCGAACCGTTGCATCGCTCATGAGGAAGGCGAGCATGGTGGCCATGTTGGGCCCGATCATGGCGGCACCCTTGGCGAAGCCGAGAAGGCGGGCTTCGCTACTAGAGAATTCCAGCTTAGCGCTGGCTATCTTGATACACGTATCGGTCGTGAGAATGGCGTGGGCTGCGTCGTTAACGGCCGGGATGGAAGAATCCAGGCGCTTGGCCGCAGCGGGAATGCCTACTTCCAGAATTGGCATCGGCAACGGCCGGCCGATCACGCCGGTGCTGGCGACCAAGAATTGCTCCGGCCGGCAACCAACGGCCTCGGCGGCCAACACCGTCATTCGCCGCGCATCGGCCAACCCTTGCTCGCCGGTGCAGGCGTTGGCGTTGCCGGAACAGACCACGATCCCGTGGCCATCACTTCGCGGCACCCGCGTCCGGCAGACTTGCACCGGCGCTGCCGCCACCCGGTTCTGCGTGAAAACTCCAGCAACGGCGGCTGGGCCGTCACTGACGATGAGAGCGAGATCGCGCCGGTGCGGCTCCGAACGCAAGCCGGAGACATGTCCGGCAAACCGGTAGCCGTGGGGCACAATCCAATCGTGCATAGGATTCCTTGCTAAACCGCAACCGGCCTTACTTCGGATTCAAATAATACAGGACCGCGGCGCCGGCCAACTTCAGCGCGCTTTCGTGATCGTGGCCAATGCAATCGCTCGACGGACGCTTTTCCAGCGCGCAGCCAAGATCATACGGACTATAGATTACGACCCAGCGGCCTTTTTGCTTAATGCCAAGTAATTCCGGAGCAATGTCTTGCAACTCCGGCGCGACCCCGCCAAGCTTTACTTTCCTGCATTTCACCGATGTGATCGGCGTTCCATTCAGTTCCTTACTGTAGAGATAATCGTTGAGCGGAATCGGTTCGAGCTTCGCATCGGGAAACAGATTGTTGGCAAATTGTCGAAATGCGGCGTCGAATTCCTTGCTGCCGCAGCAGGCATCGGCCAACAGCAGGCCGCCGGTTTTCAGGTCCCAGCGGACGCCTTTCAAATCGGCGTCCGCGAATTCAAATTTCCGCCGGCCGTGCATGTACAGGAACTTGAAGTCGGCCATTTTCTGGCTGGTGATACTGATGGGCTCGGTTTGCAGCGCCACGTCAAGCTTCGCATCCTCGCGGAGATGAGCCATCAGATTCTTCATGGCATTGGGCGCCGGCTGCCAGTCGCCTTCGTGCCGAATCTGCGCGACCTTGAAGAAACCGCGCGGCAGCTTGGCTTCTTCCTTGGTGTCGAGCACGGCCACGTGGTGCAGGCGCGGCTGCGGCGGTACCATGTTCGTGGCATAGGCGATAATGTTGCCGGCCAGCCGGAAGGCAAGTTCGCCCTTGGCGCTCTTTTGGTCGTTTTCTTCCCACCAGCCGGCGAGCGGTTTTGGGCTAAGAATCACGACGGTCTTGCAGCCAAGATCGAGACGCTCCAGCGGGAACATGCTCGGATCAGAAATCACCGCGTGCGCGCGATAGATGCCATGATCGGGCGGCAGCGGGGTCATGTCCTTGTCGAAAAGTTCCTTCATCAACTCGCGAAATCCCTTTGCAAACTCCTCGCGCCCGCAGCAAGCTTCGGCCAGTACAAATCCGCCTTCTTCGATGTACTGCTTCAGCATTTCCTTCTGCAAATTGGTTAGGTTCGGCTTCTCGTGGCCGTTGATGAAAAGAATGGGACTGTTCAGCAATTCGCCGACTTCTTCCAGTACCTTTTCGCGCTTCGTGCCGTCCATTCTGCGGGCATCAAACACTTGCCAGGCGAGCGGTAGGTTCTTGAACAGGTTTTTGCTCGCATATTCGACGACATATTTCATGTCGTGGTGTTTGTTGTTCCATTCGTCAGCCCGGCCCCAGGCCATCTTGCTCATGAGAATCGGCGTGCGGCCTTTGCTGAGAAAGAGAAGGGCAAAGCTGGTAGAGATGACCGAACTGCCGTCGATGCCCCGGCCTTGCCAGGCCCCATCGTCGCCCTGCAGGCCAATGAGAAATTCGCAACCTTCGCGATACCAGTCGCGGCCGGCGAGGAAGCGCAAGCCGGAAAGCCGGCCGGTGCGCTCAACACCGTAAATGTTGTAGTATTCGTGCTGCCCAAGCCGGAAGCTGAAGTTTCCTTGCCGGCTTAGCCAGTTAAGCCCGTTTTGGATGGCGTCATTGTCGCGGTAGAAGCCGCAGCGGGCGGCTACCCCCGTCTGCTTGTTGAGCTTTTGCTCGCCCTCTTTGGCTTCCGAGCCGCAAATGTACAGGCCGCAAAGGCCGGCGCAGGTCATCGTCATGCGGGCATTGCGGTCATTCACGGTGTATCCCCAACCGCCGTTGTTTGGCTGCGCATTGGTGATCTGGTTTGACATGTAGAAATCCTGGATCGTCGTCCAAACGCTGTCGTCGATCTTGATTCCCGCTTGCTTGCCGGCATGGAGGCCAAGAAGCGCGTACTGGGAATTGGAGAAATCGGCACCCGGCCCGCCGGTGCCATAGCCCCAGCCGATGAGCCGGCCGCCCGGCGCGACCCGCGCTCGCAGTAGCCAATCCACATTGGTAGAGATCTGCTGTTTATCGCGCGCTTGCCGAGCTTCGGCCAGCACCATTGTCTGCAATCCGACTACGTAGGTGCCTTGCGGCGGCAGTTGCCGCAACCACTGAAGTCCGGCCGCGACAGCGGGGTCGTTTGGTTGCACCCCCGCTGTTAACAGCGCGAGCAAAGCCAGGCAAGTCTGTCCGCCTTGCGTGAATTGCAAGCCACCGATCAGTCCATTGGCGCCTTCCCAGCTTCCGTTAGGACGTTGTTGCTGCCGCAGGTAGCGCACGCCGCGATCGATGGAATTCTTGACCTGATCGACCAGTTGTTCCTTAGGTTTTTCCTGGGCGAACGCCGGCCCACCGACGACGAGCACCAAAATCACCGCGGAAAGAGAATATCGCCACATGACGGGCACCTCTCTTCGAGCAAACCGAATTCGACTGCTTCCATTGTGCCGGATGTTTACAGGGAAAACAAGAAGATAATGACAAGGTGACAAGGCTTGTCACCCCTTCGCCATTCGCTACGTTAAAAACCAATCGCTGGGGGTGCCCTTGCCACGAGGGCTGAGATTAAACCCTTGGGACCTGATCCGGTTCATACCGGCGTGGGAAAGCGAACACCCGTCTGCCGCAGCTCCCGCGTTTACCACCATCGGGTAAAACGGAATTCACCATGACGCAAATTGAAGCCGCCCGCAAGGGCACGGTCACGCCCGAAATGGAATTCGTCGCTCAGCGCGAGGATTTGGACCCGCAGCTGGTGCGCGACGAAGTGGCCCGCGGCCGCATGGTCATACCGGCCAACAAGGAGCATGTGAAGAAGAAGCTCGAGCCGATGGCGATCGGCGTCGCGAGCCTGTGCAAGATCAATGCGAACATTGGCAATTCGGCGGTCACCGGCAAGATCGAGGATGAACTGGAAAAGCTGCACACGGCGGTGCACCTCGGGGCCGACACTGTGATGGACCTGAGCACCGGCGGCAATATCGACGCTATTCGGCAAGCGATCATCGACGCGTCGCCAGTCCCCATCGGCACGGTGCCGATTTACCAGGCAATCCAGGACGTGAAGGACGTTCCTGACCTTACGGCCCAGCAACTGCTCGACATGGTAGAGCACCAGGCAAAGCAGGGCGTGGACTACATGACGATTCACGCGGGCGTCCTGATGGAGTATTTGCCGCTGACCACGAAACGAGTAACCGGCATCGTGAGCCGGGGCGGTTCGCTGATCGGCGGCTGGATGATTGCCCGACATGAGCAGAACCCCTGGTACACTCATTTCGACGAACTGTGCGAGATCATGCACGAATACGATGTGACCTATAGCCTGGGCGACGGCCTTCGCCCCGGCTGTCTTGCCGATGCCAATGACGAAGCCCAGTTCGCGGAGCTGAAAACATTGGGCGAACTCACGCTGAAAGCTTGGTCGCACAACTGCCAGGTCATGATCGAAGGTCCCGGCCACATACCGATGCACCTCGTGAAGATGAACGTCGAGAAGGAACGAGAACTCTGCCACGAAGCGCCGTTCTATGTGCTCGGTCCTCTGGTGACCGACATTGCCCCGGGGTACGATCACATCACTTCGGCCATCGGCGCTGCCCTTGCCGGTGAAGCCGGAGCCGCCATGCTTTGTTACGTCACTCCCAAAGAGCACCTCGGCTTACCCAACAAGGACGACGTTCGCCAGGGCGTGATCGCATATAAAATCGCCGCCCATGCGGCCGACATCGCTCGGGGCCGAAAGAACGCCCGCAAGCGCGACGATGAGCTTTCCAAGGCCCGTTTCGAGTTCGACTGGAACCGGCAATTCGAACTCTCTCTCGATCCCGAAACTGCCCGCAGCATGCACGACGAAACCCTGCCGCAAGAGGTCTTCAAGAGCGCCAAATTCTGCTCGATGTGCGGGCCCAAATTCTGCTCCATGCGCGTCACGCAGGATATCCGAAAACTGGCGGAAGCGGGGGAACTCACCGTGGTAAAGTAGCGGCAAATGCGGATGCCGGCGGAACTGTTTAACTGCTGACCGCTGATCGAAAGCAAGTTGATCGCCGCGAGGGGCAAAAGCCATGACCTGGGCTGTGAGATTCGCAATTGCCGCAGCGGCGTCGTTCTTTGGTTTCGGGCTGGCATCAGCGAAGGATCCGCCAACGAAAGCAAACGTTCCGGTACCGCCCGCAGATGTGATTGCCGCCTGGGAAAAAGCCGGATGCCGCTACGGCGCCATTAGGATTAACGGATTTTTTAAGGCGAGTACTTATCCCGCATCAGATGAGCTGCCGGGATTTGAAATCGAGGCCATACCGTCCAAGCGACTCGCCGACTTGCCAGCGATCGAAGTGCCGTTCGGAATCGAATTGTCGATGAGGTACCCGGAAGAAGCGCTTGGAAAATTGGCGGGGCTCAAGCGATTGCGAATACTGTCTTTGGCAAACACGAGCGCTACAGATGCGGGATTGAAGCAAGTGAGTGGATTTGCGGAGCTCGAATCCTTGGATTTATTTGACACCAAGGTCACGGACACGGGATTGAGGGAGTTGCGGGAACTCGAACAACTGCGCTGGCTGCACCTGAGCAATACGAAGGTCACGGGCACAGGTTTCAGAGAACTAGTGAAACTCAAACGACTGCGGACCCTTTATTTGTACTCTTCTAAGGTGACGGACGCGGGCCTGAAAGAGTTAACCAAGCTGATCCAACTACAAACAATTGACTTGCGCGACACAAATGTAACCGACGAGGGCATGGAGTATTTGGGAGCGCTTAAGCACTTGCATTCGTTGGATTTGACCCGAACGAAGATAACGGACCGGGGCCTGAAAAAGCTGATCGGCCTCGAGCAATTACAGGAGCTTGACCTCGGCGGGACTCGGGTGACAAATTCAGGCCTTAAGGAGCTAATTGCATTAAAGCAACTTCAGTCGGTCGATCTGGGGGACACGCATGTCGATGACGAAGGCTTGAAGGAACTGGCGGCGCTCAAGCAGCTACAGGCGCTGGGGCTGTATGGAACAAAGGTAACGGACGTGGGCTTGAAGCAACTGGCGGGGTTAACACAATTGCAGTGGCTGGTTCTGTCCGACACGCAAGTGACGGACGCAGGCCTGACGGAACTGGGAGGGCTCAAGCGGCTCCGGGAACTGAAATTATCGGGTACCCATGTGACCGATGCAGGTCTGAATGAACTGGTTGGATTTGAGCAGCTGGAGACATTGTACCTGAACGAGACCCGTATGACTGACGCGGGGCTCAAGCAACTCAGCCAATTCAAGCACCTGCAGACACTCTACCTGAAAAACACTCAGGTTACGGACACCGGAGTGAATGAACTGAAAAAGTCCTTACCACAGCTCGATATTAGTCGCTAATTCCGTGTGCACGAAGCGCTAAGCCAGGGCACCCAATGCAATCGCGAACTAATGTTGGATAAGATTGCAATCTTGTCCGACAGTGCGACAAGATTGCCATCTTACCTCACGGCCTTCCATGACTGCCTTCATCTTCGTTCCCCTTCTGGCCATCACTTGTATCCTTTCCGGCCTGATTTGGACTTTCCTTTCGCATGCGTTTCTCGTCGTTGTTGAAGATACCGCAGCCGGGAATCGCGACATTGTTTGGCCCGACGATTCCTTTCTTGATTTCTTCTGGAAGGCTTTCTACCTCGCCTGGCTCGTTGGCGTCTGGATCGCGCCGGCGATGCTGGTGGCGCGGTTGGCGGCGCCGGCGTTTCCCGAGGAAGTGCGCCAGTTCTGGTACTTTGCATTGGCCGGCGTCGTGCTGTGGGTCGTCTTCCCTATTAGTCTCCTTTCGTCGATGGCGGCCGAGTCGTTGTTTACCGTCTTGCACGGCGGTCTGGCGGCCCGGCTTGCGTTTCGAAGCAAAAGCCTGTTTCTTTTTTACCTCGTCAGCATCCCGGTGGTGCTGATCGGCGCCGGGTTGGCGGCGGCTTTGTGCCTCGGCGAGACCTGGTACACGCTGCTGTTCGGCGCTTTCGGCGTCTCGTATTGCATCCTCACGTATGGCCGGCTCACCGGCCGGTTGGCGTGCCTCGTCCGCCTCACCCGGTTGCCGTTTCGCAAGCGGAAGAACAAGCAGCGGCGGCCAACGTCTGCTCGCTCTGAAGTGACCGATCCCTGGAAACCGCCGCCACAAGAGGAGGCGGCCAAGGCGGATGCCAAACCGCATGTCTTCGTGCAGCCGGAGGATCTGCCGGGCGTGCATTCGCCGTGGGAAGGCGAAGACATTACCGGGTACAATGTGCGCTTCGATGATGCTCCCGCAACCAAACTGGCACCGGCATCGCAGCCGCTCGATCCCGGCGAAGCGATCCCCGTAGCCGAAGAGGAAGCACCCCGCCACGTCGAAGAGGACCACGCTCGTGCCGCGGCTCGGGCCATCAAGCCGGACCGTCTCGAAATGGAACGCTTGAGCCGCAAGAAAGAGCGCGAGCCGAAAAGCCCATGGACGGAGGGCATTTGGCTGTTCGCCTTCTCGCGCGCCACCATGATTCCATTTGGCTTTCTCACGCTGGCCTTCCTCCTCTTGGGTCTCGCCGTCCGTGGCCTACGGCTGCTGTGGCCGCAGTGACCCGTTCCTGTCCAAGCCGCGAGGCGAGTCTTTAAGCCTCGCGGTCTCCCATCCAAGCCGCGAAGCGAGTCTTCAAGCCTCGTGGTCTCCCATCCAAGCCGCGAGGCGAGTCTTCGAGCCTCGCGGATTTTTCATGCGTCCCGCCGCGCTCCTTCCAGCGAGTACGCCGGCAGGCACACCGCGATATACTCCGCTCCTTCGCTCTCCGGCGTGCTGTATTGCACCCATTCGCCGGCATGGGTGATGATTGCCTGGCCTTCGCGGACCTCGCAAACCGCTTCCCGACTCGCCACCCGCAGTGTCCCCTTCAGCACCACTGTGTATTCGTCGAATTCCGGCGTCTGCCCCGGCTCGACCCAACCGGCCGGGCATTGCAGGAAGGCAACGCTGACATTCGCGTGCGCTGAGTTGAGCCGGCCGATGTACTCGTCTATCCGGATCGGCTTATTCCCAACAGCTTCGACGCAGGTAGGGGAGGGGATGAGGCGGGGCATATTATGTTCCTCATTTGTCTTGCCCCTCCCCCCTTGTGGGGGAGGGTTGGGGTGGGGGGTGGATGCCTCCCTCACCCCCACCCTAACCCTCCCCCATCAAGGGGGAGGGGAAAAGCGGCGCCGGTCACTTGTGCTGATCCAAAAACTCCTTCAATCCATTTACAAATTCGTCTCTTCCGAAGGCTTGAATGTGGTCGGCCTTGTCGATGACAACGACCTTCATCTCCGGCAGCTTCGCCTTCAGCGCATCGACGCCGGCCTTCAGCGGATCGTCGCCGCCGATGAGGGCAAGCATGGGGACCTTGATGTTCTTGATCTGCTCGTCATTGATCGGCAAATTCTTATCGATGAAGCCGCCGCGCATCACGGCCGCCAGCGCCTTGGGATCATTGTGCGACAGGATGAACGCACTAATTGCTTTGAGCTGCTCTTCCGTCGGCTTGGGACGATCTTTCGGGGTGAGCGCGTCGATCAGCGGGCCAACGCCCTTGCCCTTTTCGAGCGAGTCGGCCAGCGCTTCCTGCATTTTGTCGCGGCCCGGCAGCGGCAGGCCGGCGCCGCCCAGAATCGCGGTGCGCATCCGCTCCGGCCAGCGGGCCGCGATTTGCAGGGTGATGAAGCCGCCCATCGAGTAGCCCGCAATGTGCGCCTTGTCGATCTTTAAGTGGTCGAGCAGGCGGATGGCGTCTTTGCTCATTTCCAGGCCATACATCTTGGGGTCGTGCGGCTTCTCGCTGCCGCCGTGGCCGCGGCAATCGAAGGCGATGATTTTGTAATCCTTCTCCAGCGCCTTGATGGTCTTGGCCCATTGGCCGTCGATGTCGCCGGTGAAGCCGTGAATGAGCAGCACCGGCTCGCCGTCTTCCTTCCCTTTCACGATGTAATGGATTTTGACGCCGTTGGAATCGAAGTACGGTGACTTGACGGCCGGTTCCTGGGCCCGCAGGCTCGCGGGAACCAGGCAAAGGCAGAATAGCAGTAGCGGAAGCATGCGTCGCGACATTGGTGTTACTCCTTGCCGGGAAAAATGCTGAAACCCAAGCCGACGAGCGGCTCGTGCGGAAAAGATAAGCCGGCATACAGCCGACGGCAATGGGCGAGCTACGGCACCGATGGAGTAAGTCATAGTGGCGCTTTGTGACTTGCGGGCACTGGTCACGGGCGGCGGGAATGTCGTAAGTGCTTGGCTGAGCGATTGCTTACGGCATCCACACGACGCCTTATCAGACATTGACACAATTTGAGTGCTAGTTGATGGTTTCATGGGTTCATGAGTTGCTTCATTGGTTAATTGATTCGTGGGTTGATTCATTGGTGGTTCTCCAGTGCATGTACTCGCGCCGTAGGGCCGGTTCATCTTTGCTCACCGGTTCTGGGACCATTGCAAGCACCGTCAGCACCGGGATGCAATTCTCGCCGCCCAAGGGTACGATCCGGATTCGAAAGGTCAAGCGCTACGACGCAAATCGATGGTGAAGCAAAAAGCGGCTTTTGTCCTCTTCCATGCGCGCTACGCCGCACGAGCGGCCTTTTTGCTGCAAGTGCATCCCTGTCCGTCTAGTTTGCAGCTTACTTCGATGTGCGTGTGCCGAAGCCGTTGAAAAGCTTGCAGTTTTGATTGCGTTCGGGATACTTGCCGGTAAAATGCTGGCAGTTTCAGTTTGAAATTACTCGGGGGCACAGCTGATGCGACGAGGGAACGACATGCCACTGATAGCGCTACTGCCCTATTGGCTGTTGGTAGCTTGTTTTGCCGACGGCGCTTGCGCCGCAGACTCACCTGTCCAAGCCGACTATCTGGGGAGCCGGGACGGGAAGCCGCCGCTTAAGTTCCACTCGGTTCGGCTCACTCTGATGAACCAACAAGACAAGCCTGTCTGGCTCGTGCTCCCTTATTGGGGCGATAAGCCATTGCCTGAGAAGGGAGTCTTCCCCAACAAGAACTGGAAAGATCAGCCATTCGGCGGGAAGAAGTTTGACGGCGTGGGCGGGTCGGCTGTTGAAGTCCTCATGTATGGGGGCGACGGGTTCAAGGCGTTTCGCCTCCCTGCGAAGGGAAAACTGGAACTGGATGGCTACACCATCGAAGCAGACAGGGACATCGCGCCGATCGTAGTAATTGAGGCCCAAGAACTGAAAGTCAACGGCAAGACGCCCCTTGAAAAGTGGCTGCCTTATGCCACTACGAGCGGCGAGAAAGTCAAGGTTGGCGAGCACGAACTGAATACTGATTGGAAGAATTTAGATTGGGATCCAAAGAGATTCCGAAGTCGAGATGACTATCCGAAGGAGAAAGTCGAGGAAGTTAAGGCGGAAGGAATTCGGTGCTGGACAGTGAAATTCCAGCAGAAAGCTGAGAAGAAAGCTCCCTAACCTTGCGCAGCAAATTGACCGCCGGGGCATGCAGTCGCTTCGACATTCATCGCCCACTGAACCGCCCGCGGCCGTTGAGCCTCATCGTTACTTGGCGCATCAGTGTCACGAGTCCGTTTACAGGCACCTCAGTATTTGGTCTCTATTTCGAGAAAGGAGGTGTCAAGTCAATGGGAAATCTTTCATTCAACCGGACTCTCTTGGGTACGCTGGGATTCCTCGGCGGCACGGTCGGTGCCGCGGGCTGGATTCTCGGAGCGGGTGAGGAACTTGCAGCGGCGGGCTACGGCACGGAAGCAACCCTTGTTCTTCTGTGCGCGGCCGGTGTACTCCTGACCGGAGGCATCCTGTGGAGTTTGTGGTTGGCCGGCCGCAACTTGAGTTCCTTTGTTTTGGTCCTGGCGCTGCTTGGGGCGTCCTTCACTTTCGGAGTTTTGGCCCTTTATATCATGCAGACCAAAGGCGTTGTGGCCTTTGCGATCGACTCGTCGGGCGGTTACCCTGAATGGCTTGCGTACGCTGCACCGATCGCGCTCTTGGCAATCATGGCGTGTCTCTGGTGCACGCCAATTCGCGAAAGATTGCAGCGAGCACGACTGTATAATGTCCGCTTACAGCCGCCCAAGAACGACCCAGTTTTGCCCGATTGCTATAGCTTGCGGGGAGCCCCGAAGGGGCGAAAGAGTCGTGGGCAAGCCGGGTTTCTATCGCCCTTTCAGGGCTCACCAGATTCGTGAATGTCCATTCCAATGGCTCCGCTGCGCGCGATCGCCCAAAAATCACCCCCTCCTTGCGGGCGCGGTTCGCCAATAACACTTGTAACATAAGAATTCGTGCTGCGCTAAGTATCCTATAAGGGCTGGCGGCAGGCCGGTTTTGCTCGTAAGGCATTGCTTGAGGAGAATTCGCTATGCGTCCGATGATCATTGGCTTCATTTTGATCGCGGCGTTGCCCCGGTTGGCGGCTCGTGCCGATGAGCCCAGGCACTTGCAGGAGGCCACCGCCTTCGTGAAAGGCCTGAAGCTCGAAGACACGCACTACAATCACGGCGAGCCGGATGTGCAGTGGAAGGGCATGAACGGCGCCACCAAGAACGTTTCGCACACCGATTGCAGCGGCTTTGTCGATGCGTTGTTCATGCATAGCTACGATTACAGCCGCGACGACTTCAAAAAGTGGTTCGGCAAGAACCGCCCCACGGCCGACACCTACCACGATGCCATTGTGCAGCAGAAAGGCTTCGTGCAGATCGTCGAGTTCAAGGACACCAGACCCGGCGATTTTCTGGCGGTCAAGTATCTGGCCAAGAAGAGCGATACGGGCCACATCATGTTGGCAGCGCGCGCGCCGCGCAGGATCGCGCCAAAGAAACCGTTGGTCGCCGACACCGAGCAGTGGGAAATCACGGTGATCGATAGCTCGAAGACCGGCCACGGGCCAACCGATACCCGGCACAAGAACGGCGAAAATGGCAAAGACCATACGGGCCTCGGCGAAGGCGTTCTCCGCGTTTACACGCAACCGAACGGAAAGGTCGCCGGGTTCACCTGGAGTTCGCTGTCGGTTTCGCAATTCCAAAACCCGCAGGAAGAAGATCTCGTTGTCGGCCGGCTCAAGCCGGGGTTCAAACCGTAAGGCCGATTGCATATCTCTTCGTAGACGATGCAAGCAGCGTCGTCTACGAAAAAGCTAAACCCGACACATGGCAGTTTATCTCCGAACATCCTATTGGCACGCGGTTTGCGTCCCTTATCCTCGATAGGCCGAGCCGTCTCGTCCGGCGTTGCCGGGCACGGGGCGGCGGCCTTCTCTTCAGCATTTTGGGCAATTGTCTGCCTGGAATAGGAGGACACCATGTCGCACTTACCTACTTTTGTCCGCGCGGCGCTTGTGGCAGGGGGCTTCTCATTGATGATTGCAGGATCGCC
>DATGHS010000022.1:0-2871 GCA_035307785.1 Gemmataceae bacterium
CTGGAAAAATGCAGGACAAGTGCACGCAACGCGCAACCAAGAGCAACCGAGTACCCCCGGCAGGATTCGAACCTGCGGCCGGCGGATTAGAAATCCGCTGCTCTGTCCAGCTGAGCTACGGGGGCTCACGAACACTCAATCCTCTGCTTGCACCAGTCTTGCTCTGCTCAACACTGTGTATACCGGGCCTTCTTTCATCAGCTCGCTGCTGAGCACGTGAATCTCCTTCACCGTCATTTGGCCGGCGAACCAGTCGGCTTGCAGCTTCAGCGCTTCCGCCAGGGCGCGCGTGTCACTCTCGCCTTTCACGCGGCCAAGCGTGATATGCGGCGTGAAGGCGCGTTCCTCGCGGCGGTAGCAGCCTTTCTCCATCAACGGCTGCTCGAGCGCGGTGTGCAGTTCGATCAGTTCGCGCGAGCCTTCCTCAATTCCCGCCCATATTGTACGGGGCCGGCGCGGGTTCGGGAAACAGCCAATGCCGGCCACGCGCATGGCGAAAGGCTCCAGCGCGCCGACCACGCCTTCGACTGTTCTGCAGACCGTGAGCACTTCGCGCGCATCCACTTCGCCGAGGAAGAGCATGGTCACGTGCAGATTCTCCGGTTCCACCCATTTCACGGAACCGCTGGTTTCGGCAAGCTGTTGCTGCAAGGCAACCAGCTTGTCGCGAATGCCCGGGACGAGCGGAACGCCGATGAAAGTGCGCATGGATTGGGGCATGAATCAACTCCGTTCAACGCTTCTACGAAGCGTCACTAACCATTGTACCACTCTCATAACTTCATCGCGCCTCGGCCAGCAAGTTTCGTGAACTTTGCAACGGACTGTTGACTCCGCGCGATTCTTTGGTGAAAATACGGTTCAGGTTCCGATTGGCCTGATTGATTCTTCATCCTGCCGCCAGCATTGGAGCCGTCACAGCACGCCATCGGGAGAGGTTCCCGCCGGGAAGGAAATGGACTTGTCATAGGATTCCCGGTCACGGCACACGGAACGGAGGCCTCCCGTCTTTGTAAGTTTCGCCTTTCTGTCTATCGGCCTGGCCAGGCCCATTGCCCTGGAGGAATTCTCGTGAGATCGCACCTTCGTTTGCCGTTTATTGCATTCGTGGTCTGCGGTTCGTTGGCAATCTTCTCGACAGGGCAAACATGGGCGCAGGTGCCGCCCGATCAGGCGGCCGACATGCTGCTGAGCAGCGCGCGCAAGGCATACAACGAGCGGAACTATCCGTTCGCGGCTGACCGGTTTCGCGAGTACCTGCAAAAGTTCGGCGGCAACTCGAATGCACCTTCGGCTCGCTACGGCCTGGCCCTCACGCTGATCGAGATGCCGGACCGGAAGTATGCCGAGGCGGCTGACCAGTTACGGCAGATCGCCGGCAACAAGAACCTGCCGGAATATCCCTTCGTGCTCTATTACCTCGGCCTGTGCAAGCGAGCCGCCGGCATCAACGAACTCGCCCAAGCGCAGGCGAAGCCAAATGAAGCGAATCAACACCGCGATGCCGCCAAGCAACGCTTTACCGAGGCCGAACAGAGTTTCGCCAATGCCGCGCAGGCGTTTTGGGCCAAGGTCAAGATCGAAGCAGACGCGAAGCAGCCGCCCATTGAGATGGAATGGTATTGCCGGTCGCTCTGCGATCAGGCCGAAATGGAACTGCGGCTCCTGAAAATCAAGGAAGCACGCGAAACGGCCGCTGTGTTCCGCAATGACCCGACGATCGCCAGGAGCCGCTACTTCCGGCTGGGCCAATACTACTTCGGCTACGCCAGTTTCCTGCTGCATGACTATGCTGCCGCCGCCCGTGCGTTGAACCGGCAGGACATGTTTGCTGACGCGGTCTTCGGCACCCATGCCCGCTACCTGATGGGACGTATACACCAGCATGATGGCGAATTGGCCGAGGCGGGGGCGGCCTACGACGCCGTATGGAACGATTACAACAAGCAAAAGGCTGCCGCGGTGGAAGCACTCAAGCGGCCCGACACATTCCGCGATAATCCGGAGGAGAAAATCCGGCTCGAATTGCTGGTAAAGACCGTGCCGGATCACGTGCAATCGGCTCTCTTCGATGCCGCGACGCTGCAATATGACGGCGGCAAATATGGCGATGCCATTGCCCGTTTCGGCGAGTTCGCCAAGCAGTTCCCCAATTCCTCGCGTTTGCCGGAAGCGCAGTTGCACATCGGCTTCTGCCAGGTGCAGATGAAGCAATTTGGCGACGCCATCAACACACTCACACCGCTGCCACAGAAATATCCGAACCTGGCCGATCAAGCGCTGCTGTGGCTTGCCAAGGCGCAGGCCCAGAATTTCGATCCGAACAATCCGCAAGCGAAGGTCACGGCACTGAATACGGCGATTCAAACTCTAAAGCAAGCGGCCGACCGGGCCGGGCAAATGGTGAATGCCGATCCGGATGCCAAGTTTCGCCGTGGCGAGATCCTGCTCGAATTGGCGGACACGCAGTTAACGGCCAATCAAAACCGGGAAGCAATTGGCGTTTATGAGCAAATTATCAACGAAAAGGCGCTGCCTGATCGCGCCGAGGAAGTCGCCCAGCGCCTGGCAGCGGCCTATCACCTGGTCGGCGACTTCGCCAAATCCGATCAGATGTGCGACAAGTTCCTGCAAGAGTATCCGCAAAGCCCGCTGCGGCCGAAGGTCTATTTCCGCAAGGCGGAGAACGCGTATTTCACCGCGATCAATGCGAGCAAGAATCCGAACCTCCCAAATCGCGCGCAGGAATTGGCGAAACTCTTCGACGAAGCCGGGAAGCGCTTTCAATTCGTGATCGACAAGTACCCGGAATTCGAGCGCATCAGCCTGGCGCGCTACAGCCTGGCGATGACGATGATCCAGAAGGGCGAG
>DATGHS010000023.1:0-69177 GCA_035307785.1 Gemmataceae bacterium
TAGGCCGCCAGCCGCGGGGCCATCGGCACCGCGCCGGCAAGCTTCGCCGCGACCACCGCATGCAGCAGCGGAATGAGAATCTCGTGATGGCCAATGAGTTCGATCCCTTCGGCGGCTGGGCGGAAGAGGACGTTCATCATCGTGCGGTAGCGCGATTCCTTGTCGACATTTACCGTCACCAATTCATCAAGCGGATGCCCGAAGTTTCGAACCACGGACACCGCCTTTAGGAAGACTTCGGGCAGGAACACCGCGCTGCCGAAGTTCATCCACACGCCATGCGTCATGCCGGAGACGACATTGCAGAGAATGCGGAAATCAATCAGCGACGATTCACCCAGCGCCGCGCCGGAGACGTGCGGGTGCATGTGCACAATGTCGGTGCCGAGAGCGACGTGAATGGTGCATGGAATGCCGGCCCGGTGGGCAGCCAGCACGACGCTGGCATGGCCATGCGCGACACGGCACTCATCCATATAAGCGCCGAGGGCGGCGCCGAGGCCGGTATCATTTTCCGCCCCGCGACGGCAGGCGATCGCGAAGGCGTCGGCCGTCTCGCGCGCCATCCCGAAATGGCCGCCTGGAAGCTGCGTGGCCACGTCTTCGCTGGTTTTGCCCGCGCAGGCGAGTTCGAAATCGTGAATGGCCGCGGCCCCGTTCATCACCACGCCGCTGAGCAGCCCGCGTTCGATCCAATCGACCAGATAAGGCCCGCAGCCGGTCTTGATGACGTGCCCGCCCAATGCGGCCACGATGGTGCGGCCGTTGTCGGCAGCGCGACAAAAGTGGTCGCGCACTTGGCGCAGGTTATTGGCAGCTAATTGTTGCGGAAGCGAATCGAGCCAGTCGGCCGCCGTGGCATCGACTGAAATGGGTTGACCCAGGTCTTCGACGAAAACTTTGCTAGGGCGCGATTGCAAATCGCACGTCTTCAATCCGTGAAGGTCAAATGGCTTCATGCCGGTTCCTCGCTTCTGTTCCGGTTATGGCGAAAGTTGTGCCGCAGCCGGCACAACGCTACAAATCATTTGCTGAAGCGCTTCCTCTCCTTTCTGAATGGACAATTCGATGCGAAGGGCCAACAAATCATGGGCCGCCAGCTTCGTTTGCTTGAGCTTCACCAAATCTTTCTGCGTGGTTAGGACGGGCCAATCCGACGGCAGTTGTTGGACCCATGATTCCAATTCGGCCGAATCATAGCGATGATGATCCGGAAAGGCGCGAAACTCGCGAATTGTGACGCCGATGGATTCCAGCGTGTTACGAAAAGCTGCTGGGTTGCCGATCCCGCAGAACGCTGCGGTGTTACCATGAATTTCGTCGAGTGGAATAGTCCTGCTATCCGCGGTCAGCCATTCGAGCGGCCGGTGTTCGCTTTCGACAATGATGGCATGCGGCGACAAATGGCGGATTTCACTTTTCAGTTGCCGGAGGTTTTCTTCGGCGACCTGATCACTGTGCGTGATTAGGACCACATCTGCTCGCCAAAGTTCTCGCGGCGGCTCCCGCAGCAAGCCTCGCGGCAATAAACGGCCAAAGCCCCAAGGCTGCGTAGCGTCGACTAGAACGATGTCTAGGTCTCGCTTTAACCTCCGATGTTGAAAACCATCGTCGAGAATCAGGGCGTTGAAATCGAACTTCGCTACTGCTTTCGCCGCCAGCGCCACGCGATCGGCCCCTTGGAGGTGCGGCACATTCGGCAGATTTTCGGCGAGCAGGAGAGCCTCGTCGTTGGGCCCGCCAGCGCTTCCGTAACCACGACTCAGGATGGCGACGCGAACGTCGAGGTCACGGAGGAAGCGAGCAATGTATTCCACGCACGGAGTCTTGCCGGTGCCGCCCACCGTCAGGTTGCCGACGCTCATCACAGGCACGCTCGCGGCCACGCCAGGTTTCCAACCCCAGTCGAAGCATCGATTCCGCAGCCACGTCGCGCTGCCATAAGTCCAACTCGCCATCCGCAACAGTCCACGAATCATGCTCGCGCGTGGGCCGCGCTCTTCGCCGCGGATGAGTCGCAGATAATTTGCCGTCCGCTCTTCACTTCGCTTGGCCACGCGCCGGCCCTCGGCCCGAATTTCAGGGCCGGCATCTTAGCCCGGAAGGCGCGCCAACGTCAAGTTGGCTTTGGTTTAGCAGTCGAGCAAGACAGCATTAGCCCACGGAGCTGCGCTACACGGATTTCATAACACGGATGAACACGGATCAAAAAAGACAAAAAATAAGGAGAGCAGAAAAGCAGGAACGCGAAAACAATTCCTGCCCTCCCGCTCTCTTCATTAGATTTGCTGATCTGTGTTCATCCGTGTTACGAAGTCCGTGTTCATCCGTGGGCCACTGTTTTGCCCTCGCGACCCCGAACCTGTTTTGCTATCCTGATGTCTGATGGTTGACACCAAACAGGAGGCCGATGATGAATGGCGACTTGCGACGACGTACCGATGAATTGACGAATCGACTCACCCAGCTCCGGGACTCTCTTTGACATCGCCAGCAAAATCTCCGAGCGCGACCGGCTCACGAATTCGATGAGCGAGCCCAACTTTTGGGACAATCCCGACCGCCGCAACAAGGTCATCGCGCAACTGAAGCCGCTCAACGCCTTACTGAAACCTTACCAGGAACTTTCGACGGCCGTCGATGATGCGCAGGCCATGGCGGAGCTTTGCGCCGAAGACGAAAGCCTGGAGCCGGAACTCGAGCGCGACCTGGGCAAGCTTTCGCACCAGCTCGACAGTTTCGAGCTGAAGGCGATGCTCAGCGGCCCGGCCGACGCGAACAACGCCTTCATCCGCATTCAGGCCGGCACCGGTGGGACCGATGCCTGCGACTTTGCCGAAATGCTCATGCGCATGTATATGCGCTGGGCCGCCAAACAGGGCTTCACGGTCGAAGAGCACGATCTACAAAAGAATCCCGAAGCCGGCATTCAATCGGTGACATTGCACGTCATCGGCGAATACGCCTACGGCTACCTGCAAGGTGAAGTCGGGGTGCACCGGCTGGTGCGCATCAGCCCGTTCAATGCTCAGGGTTTGCGGCAAACCTCGTTCGCTGCCGTGGAAGTGACGCCGGAACTCGACGATTCCATCGACATTGAAGTGAAGCCCGACGATCTGGAGAAGCAAACGTTCACCAGCGGCGGTCCCGGCGGCCAGCATCAGAACAAGACGCAATCCGGCGTGCGGCTGATTCACTTGCCGACCGGCGTGCGCGGCGAAAGCCGTACCGAGCGCAGCCAGCACAAGAACTATGACAACGCCTTGAAGCTACTGAAGGCCCGGCTCTACGCCATTGAGGACGCAAAGCGCCGATCGGTGGTGGAGCGCGCCTACGACGAAAAAGGCGAGGTCTCCTGGGGCAATCAGCGCCGCAATTACGTCTTGCAGCCGTACACCATGGCCAAAGATGTCAAGCTGGAAGTGGAGACGCCGCAAGTGCAGCAAGTGCTCGACGGCGAAATCGACATCTTCATCCAGGCGAATCTGCGACAAAAGGCGGAGCGCGAGCACAAGAAGAAGGAGTGAATGGTGAGTGGCAGGAGGCTGATGATGAGCTTGAACTTTTGCGTTTGGTTCGTCGTTTTTGCCATTGCTGGTGCTTTCATTTACGCCGAGACGCGTAATCGCCTGACAGTTATCAACGAAAGCGGCCAGCCTGCGCATGATTTGACAGTCACCGTTGGCGGCGAAGCGTTGCAATTCCGCGACCTTTCACCGGGTGCTTCAAAACGTGCCCGATTTCGAATTGGCGACGAGGGAAACTTGTTAGTCCGGGGCCGACTTGCGGATGGTCAAGAAATTGACGACTATGTTGGCTATATTGTGGGTGAAGAGAGCCTGCTCGGCATCAACGCGGTACTGACGATTCGTCCAAGGGGCGAACTTGAATTCTGCCACTGACCTTCACATGCAAACACGTTAGAATAGATGCAGTGATTCGATGTGAAACAGAGGGATGCCAATGAAAATTTCTCTTACTCCCGAACTCGAACAATTGATCCAAGAGAAAGTTAACAGTGGCCAATACCGCTCTGCGGTCGAAGTGATACACGAAGGGCTGCAATTGCTGCGTGAGCGTGATGTCCGCAACGAACAGAAGTTAGCCGAATTGCGCGGGGAGATTGACCTCGGACTGAAAGATTTGGAGCAAGGCCGAGTCGCGCCAGTGGATGCGGAAAAGACTTTGGCCGGAATTCGCGCACGGCGGTCTGCTTCTGCGAAAGAGTAGCGAATGCTGCCCGTCGTGCAGACGCAGCGAGCCGAGCAGGATATGGAGGAAATCCTTTCCTATCTGGAAGAGCACAGCCCACCGGCCGCCGAGCGATTTGCGGTTGCCTTTAATGACCGGTGCCGGCTGCTGGGGCAGTTTCCCGAAATGGGAAGACTCCGAAATGAGTTGCGTCCGGGCGTGCGCAGTGTCGTAATCGAAAAGTATGTCGCGCTCTACAAAGTCACCGAATCAAGTGTCGTAATTCTTCGAATCGTTTTTGGCGCCCGTGATCTCGATTCCTTGCTCAGCTCTGACGACGAATAAATGCATTCGGCGCGTGCTCTTTCCGATCTCGACACCACGATTGCTTTCGGCCGGGCGCTCGGCCAACAGCTCCAGGCCGGCGATGTCATCGCGCTCATAGGACCACTGGGCGCGGGCAAGACACATCTTGTTCGCGCCATCGCCGAAGGACTCGGTGTCCCCGATAGCCGCGCAGTCAGCAGCCCCACGTTTACGCTTATTCACGAATACAAGGGCCGCCTGCCGATTTTTCATTTCGATGTGTATCGCTTGAAGTCGCCGGCGGAATTCCTCGATCTGGGTGCGACGGAATACTTCGAAGCCGGCGGTGTGTGCTTGATTGAGTGGGCCGACCGCGTTTTGGAGTATTTGCCCAAGCGACGCATTACGATTGAGCTGGAGATCACCGGCGAGACGAGCCGGAGCCTAACCATCGACGAACCGTCAGAGCCGCGCACGAAGTAAGCGGCGAGACGCGGCTCGCCGCTTACTTCGTGCGCGGCTCAGACGATTTCAAGCACCTTTACCGGCGCCAAGTTTCCTTTGTCATCCAGCCTGCCAATCGCAATCAAACGATCTTGTTCATCGAATACAGCAATTTCCCCCAGCACATGCCGCACATCCATGAACAAACTCTGCCCCTGCCGAAAACGCTGCGCCTCATCCGCATTCACCGATAACGTCGGCAACTCGGCCACAGCTTCAACCAATGGCCGAATCCATACGGCGAAATCATCCGGCGGCGAAGGCTTGGACCAATCGATCGGAATGGCCGCATTGGCGCTGAACGGTCCCACGCTGAGCCGGCGCAGCTTCTCTACGAGGCCGCCGCAGCCGAGTTTCTCGCCGAGGTCGCGAGCTAACGAGCGGATGTAGGTTCCCTTGCCGCAATGCACTTCCACCTCCAGCCGCGGCCAGAAGTAGTTCAGGATATCGATGCTGTAGACCGTAACTCGCCGAGGCTTCAATTCAGCCGCTGTACCTTCTCGGGCGAGCTCGTACGCTCGTTTCCCTTCCGAAAGCGCTGCCGAAAAGGCCGGCGGGATCTGATCGATCTCGCCAACGAAGGTTTGCAATTGCACTTCGATTTCCTGCCGCGACCGCGGTACGAAGCCGGCTGGTATGCTCGCCGTTACCGTTCCGTCGGCATCATCCGTATCGCTATGGGAACCGAGCAGAAACGTGGATCGATACGATTTCCGCATCGCCTGCACGTATTCCGCCAGTCGCGTGGCCTGGCCGAGACACACCACGAGCACGCCGGTGGCCAGTGGGTCGAGCGTGCCGGTGTGGCCGATTTTGGTCTTGCGGCCAAACCATTTCTGCACGACATTCACGGTGGCCCGCGACGTCATTCCGCCTGGCTTGTCCAGCACGAGCAGGCCGTGAACCTCGGGCTTCTGCATGTGATATTCTCCCCGCATTTTTCGCTTATATAGGAAGAGAGCGATGCCAAGGGAACGCGGTTCGTTCGTGCAGGAAATGGACATGAGCGGGTGCGGCAAGATCTGTGTGTTGTTCAACCCCGTCTCGGGCCGCGGCCGGGCCCAGCGATTCCTACGCTCGATTGAAAAAGAACTGTCATCGCAATATGTGCTCCAACCGCTGACGGGACCCGGCTCCGGTTCCGCCCAAGCGCGCCAGGCGGTTGAGGAAGGATTCAGCACCATCATCGCCGCCGGCGGCGACGGCACGGTGCATGAAGTCGCCAACGGAATCATGGAAGCCGGCCGGGGTGATGTCGTAATGGGCATTTGGCCTGTCGGTTCCGCGAATGACTACGCCTTCAACTTCGGAATCAAGGAACCCTGGAAAAACCTGCGCGGTGAGGCGGTCATTCGCAACGTCGACGTGGGTGTCGCGGAAACCGAATTCGGCGTCAAGCGCTACTTCGTCAACGGCATGGGGCTCGGCTTCAACGGAGCGGTGACCGTCGAAGCCCGCAAGATCCCCTGGCTGCGCGGCATGCCGCTGTATGGCCTCGGCATCCTTCAGGCAATGCGGCGGCAATTCGTGAGCCCACGAACGAAGATTCATTTCGATGAGCAAATGCGGGAAGCGCCCACGCTGGCCCTGTCCATCAACATCGGCAAGCGCGAAGGCGGCTTCCCGCTCACGCCGAATGCCGACCCGTGCGATGGCCTGTTTGATTATCTTCAGGCCGGTCCATTATCGCGTTGGGAATTGCTCCGGCAATTGCCAAACATGGCCACGGGGAATATTCCGACCGATCATCCGAAAGTCTGGCTCGGACGCTGTCGCTCGGTGAAGATCGAATCCGAGTCGCCGCTGCGCGTGCATTTGGATGGCGAATTCCTCTGTCATCCCGAAGACGGCGTGCGGAATATCGAAGTGCGCATGTTGCCCGGGGCCTTGCGGCTGCAAGTTGAATAGAAAAAGAACATCAGCCCCGAAGGGGCGGAAGTTAATAGCCAGGGGCGTCAGCCCCTGGTAAAGAAATGTAAACGACCCGAGCCCCGAAGGGGCGAGAGTCACTGTCGCCCCTTCGGGCCTCCCATATCATCACCATTGTTCCCAGGGGCTGACGCCACTGGCTATTGACTGCCGGCCCTCCGGGCCTCAAGAGGGGCCGACATTCGCAACAACCATGATTAGCGGAGAGTTTGTGTCCCTCACCTGCCCTGTTTGTCGTGCCGTGAATGAGCAGCCATCGGCTTGCCGGCGCTGCAAGGCGGACCTCTCCCTCTGTTGGGCGGTTCAGGCGCAGCGCGATTATCACGTCGCCGCGGCAAAGGGGGCTCTCGCGCAGCGCGATCTGAAGGCTGCGGCCTATCATGTTGACGAGGCCGAAATCGCCCAAAATGGCCCAGACTTGCATCGCTTGCGAGCGGTTTGGCACTTACTCCGACGCGACTATGAATCTGCCTGGCAAGAAGCGCAGTTGGTGCGTAGTTTAACCAGCGTATGAGCGAAACCATTCTGATTGTCGATGACGAAGAGCCGGTCCGCCGCACGTTCACCGACTGGCTTTCGCACAGTGGGCTCGATTGCCGGCTTCTGGTGGCCGGCGATGCCGAATCGGCCCTCAAACACGCGAATTCGCAACCGATCGACCTCGCCATTCTGGATTGGAACCTCGGCTCCGGATCCGACGGCCTCCAACTACTCGAAGACTTGTCGCTCTTCCATCCCGATGTCGTCGCGATTTTGGTCACCGGCTTCGCCCATCAGGCCACGCCGCTCGATGCCCTGCGCATGGGCGTGCGCGATTATCTCGACAAGAACCAAGACCTGAATCGCGATACCTTCCTGGCTTCCGTGCGCAAGCAACTGGAGCGAATCATCCCGGCCAAGCGGCAGCGCGCATTCAACCAGAGCTTGAAGGAATTCCGCACCGCGGTGGAGAAGATTCTGCCGCTCGTGCAAGCGACCTCCGCCCTCAACAACCCGGTGCCGTTGCCGCAAGCCATCGGCAGCCTGTTCCGCTTTGTGCTGCGCACTACGGGAGCGGTCGATGGCGTGTTGGTGGTGCGCTTTCTGAGCGACGGAACTGCGGATGAACGCTACCTGGCCTACGACGCCAACGGAACTGCTCTGCCCGATAAACTCGTTCCATTCGCCAACACGATTGCCGCCACGGCCGTGAGCATGCAGGAGCCGTGCCTGATGAACCGGCTGGAAGAAGCGGCCGGCTCCATGGAGTTTCAACCCTTCGAGAAAAATCACAAATCGGTGTTGGCCGCGCCGCTCCAAGTCGGGCCGGGGCTGCACGTGGTCATGGAGCTTTTCGACAAGCAATTCACCGTCGATGATCGCCGCATCGCGCTGGCTGCTGCGGATTTCGGTGGTGAAATTCTCCGGCAAGCGCTGGCCGAGCGGCAGGATCATCAACTTTTGTTCGGCGCTATTGAGGCCGCCTTGCAAGCGACTGAAAAACTTGCTTCGGCCCCATTGCCGAGTGAACCAGCGCTGGAAAAACCGCCGCCCACCGAGGTCATGGACAAGCTCCGGCAGGGCCTGGCCCAAGCCGTCGAGCCGGCCGTCGATTCTGAAACTTCATTGAAACTGGCCGAAGCCGTGCGCGTGCTGGCCCTTCGCCACGGCCCCGCAGCTGTGCAACACTGCATTCGCCTCGTGCAGGACCTGCGCGAGCTGTTGGATGCCGTGACGGGGCAGGACGGCAAGGCGACCGGTTGATGGCGTGACAAGGTGACAAGGTGACAAGGTGATATTGAAGTCATCAAATGAGCAGGCGCGAACGGCGAATTGCACTTGTGGCCATAAATGCGTTGTACCACTGACCACTGACCAGGTAATTCCATGAGCTACGACCCACAGGATGATTACGTTCGCGAAGAGGCCCCGCGTCCACGAAAAGGCTGGCTGGCCCGCAACTGGTTTTGGAGCCTGCCGATCGGGTGCCTGGTAGTGATCGCTGTATGCGGCGGGCTGGTGGGCGGAATCGCCTACATGGGATTGAACATTATCAAGACATCGCAGCCTTACACCGATGCCGTCAACAAAGCGAAAGCAGACCCGGCCGTGCAGGCCGCGCTCGGCAACCCGGTCGAAGCCGGCTGGATGATGAATGGCTCGGTCAACCAGACGAACAACAACGGCGTCAAAAGTGGCGATGCCGACCTAACCGTTCCTCTCACTGGCCCGAAGGGCTCCGGCAATGTGCACGTCGTGGGCAAGGTGGTCAACAACAACTGGGAGTATTCGAAGCTGGAAGTCACCATCGACGGCACCGGGCAAAAGATCGATCTCCGGCCGCAGTAAATTGGCCGGTTAACCGACGTCAAATATTGCGGTTCCATTCCGGCTAATGACATTCCGTTTGCCCCACTTTCTGGAAATCCAAACGCACGCGGCGGCCGTCCCCATAATTGGGGGCGCTAACTCGCCCTTGAGTCCAATCAGGAAAGTGAGGCACAAATGAAAACGAAGCGTTTCTTGTTCCCGATTATTGCCGCAGGGTTCCTGGTCATTGATGGCTCAGCTTTCGCCAAGCGCGTCAATCACGATGTGACTCCGGCGAACATCGACAAGATGCCGTTCACGGCCACGGTCAAAGTGAAAGACGTGGGCAAGATGAAGGAATTTGAAATCACGATCAAAGACATCAAAGGGACCATCGTGAACCCGACGAAAGCATCGGCCCCCGGCGGCTGGCTGGAAGTCGTGGTCGATGGCAAGGCAGTTGTTCCGCCTGCGGTCAAGAAAACGGAAAAAGGCGGCGTGTTCACCTTCACCTTCCAGCTTTCGCCGGAACAAGCGCAAGGGGCGCGCTTCGCCTTTGTGGAAGACGCCGCCGACTGGGAGAAGCCATTCCCGAGCAACGGGAATTACTACCAGTTCATGCTGCAAGAGTTTATGGGGAAGAAGTGATCGGAGCCGGGAGATCGGAGCCGGGAGCGCGAGCGACCGGATGTTGGACGTCCAACATCCGGTCGCTCGCGCTCCCGGCTCAATTCAACTAGGATTTCCGCATGGTCAAATCCCCCGCCACGCAGCAGAGTTGGTTCTGGGCCATGCTCATGGGCTCGGGCATGCTCGGCGGCGGGATTCTGGCGCTGGTCATCGCCGCCACCCGCGTAGTGCTGCCATACGACGAGCAGTTTGTGGGCATGACGCGGCAGCAGCTTATCGAAGTCAATTCGCGCCTCCTGGCATTCATGGCCCACGACCGTGTGTCACTGGCCGGCACCATGATCGGCGTGGGCGTGTTGTATGTGCAGCTTTCGGTCTTCGGCATTCGCTTTGGCTATGCCGGGGCCCGGCAGGCCGTGCTGATCTCGGCCTTCGCTGGGTTCGCGAGCTTTTTTCTGTTTCTGGGCTTCGGCTACTTCGATCCGTTTCACGCCTTTGTAACCGCGATTTTGTTTCCTTTCTTGTTGCTGACCTTATTCGGCAGCCTGGGATCGCACGATCGGACCATTACGACCGAAAGGACCTATGCGAAACAACCGCTTTTGGCAAAGCTAGGTCAATGGTTGCTGGTGGCACATGGCGTGGCATTATGCCTGGCTGGTGCCATCATCTCCAGCGTGGGTTGCACGACCGTGTTTGTGCCGGAAGATCTGCATTTCATGCACACGACGGCGGAGGCGATCACCTGGGCCAATCCGCGATTGCTTCCCCTGGTGGCCCACGATCGCGCCACCTTCGGCGGCATGCTGCTGTCCAGCGGCATCGCCATGGCCTGGTCGGCCTGGCGCGGCTATGGCCCAGGCCGGCGGTGGCTTTGGGTCATGTACCTCGCGGCCGGCTTGCCGGCATACATCTGTGCCATCGGCGTGCATATCGTGGTGGGCTACCACGATTGGTGGCATCTCACGCCGGCGCTTGCCGGCTGCTCGATTTGGGGCCTGGGCGTGCTGCTTTCCTACCGCTATCTTTGCGAACGCTCCTAATCATGGCCGGATTTGAATCGGCGGACCTTTTTTCCAATTCGGGCTGAAGCGCTGCTTCTGAAAATCGCGCGTCCAGTCTATACATTTCGACGCGATGATCACCAGAATGATCGCCACAATCACGGCCACGATGGCAACCACAGTCCCGCCCATTGCAAGCCCTAACGGCTGCCGGCGAAGAAAGGTGGAGATAACTCCAACAATGCCGCAGACCAAAGCGAAGATTGCCAGGCCCAAAAGTCCGCCGGTGGACGCTTCCGTGGCGGTCACGCCGAGATCCAGGTCGCTCGATTGCAGATAGTCGTTGTTGGCAGCGCCCGCCATCGCCCCGAAGAACGACATCACCATGATGGGGAAGAGGACGATCACCAGCGCGCCGATGAGCAGCGCGGAGAGTCCCCACTGGCCGGAATGGGTGCCTCCCGTCGTCGGGTTCGATTCGTTTGACATGGAGATCTCACTTTATGAGCCCGCAGCGCAAGCAAGGGAGAGACCGTTACGCCCTCGCTTGCGCTGCGGGTTCACGAATTTGTCTACTTCCCTCCCGCCACCCGCACTTGCGTGGAGAGCGAACATTTGCCGCCTTCGCATTCGTACTCTGCTTCACCGAAGAAAGCACGAAATCCCTTCGCCGGCGGCTCCACGAAACCGAGAATCAGCTTGCCGTCAGGCCCGATCTCTGCCTCTTTTTCCTTCCACGTCGATTTGCGGAAGTCTTTCGTATCGGAATCGATGACCCAGAGCCGGGCGGCTTTCGGCTTGGTATCGGTCGTGATTGTCAGGCGCAGCTGATTGGCGACATCGGCATGCCGCCAGGTCATTTTCGGCAAAGGCTTATCTTCAATCTGAGACTTGGCGAAGACCGAAATGGCCGCGACCGCCCGATTGGCAAAGTCCTTCGTGCCGTTGGTCACTTGCCGCAAATCATGCCCGGCATTCGGCACGATGAGCACGTACTTGTCGCCCTTCAAGTCGTCCCAATACAGGTTCAGCGCATCGACGGTCCAGTACGGATCGTTGCCGCCGTTGACCAGCAACTTCGGCTTGTTCAGGCGTTCGAGATAAAAATACGGGTCGATCATCTTCCATAGTTTTTGCGCTTCCGGCGTATCGGGCGCCGGCACGAGTTTGCGTTCGACGTAATCGTGAATCTGTTCGCTGGGTTGGCCGAACATTTCCAGTTGATGCTTCATCTGCGGGTGCATGTTCAGCGTGTCGATGACCAGGGGAGCGATGGCTTTCACGCGTTCGTCGGCCGCGCCAGTCAGCCACGATGTCCAGCCGCGCTTGGAACCGCCGGTGACGACGAACTGCTTGAGCGGCTTCTGCCATTCCTTGTCGCTGAATGCTTGCAGCGCGTCCATCGCCCGCACCAGGCTCTTGACCATTGGGAAGAGCAATGGCCAGCTATCATCCTTGCCGCCGCCTTCAAGGAAGCGCACGAAGGTCTCGGCAATCAGGCCGTCTTCCGTCTTGCCATAGATCGGCTGGTTCGGGATGTCGAACAGGAACGCGATGGGGTGACCGATGCGCCGCGACAGTTCGAGGGCCAGCACCTGGTTGGAAGTGCTGGGCCCGCCGCCGGTGTTGTAGATGAGCATGGTGTCAGCCAGCACCGCATCCTTCGGCTGATACACCTGAAGCCGGTGCTTCCAGACGATGCCTTGCCAGGTCTGCGAGACGAGGTCGAGATTGTACACCTTGCCCTGCGCGCTTTCCTGGGTGTCTTTGAGCTTCCAGGAGAAGGTGGGGTCGGGTTTCTTCACGTAGCCGAGCAAGCCGCCATTCGCCCCGCCGGGAACTTCGGCATAGGCGAAGAACGGAACGAAGAAAAAACAACCGGCAACGACGAAAAGATGCAGGCGATGAATCATGAAGGTGCTCCGAGATTGAAGAAAGGGATGACACTGGTGTATATGAGCACGCGGCGCAAGCAAGTGCGATCTGCCCACGCACTTGCTTGCGCTGCGTGCTTATTGCGCCGCGTGCTTATTGCGCTGCGTGCTTATTGCGCCGCGTGCTTATTGCGCCGCGTGCTCATTGCCGCTCAAGAACATAAACCACGGCATTGGCCAAATACTCTTCCGACTCGATCAATCGCTTGTCTCCGCCTTCGGTAAACCAGTGCCGCCGGCCGGCCTTTTTCGCCACTTTCGCGACAAGACCGGCTGCATCGGATAGCTTCCGCGAACACCAGGCCTTGAATTGATTCATCACTTCATCAGCATCGCGTTCGGCTGCCACGACGACATATATGTGATTGGACCGCACATTCACCGCATGCAAGACCCAGCCACGAATTCGGCAATGATCGCGAATGGTCTTTTCCACGAGCGCGCGTTGTTCTTCGGTTAATATCACGGCCGGCTCTTTCATACGCTCCCGCATGTTTTGCTCGCGCTCCGGGTCAGGTGGCTTGACGCCGGCTTCGCCCCACTGCACCCAACCCCGCTCGTCCCCGTGTAACCAGGTGCCGTAAGTTGTCCATATGAGGTGGTATGCAATTACAGTCATGAGAATTTGCTCCCAACACACAGCGCCTCAGCACGCAGCGCAAGCAAGTGCGAACCCGTCGGGCACTTGCTTGCGCTGCGTGCTCGGAATGCACGCAGCTGCGCGTGTTATATCATTTCCCCGCCTCCACAATCCGAATCTCCTCCTCCGTCAGCCCGTAAAGCTCATATACCAGCGCGTCGATCTGGCGGTCGGTGGCGTCAATCTGCGCTTGCAGCGCCGCCTGATCACTCGGCGTCCGAGCACGCTGCGCCAGCAAGTGCAACTCCAGCATCTGCTCCACCAACGCCACCATGCGGTCGTGCCGCGATTTGTCGGCGGGGGAGGAGAAGTCGATGACGCGGATGGGGGCTTGTGAGACGCCCTTGGCGCTAAACTCTACATAGCCGGAGAGTTTGGGAGGGCAAAGGCCTTTCAAGACATAGCTGACCAGCCGAGAGTTCATTAGGCCTAGAAAGTAATTCAATTCGTGGGATTTCGCATCTTCGATGATTATCGCGGGACACCGAGCACCGTCGAAGGCTGTATTTGGCTGCAAAAGGCCAACCCTACATGTTTTGGCGATACCGCGCAGCACGAGCTTTTGAGCGTGAATGTGATAGTAGGAGCCAGCGCGCAAGTGGCGGTACCAGTCAGCGCCAGTCGCGTAAAGGCGCCGGCTGTCTTCTCGCCGGCGCAAATCGTCCTTATAGGCGGATAGGTGTTTATGAACGTTCGGAAAGCCGGAACGCAATTCAGATTCGGCCAGCAATTCTGGAGTGCCGTCTTGCCCTTCCCGGTATGGGTAAATGATCAAGCACCCGGGCTTCGTCACACTATACCTTTCGATGTCCCCGCCGCGCATTGCGTACGGCAATAGGAGTTTTCTTTCGAGTTTGAGCTTCTTAGCATCTGCCAGCGAAACGACGAAGGCTGCTATCATGCCGCTCTTTGTTCCGATATAGGCTTTGCCAAAAGTACTCAGGGGAGCGATCGGTACATTCCTCGCGCGTAGCAACTCGACAAGGTTCACGGTAGAGAAGTTCCAAGGTCCGTCAGGCAGGCGCTCCACGGGGAAATCCGTCGACTCGACCGCCTCGATATCGGTGAGGTTGAGTTGCCCGGGCGAGTTAATTCGCTTGTGTTTGAGCATGACAGCGCGGGTAGGGCTCAATATGAAATTGGCAGGATAGGTGCTCGCGGACTGAAATACCGGCAGACTTCCGAAATCCACTATTTCTAATAGGCGGCCGTCGCGCAGCATCCTGCGCATGTTTGCACCATAATTGGTGCTCAGCCACTGTGAAGTGCATATGAATCCGGCAAAGCCACCCGATCTCGTAAGTTGCAAACCCCGCTCCAAGAAGACCAATGATAAATCGACTTTGCTTGTCGGACCTTCAAATCTCCGGTAGATATAGCGAGCCTCCTCCTCGGAAATTCTCTGGATCCGCACATACGGCGGATTCCCAATCACCACATCAAACCCGCCGGCCTTCATGATCTTCGGGAAATTCGCGTTCCAGTCGAAGACGTTGATGCGGTATTTCTCCTCGTCGTCGAAGAGGCTGCGGTCCTGGCCGTCGTAGAAATCCGGGCCGATGAGCGAGTTGCCGCACTTGATGTTGTTGGCCAGGTCCGGCAGGGCGCGCTCGAAGCCGGCGTACAGGTGGCGTTCGAGCGTTTGCTTCGATTCGCCTTCCAGCACCTTCAGCAGCAGCGAGAGCTTGGTCACTTCCACGGCCTGCGGGTCGATGTCCACGCCGTAGATGTTGGCCTTGAGGATGCGCTTCTTCTCGGCGGTGGTCAGCCGCCAGACGCCGCCGGGGCCGGCGTAGATTTCCTTGGCGTGCTTTTCGGCCCCGTCGCGCACGTACCAGTCGCGGTGCCAGTCGAGCAAGTACTGGTAGGCGCCGAGCAGGAAGGAGCCGGAGCCGCAGGCGGGATCGAGGATGCGGAGTTTCGAGCAGGCAGCGGGGTCCGAGCACGCAGCGCAAGCAAGTGCGGGGGGGCGCCGCACTTGCTTGCGCTGCGTGCTCGGACTGGAGCGCTGCGTTCTGCGAGAGTAACTTCCCCACCGTATGCCGCACAATGTAATCCACGATATACGCCGGCGTGTAATACACGCCGCCGGCTTTCTTTACCTCCGGCTTGTCTTCCACCTGATTGCCCGATGCCCGGCCGTCAGGCGGATCACTTTGCCCAGAAACTGCTCGTACACCTGGCCCAGAATTTCCACCGGCAGCACCGAGAAGTCGTACTGGCTTTGCGGCGGATAGAGTTCATCGATTGTGTTCTTGAGCAGCTTGTCCTCGATCTGGAGCTTCGGCGTGATTTCATCGGGCTTGTCGTCGCCGTGCTCCTTGTCGGCCTTGAAGTAGAAGAGGCCGGAGTTGTAGCGGTCGTCGGCCTTGCGGAAGAGCGTCTTGAGCCGGTCGTAGATGTCTTCACCTTCGCACAGATCGCGCAGCTGGCCGTAATCCTCGATGCCGCGGTCTTCGCACAGGCGCAGGAAGACGATGCGGTCGATGGTCATTTGCACGGCAAAGTTCAATTCGCGCTGGTCGAGCTTGGGATTGCGCAGGGCGAGGTTCTTGGCCAGGTCGAGCCGCCATTTTTCGATGTCGTCGAGCAGTGCCGCGTCTACCGGGGCGGTGCCGCGCTTCTTCTTCGCGGTGTCGGCATATTTGTCGAACGAGCCTTTCTTGATGGCCTCTTTCGAGAAGACATCGGCAATCTCGTTCCAGCGCTCGGCGTACTCCCTCAAGGAGAGGTAGAGGGTACGAGCCACCGAAGCCTTGTCGCCGTTGCGCGGCCGAATGCGGCAATCATAAACCGCGAGCTCCTCGAAGTTGGTGAGGATGGACAGCGGCAGCTTGCCGTTCCAGGCGTAGCAGCGTAGCTGATAGGCGGCATCAGCGTTATCTTTCAGCCGCACCGCCGGCTTCTTCGCTTCCAAGTAGAATTTGCCGGCTTCGCCATAGCGGAAGAGGTAATCCGCGCCTTGGTGGCGGTGCCGATCTTGATGGCCGCCTCGTGGACCACGTCTTTGTACTTCTCGGCCGCGCCGCTTTCATTTTCCATGTCCCAGCCGAGACATTTGAAGAGCGAATTGATGAACTGTTGGCGCGTTTCCGCTTCCTTGAACGCCTCGGCGTGGTAATCATCGGAGTTGTCTTCGAAGAGCTTCACGAGTTGCAGCACTTTGTCGGGCGCGGCCATCGTAGGCGGTCCTCGAGGGGAGTTGGAGTGAGGTCGATTGTAGGGCGGCCCATTCAGACAACCAGCGGCTCTCCCATTTTCGGGCCTCCGCAGTTTTTGTGACCTGTTTGCCGCAAAAGTAGGCACCGACCGGTACAATGCGTAGGTTGCTTTCTTTTGCCAGGTTCGCCCAGATGATCCAGCCCAGGCAACGAATCGCCCGCGCAAGGGACTGTTGAGGGTTAAGTTATGATCCACAGCGACGTACAACTCGACAGCACGCGTTTGGCTCTGGCCAAATTGGAAACTGCCATGGCCGACTTGCACAAGCAAAAGGGGAAAATGCATCCCGACCGCTACCGAATGCAGTCGGAACCTATAATCGATGAGATTCAACGCTTGCGCGGTGAAATCGACGAATACGTGGGAGTAACAGAGGCATTTCGGGATTTGAACGGGAATCCGCACAGCGACCCTGCCACTTCGCCTACGGCACGTTGACTCGCCGCATACCCCCGCTCACCCCAATCCCTCTACCGGCAAGGACGCTCCATTCTCAGCATCGCGACTTAATGCCTTGGCCAGCGATGGTCGCCAGCGAAGCGCGGACTTCTTGAGATGTGAAAAACAACCGCAGCAGATTGTCCATGGCTCGCGACTGAATCTGCACTCCGTTGAGCCAGCGCGAAAGGGTCTCTTCAGCGATTCCGATTTGGTCCGCTGCATCTTTTTGTGTCATTTCCAGTTGTTCCAGCTCGAAACGAATCTCTTCCGGGGTAAGCAAGTGCAAATGGGCTCGCAACGCTGCCTGAATTTGCTCTTCGACTTTTTCCGTGAAGACTTTTTGGCCGCAGTTGCGGCAAACCGGAATCGCCAGCTTTGGAATAGCAAACGAGTATAAGCGACCATCGTGTCGGACTTCGCCTTCAAAGGGCATGCTGGTCATTTCCACTTCCATCTTGCCGCAATGGCGGCAGCGCCACGGAAAAGCCCGTTGTGCCCCAACCGGCTGGTTCGATCTTTTTTGATCAGCATTCATGGATGTTCACCACCAGGACCCAAGATTCGTCCGGAAGCACCGGCAGCCGGTAATGCAGCCGCCTCTCAATATAAACTTCCTTCCCCTGAATCGTTATTCGCAGATCATGATGGAACTCGTAGAGGCCCAACCATTCGGGTCGCCGCTCCGCTTGTTCGTCAATTTCTCCACCAGCCGCGACGTGCCCATGCATCAGCCGACCAATCTCTTTTAGCGTGAGATTGGTCAACTCTCTTTGCACCCAGCGGAAGGCTTCTTCCGTCAAATCAAACTGGATGTAATCGGTGACGGACCAGTTCGCCAACGCATCCCGGTACGCCAACAGCCGGTCAGCGTCAGTCAATGGCGGCACGGAAGTCTCCGCTTTAGGAGTGCACCTGTATCAATCATTTTACTTGATACGATTGATGTATGTCAATTCTACAGAAACCCTCTTCTTCACCCCAACCCTTCCAGCGGAGGCAAGTCCAGCAGCCCGCGGCTCACTCCGAATTCCGCCTCGCGCTCCGGCAGCCAGTAGCGGTAGGGATCGTGGCGGTGGCCGGTGCCGCTGCGCTGAATTCGGCCCTCGTCCACGGCGCGGCTCAGCCAGCGCCAGAGCGAAATGCGTGCCGGAGTTTCCTCTCCCTCGGGCCAGCGCTGGGCAATCTGGTCGCGTGTGAGTTTGCGTTCCGCCTGCGCCAGCACGCGGTGTAGTAATTCCCAGTGACCGCGGAAGTTTTCGTCTTCCTCCTCGCCGCGGGCCAGGTAGTTGCCGTCTTCGGTCCATTCGAGAATCAATTGGCGCGGGGTCTCGGAATAACGGGACCACGCCTGAATGCGCCGCCGGCGGTCGGCCGACTGGGAGCAACCATACCAGTGCATTTCCATCAGAATATCGACGAAGCCCGCCAGCGCGCCGCTGCCCCGCGCCATCTTGCCGTCGGCGGAGGTCGCCTTGCGCGTGTGGTGCAGAATCAGCACGGCCATGCCCTGCGTCAACAGTTGCTGCAGGGGCAGCAGCGCTTCGGCCATGATGATGGCGTCGTTTTCACTGCGGCCCGGCAGGAAGGAAATCAGCGGATCAATGACGAGCAGATCGAGACCGGCGGTGGCGTGCTGTTCGGCGAGCTGGTCGATGAGTGCGGCCCATTCCTCATTTGTCGGCTTGCCGCGAAAGGGCCGGCAGACCAGGCCAATGTGGTCGCCAAAGTGAAATCGCTGGTGCCGCATTTGCCACAGGGCCGGGCTTTCTTCGGAAAGCACCACTGCGCGCGCCGGCTTTACAGCGAGTCCGGCCAACTCGCCGCCCGTTTGGAGTCGCGCCAGGAGTGCGGCCAGCAAGGTGGTCTTGCCGGCTTTCCACTGGCTGGCCAGCAGCGTGATGTTGCCGGCCGCTAGGTATCCGTGCCAAAGCCATTCGGCAGTGGCTTGTTCGTGCCATTCATGGGGTGCAAGAATCGTAAGCGGAGTGGACATGATGACCTGGTAAGTAGGGAAAGTGAAAATGGGCCCGAGACGTGCCCGGCCGATCTCGGCCGCCATGAACGGGGCGCCGGAAGAATCGGCCAATCAAGTATAGGATACGTTTGTTCATTTGTCATTCAAAAATCGGTTTGATTTCACGAAAAATGGTTTCGTTTCATGGGGGGAGTGTGTGTTTACGTGAAACGGAAACGAAACGCGCCGGCGGCCGGCTTTTTCCCATCCCGTCCTTGCCTTGGCATGCTCACTCTGGCACAATATCAGGGTTGCACTCCCGCCGCTGAACTCTTCTGCCTTCCTGTTGTATTTGTGCTGAGGAACCTCTCCATGACGTGGCTTCGTCATTTGTTGGCGCTTGGAATTGCCGCTGCGGTGCTATCGCCGCTAGTCGCTGCCGAGCCGGCCAAGGACGCCCCAAAGGCGAAGGTCAGCTATTACAAAGACATTCGCCCAATCATGCAAATCCATTGCCAGGGCTGCCATCAGGCGGCCAAGGCTCAGGGCGGGTACGTGCTGACCGATTACGGCGAGATGTTCCAGAAGGGCAATACGGGCAAGGATCCCATCGTGAAGGGCAAACCCGAGGCGAGCCTGTTGCTGCACCAGCTGCTACCGCAAGCCGGCAAGCCGCCCGCCATGCCCAAAGATAAAGAGCCGCTGGCGCCGATGCAGATCGACAAGATCAAGCAATGGATCGCCGAAGGCGCCGAGGACGACACTCCGGCTTCCGTCCGCAAAGTCCAAATCGACGACGAGCATCCGCCGGTTTATGATCTGCCGCCCGTGATTACGTGCGTGCAGTTTTCGCCAGACGGAAGCCTCCTGGCCGTTTCGGGCTATCACGAAGTGCTGCTGCACAAGCCCGATGGCTCCGGAATTGTCGCCCGGCTCATTGGCACCTCCGAGCGCATCAATTCCCTTGCGTTTTCGCCGGATGGAAAGACGCTTGCGGTCACGGGCGGCAACCCTGGCCGGTTCGGGGAAATCCAGCTTTGGAACGTCGCCAAGAAAGAATTGAAGCTTTCCGTGCCGATGACCTTCGACACCATCAACGGTGTAAGCTGGTCGCCCGATGGCTCCAAGATCGCCTTTGGTTGCGATGACAACACGCTCCGGGCCGTCGATGCTAAAACCGGCCAGCAAGTGCTCTTCCAGGGCGCGCACAACGACTGGGTGCTCGACACCACATTTTCGCTCGATGGCACATTCCTGGTTTCCGTCAGCCGCGACCGCAGCATGAAACTCACGGAAGTTTCCACCCAGCGCTTCATCGACAATGTCACCAGCATCACGCCCGGCGCGCTTAAGGGCGGCCTGGGGGCGGTGGCATTGCGGCCGCTGGCCGAGCGCAAGATGGTGAAGCGCGACCTGGAAACCGGCGGCGGCGAGCAGTTGTACAACGAACTGCTCAACGGCGGGGCCGACGGCATACCCCGGCTCTACAAAATGCATCGTGAAAGCAAGCGCGTGATCGGCGACGATGCCAACAAGATTCGCGAATTCGAAAAGATGCCGGGCCGCATTTATGCGTTGGCGTTTAACAAAGACGGCAGCTTGTTCGCGGCCGGCAGCAGTAATGATGGCAGCGGCGAAGTGCGCGTGTACCAAACCAACGACGGTAAGCGCGTAAGCACCTTCGAGGGCGAACGCGGTGGAGTGTACACGGTCGCCTGGCGGCCCGACGGCAAGGCCGTCGCCAGCGCCGGCTTTGACGGCGTCGTAAGAATCAACGATCCGATGACCGGGAAGTTGATTAAGGAGTTTGTGCCGGTGCCGATCAGCGCCAAAGCAGCAACGAAATAAGGAAGTTCTGATGTCGATGGTGGCCCGAACAACTCGATCCCGCACCTATGGACCGGAATGCCACGGCCGGCGAATGTCCTACGAAGAATTTGCATCGGCCCCGTGGCAGGAGGGTTACCAATATGAATTGATTCACGGGACAATCGTAGTGGCCGCGCTACCAAGGACTTCGCACGACTTATTGGATGATTGGTTAAGCGAAGTATTGAGATCCTACAAACGGTCGCATCCTGAAATCATCAACTATGTTTCGACCGCGCCGCGTATCGTCATTCGCGAGGTGGATCTGCCAACTTGCCCAGAACCAGATATTGCTGCATACCGCGACCTACCGCTCCACCTGCCGTGGGACGAATTGGATTGGCGGGACTATAGCCCAATTCTGGTCGTTGAGATTATTTCGGAAGATAATGCCTGGAAAGATTTGGACCGAAACGTCGATCTCTATTTGCAAATTCCGTCCATTCGCGAATACTGGATCGTTGATCCGCGCGAAAGTGCCGATCGGCCTAGCATGATCGTCTACCGCCGTCGTGGTAAGAATTGGCAGAAGCCAATTTACGTGGCTTACCAAGAGACTTACACGACCAAACTACTGCCCGGTTTTGCTTTAGTGATGGATCCGCATCAACGTTAGGACGCGATTTGCTTGCTTTTTCACGAGAACCTCCGATGAACGCGAAATCTCTCCATGGCGCTTTCGTATTGGCAATCGGCAATCTGGTGCTGTTCGGCCAAGCGCTTCCGGCTCAGGAAAAGCTGCCCGCCGGCGCTCAAGTCGTTCGCCTGGAAGCCGCGCCGGCTTCCGTGGAATTGAAGCAGCCCTACGACTATCGCCAGTTGCTCATCACGGCCCACCTCGCAACCGGCGAAAAGCTCGATGCCACGCGCATGGTCGCGATAACCGCGCCCGCGTGCGTCAAAGTCTCGCCCACCGGCCAGGTGCGCCCCGCGGCCGACGGGCAGGGTGAGTTGACGTTCGCGTTGGCTGGTCAGTCCGCGAAAATTCCTGTGAAAGTGACAGGCCAAAAAGAGAAGTATGCTGTCAGTTTCGTGCGTGACGTGATGCCGACCCTTTCGAAGATCGGCTGCAACGCCGGCACCTGTCACGGAGCCGCGGAAGGTAAGAACGGCTTCAAACTCAGCCTTCGCGGCTATGACCCGTTGCTCGACTATCGTTCGCTGATCGACGATCTCGAAGGCCGGCGTTTCAACCGGGCGGCCCCCGACCGGAGCTTGATGCTGCTCAAACCGTCCGGCGGCGTGCCGCACGTCGGCGGCGTGCTGATGCAGCCGGGCCAGCCGCACTACGAATTGCTCCGCACCTGGATTGCCGAAGGCGTGGTCTTCGACCCCAAAGCGCCGCGCGTCGCGAAGATAGAAATCGGCCCCAAAGGACCCGTGCTACCCTTGCCGGGAATGAAGCAGCAAATGACGATCATGGCAACTTACAGCGACGGCTCGGTGCGCGACGTCACAGCCGAGGCCTTTGTCGAAAGCAGCAACACCGAAATCGCTACGGTGGACAAAGGCGCTCTCGTGACGGGCGTCCGCCGCGGCGAGGCCACCATGCTCGCTCGCTATGAGGGAAATTACGACGCCAGCACGCTCATCGTCATGGGCGACCGCACCGGCTTCGCCTGGCATGAAGTGCCGCCGAATAATTACATCGACGAATTCGTGTACGAGAAGCTGAAGCGGATGAAGATTCTGCCCAGCGAATTGTGCACCGACGAAGATTTCTTGCGCCGGGTGTACCTCGACCTCACGGGCTTACCGCCGACGCCCGAACAAGTGCGCGCGTTCGTGGCGGACGCCCGGCCCACCAAGGTGAAGCGCGACGAAGTGATCGACCGGCTAGTCGGCAGCCCAGAGTATGTCGAACACTGGACAAACAAATGGGCCGACCTGCTTCAGGTTAATCGCAAGTTCCTTGGCGAAAAAGGCGCCACCTCGTTGCGCACCTGGATTCGCGCCGCCATCGGCAAGAACCTACCGTATGACGATTTCGCCCGCGAAATCCTCACCGCCAGTGGCTCGAACATCGACAATCCGCCCGCCGCGTATTACAAGGTGCTCCGCAATGCCGATTCGGCCATGGAAAACACCACTCAGCTATTCTTGGCTATTCGCTTCAACTGCAACAAGTGCCATGATCATCCGTTCGAACGCTGGACCCAGGACCAGTATTATCAACTGGCTTCCTTCTTTGCGCAATTTGGCCTGAAGGAAGACCCGGCCTACAAGGGCCAGAAGATTGGCGGCACCGACGTAGAAGCGCCGAAGCCGCTGGTCGAGATCGTATTCGACAAGAAGGACGGCGAAGTCACGCAAATTCGGACCGGGCAGTTGGCCAAGCCGACCTTCCCGTTTACGCACAAGGACATGCCCAAGGCGGATCTGCCGCGACGGCAGCAATTGTCGCAATGGATCACGTCGAAGGATAACCCGTACTTCGCCAAAAGCTACGTCAACCGGCTGTGGGCATATCTTCTCGGCGTCGGCTTGATCGAACCCATTGATGACATTCGCGCCGGCAATCCGCCCAGTAACCCGGCCCTGCTCGACAAGCTGACGAGCGATTTCATCAGTAGCGGCTTCAATGTCCAGCACCTGGTGAAGCTGATTTGTAAGTCGCGCGCCTACCAGCACAGCATTGAAACTAACCAATGGAACAGCGACGACGATCTGAACTACTCACATGCCATGGCTCGGCGCTTGCCGGCCGAGGTGCTGTTCGACGCCATTCACCAGGCAACCGGCTCCATGCCGAAACTTCCCGGCCTGCCGCCCGGTGCCCGGGCCGCGCAACTGCTCGACTCGAACGTGCCGATTCCGGGCGGCTTCCTCGATCTCTTCGGCAAGCCGCCGCGCGAAAGCGCCTGCGAGTGCGAGCGCTCCAACAGCATGATGCTTGGACCCGTGCTGAACCTGGTTAACGGCCCCATTGTCGGCGATGCCTTGAAGGATCCGGTGAACAAGATCGCGCAGCTGGTCGCAAAGGAGAAAGACGACAACAAGCTCGTGCAGGAATTGTTCCTGATGATCATGAGCCGCAAAGCCACGACGGAAGAGCAAGAGGCAGGAATCAAGGCGCTGCATGCCTCGCGTGAGGATTTCGCGCGCCTGCAAGCGCTGCACAAGCAAAAAGAAGAGGCTTTCAAAGCTTACGAAGCGCAACTTCCCGCGAAACAGGCGGAGTGGGAAAAGAAGTTCGGCCAGCCCATCACCTGGTCGCCGTTGGAGCTCGGCGAATTGAAAGCCAAGGCCGGAGCCACGCTTGCGAAGCAGTCGGATGGCTCGGTCCTCGCGGGCGGCACCAACGGCTTCCCGGAAATCTACACGATCACCGCGACCAGTAAGCTTCAAGGTATCACCGCATTCCGCCTGGAAGCGCTCACCGATCCAAGCTTGCCGAAGAACGGCCCCGGTCGGGCCGGCAGCAACGGCAACTTCGTTCTGAACGAGTTCAAGGTGTCGGCTTACAAGACCGGCGACAAAGGACCCGGCAAGCCAACGAAGTTCGACAAGGCAATGGCCGATTTTTCGCAAACCGGTTGGGATGTGAGTGGCGCCATCGACAACAACCCGGCCACTGGCTGGGCCATCGATCCGCAGGAAGGCAAGCCGCATACCGCCCTCTTCCAGTTCGAAAAGCCCGTGAGCTTTTCGGATGGGACCACGTTCACCATCACGCTGGATCAGCGCTTCCCCGGCAAGGACCACAACCTGGGCAAGTTCCGGCTGTCGGTGACCAATCATCCGCAACCGGCACTGCGCGACCAGTTGCCGGCCAACGTGATGAAGGCGATTGCCGTCCCGCTAGACAAACGCACTCCGGATCAAAAAGCCGCGGTGGCCAACTACTACCGTGGCCTCGACGGCGAACTACAGCGCTTGCAGCAGGAACTCGCGAACGCACCTGCCCTCACCGACGACCGGCTCATCGGCGCGCAGGACCTGGCGTGGGCGCTCATCAACAGCCCGGGGTTTTTGTTCAACCATTAATGATTGAGTGGGATGATTAGCGCAAGAATAGAGTATACGTCAGTACACACAACACGAACAGCGTGAATAACGTGTACTTCAAGTTCCGCTCCGCGAACAAGAACGACAGCATAGACACCAGCACGCGGACATACGGCGTCAGGAGCAACACACAGATGCCGAGCGCAATAAGCGTTTGCGGTCGCCAGTGGCCGGCGAGCGCGCTGCGCGCAATCGATACAGCGTAGTGGTAAAGGTCTGACCCTTCAAGCTTGAACTCTGCTTCCAGCTTGCCGGCACTCAAGTATTGCCAAATTGTTCCCGCAATCAGCAATGCCAAGCTCGACAGCAGGCCCGCCAGCAAAATCCAGCCGACCAGCGTGCGCATGTCAAAACGGCCACCTTGGGCCGATTGGTTTCCAGCATCGGCTCGGCTCATAGCTCACCTCGAATGCCGCGCACGATCATTTCTACACCCAGCACCAGCAGCACGATCAAAAAGAACCGACGCACCGTCCGGTTCCGCAGCCGAACCAGCACCCGAGTCCCCAGGAAGGCGCCGGCCGAGACTCCAAGGATAATCGGCACCGCTTTGCCGGGGTCGATACGGCCCGCCGCAAGAAAGACGCTGGTCCCAGCCAGTGCGGTCACGCCAATGATGAGGTTGCTTGTGGTAGTCGAAACCTTTGGTGGCAGGCCCATAACTAAATCGTGAATCAGCACTTTCAGCGCCCCGGCCCCGATGCCGAGCAACCCCGCAATCAGCCCAGCTCCAAACATCAGCGGGCCGCCCAGATAGGCCCGTGTGGCCTGGTATTGCACGTCTTCGCCGGAAGCCTGGTCGTGGTAGCTTCCATTCAGTTCCAGCCAGCGCGACCCGGCATCCACGTGCTCCGGCTGCTTCCATTCCCTGTTGCGCTGAAAAAAGAGCGTGGCAGCACTCGCCAGCAGCACCACGCCGAAGAGAATGAACAGCATCGCTTGCCCGGCCGTCAGGCTGATGGCCGCCCCGACCAGCGCCCCGATGATCGTGAACATCTCCAGGAACATGCCGATCTTCAGGTTCGTGAGATGTTCGCGCACATACGCGGCTGCCGACCCACTGGACGTGGCGATGACGGAAACGATACTAAGCGCGATCGCATCCTTGATGTGCATGTGGAAGAGCGTGAGGGCCGGGATGAGCACCACCCCGCCGCCCATGCCGCTCATGGCGCCCACGAAGCCGGCTACAACAGAAATGAGCAACAACCAACCGAATGAAAGTTCCGGCACAGAATCGCTCCTGTCTACTTGGAGTCGATCTCCACCAGCACGCGGAATTTCTGGCCGGCATAATCTGCTTTCTCGGTGATGAACTCGTGTGTACAAATGGACCAACGGTCGCTCACGATCCCGCGTCCGGTGCGCTGGCTACGGGCAATCTCCGCCCCCGGCGGGTAGTGCGGATCGACCACGGCCTTGCGCACATGGTACATCGCCTTGTCGCCGGTGATCTCCCACCAGCAACTGGCCATGTCGTACAGGCCCCAGGCACTTGGTTTTTTCGATTTGACCTTGAGCGGCGACTTGTAGCCATCCGGACCGCTGCTGTTTTGCTCGTGGTACTTCTCCGCGAAGGCCGGGTTCGATGTGCCCACCCGGGCGGCATATTCCCATTCAGCACTCGTCGGCAGGCGGACCTTCTTGCCGTTCTTCTCTGAAAGGATGTCGCAGAATCTCTGAGTATCTGCAAACAATGGGTTCTGCACTGGCAACTGCGGATCTTTTACGATGCTGGGATTGCTGCCCATCACCGCTTCGTATATTTCCTGAGTAATTGGAATCTCGGCCAAGAAATAGTCTTGCGTCAGCGTTACCAGGTGCGGATACTCTTCGACGTGGTACGGCCACATGTAGAATGGCGTGCCCATCAGGAACTTACCGACCGGAATTTGCACGCAGCGCAGCGTGAGCTTGTCGCCGATTTTCAGTACAACAGGCTCGCGGCTCGGCATTACGAAGGGCTTGTCGGGCGTCAGCATCTTGGCCGGGTATTTTAGCTTGCACGGCTCAATGCGCGTCGCGGCAATCCATTTCTTGCCTTCCTTTTCGCTGATCGTTCCCGTGACGGCACTGGCGGTCGCTGGCATGCAATAATGCCCGGCTCCGGTGTTCTTGGCATCCTTCAGCGCGGGGCTATCCGGTGCGATGTAATACTTCAGCCGCGCGCTGAATTCGTCCATCAATTTCTGCGCGCCGTCGGCATCCAGGCCTTGCTCCGGAAAATGCACCGTTACGATTCGCTCCACTTCCGCACGTACTTCGGCCGTGCCATCGATGGCGAACAGCGCGAGAACGTGATCCGCCCCCTTCGGCTCCGGCATGCAAGCGCCGTTGCAAACCAGGCTGCCTTGCAGCGTGACTTCGGCGCCAGAAGCCGTCGGCAGACCGAGCAAAGCGGAAATTCCGAAAGACAGCAGAATTAGTGCATGAATGAGGGAATCGCACAAGCAACGGAAAACTCGCATTGATCGATTCTCCTTTTTGGGCAATCCTGCTCGAAGTCTGTTGTATGGAAAGATGAAAGCGTTCAATTGGAACGCTGTTTGCGGCCTTTCCATTTGGTGTGCGAGGAGAGAACCATGTCCGTTCGGATGCAAGGCCTCAATGCTCTTCAATGTGCAAGAGTCGCCGCCATGAGTAAATCAAGCCTGAAACCATTCCTCGCAGTTGGCTTAATGACCGCCATCATGGGGCTCGTGCTGTTCCTTGCGGCCGGTACCGTTCGCTATTGGCAAGGATGGGTTTATCTAGCGGTGTATTTTGGCGCAGCGTCTTTGATCACCCTATACGTCATGATCAAAGATCCTGCGTTGCTTCAACGCCGTATGAAAGGTGGCCCGGCCGCCGAGAAACAGACAAGGCAGAAAATCATCATGCTTTTCGCTTCGGCCGCGTTCATCGGCATCCTACTCGTGCCGGCTCTCGATCATCGCTTTAGTTGGTCGAATGTGCCGCCGGGGCTGGAAATTGCCGGCGACGTTCTCACGGCGCTGGGCTTCTTCATTACGTTTCTCGTCTTCCGGGCCAATACGTTCGCGGCGGCAACCGTCGAGATTGCCCAAGACCAAAGGGTCATTTCCACGGGCCCTTATGCCATTCTGCGGCACCCCATGTATGCGGGAGGTTTGCTGATCTTTATCGGCGCACCTCTGGCGCTGGGCTCGTATTGGGGCTTGCTCGCATTTTTGGTTGCGCTGCCGGCCTTGATCTGGCGTTTGTTGGATGAGGAGCAGCTTTTGGCAAGGGATCTGCCTGGCTACGTCGAGTATATGCAGCGGGTGCGGTATCGATTGATACCGCACGTGTGGTAAACCCTTCCAAAATCCTTACCACGGCTGGCCGATCGCCCGGCCGGCGAGGTCATAGCCGTCCGCCATGGTGACCTTCACGCGAATGAAATCGCCGGCTTGCAGGTTCTTGCCCTTCACGCGAACTACGCCGTCGATATCCGGCGCATCGGCAATGCCGCGCGCGAGGAAGTGGCCCGGCACCTCAGGATCTGGGCCATCGACTAAGCAATCGATCTCTTGGCCGACCTGCTGCTGGCTCCACGTGAAAGCCACGGCTTGCTGCGTCTCCATGAGCCGATTGCGGCGTTCGAGTTTGACCTCCTCCCGCAACTGCTCCGGCAAGCGCTCGGCGGGAGTTCCTGGCTCCAACGAATAGGGGAAGACGCCGCAGCGCTCGAACTTGGCTGCGCGAACGAACTCGTTCAGTTCGTCGAACTCCGCTTCGGTTTCGCCCGGGAAGCCGACGATGAAGGTGGTCCGCAACACCAGGTTGGGAATCGCGCCGCGCAACCGTGCTAGCAATTCCTCGGTCGAAGCGCGATTGACGCGCCGCTGCATACGCTTCAGCATGCGGTCGTTGATGTGCTGTAACGGCATATCGAGATACGGAATGATCTTGCGCGAGCGGGTCATCGTGTCGAGGAATTCCTGCGTCACGTACATCGGGTATGCGTAAAGAATGCGAATCCATTCGAGCCCATCCACGTGCTCCAGTTCGCGCAACAATTCGGCGAGGCGCACGCGGCCATAAAGATCGAGGCCATAATACGTGGTATCTTGAGCGACCACGATGAGTTCACGCACACCATCGGCCACGAGTTCCTTCGCTTCGCGGATCACTTCTTCAATCGGCTTGGTCACGTGCTTGCCGCGCATGGCGGGGATCGCACAAAAGGTGCAAAGCCGGTCGCAACCTTCGCTGATCTTCAAGTACGCAAAGTGCCGGGGCGTGATGCGCAAGCGGGCCGTGTCTTCCAGCGCGCGAACCGGAGCCGGACGGAAGCGGCTGCGCTGCTCGGCCAGACTCGCGGGGTTCGCTGCACTCGCCCCGCGTCTTGCGGCATTAGTTACGATTGAGACGATTTCTTCGCGCCCAAAGACGCCGACGATGGAGTCGACGCCGGGGACTTCCTGCAAAAGCTCTTCCTTCTTACGCTCCGCCAAACAGCCGGCCACCACGACGGCCCCCACTCTGCCCTGCTTCTTCAACTCGAGCATCTCGCGGATCACGCCCAGCGATTCCTGCCGGGCCGGCTCGATAAAGCCGCAGGTATTCACGACCACCACGTCGGCCCCATCGGCCTTAGGCGTAAGGGTGTAGCCGTCCTGCGCAAGCTTGCCCAGCATGCGTTCGGAATCGACGGTGTTCTTGGGGCAGCCGAGGCTGACGAAGGCGAAAGAGCCTTTGGAGATGGTCATGAAACAATATCACCGGGTGCAACACATGTCGGTCCTATAAGCCGTATGGGTCCTATTCTATCAATCATCAGTGAAACTCCCAAATAGCGAACAGCGAATGGATACATTCAATTGCGATAGTTGCGGCGCCTGTTGCAAGACATTCCCCATCTTCGCCTCGGCAGCCGATGCACAGCGCGAGCCGCGAATTCGGGCTGATGGGCAGCGCTTACCAACCGAACAGACGACGCCGCAGTGGGAATACCGACCGTACCCGCTGCCCTTCTTGGAAACCTGCTGCTTCTTGCGGACCGACAACGGTTACGACATTTACGCCACCCGGCCCGAAGTTTGCCGGCATTTCGCAGCCGGAAGCGCGCAATGCCAGGAAGCGCGAGCGCGGCAAGGGTTGCCATTGCTAACTGCAATTTCCGAAATAGAACGCGGATAAGCCCAGTGATGAAAGCCCACGGACGGAAGTCCGTGGGCCCAAGGAGAGTGATCAATATGCACATTGCCATGTGGTCCGGGCCGCGAAACATTTCCACGGCCCTCATGCGCTCTTGGGGCAACCGGCATGATGCGTTCGTTTGCGACGAGCCCTTCTATGCCCATTATCTCCGGGAAACCGGCTTGCCGCATCCGGGAGCGCAGGAGGTCATTCGCCGGCATGAGCCGGATTGGCACAAGGTGGTTGTCTGGCTCACGGGTCCGATTCCCGAAGGGAAAACGGTTTTTTACCAAAAGCACATGGCCCATCACCTATTGCCGAACATCGACCGCGGCTGGATGACGCAGATTACGCATGCCTTCCTCATTCGTTCGCCACGGGAAATGCTGGCGTCGCTGCAAAAGATCACGCCGAACCCGCGCTTGGAAGACACGGGCCTACCACAGCAGTTGGAAATCTTCGAGATGATTCAAAGGCAAACCGGCCGCACGCCGCCGGTCATCGACGCACGTGATGTGTTAGAAGGCCCAGAGACGATGCTGCGAAAACTGTGTGCGGCGTTGAACGTGGAATTCACGCCAGCCATGTTGAAATGGACAGCCGGGCCGCATCCCGCCGATGGTGTTTGGGCGAAGTACTGGTACGATGCCGTGTGGAAATCAACGACATTTGAGCCCTACCGGCCACGCAATGACACGCTGCCGCATCATCTGGGGCGCGTGCTGAAGGAGGCGGATGCGATTTACGTGAAGCTGTACGAGCGGCGACTAAAGTGAGGGTAACCATGCGCGCATCTATTGCGCTCAGTTTGGCAATCGTGCCGATCGCGTTGGCGATGCTTGCCTTTGCTGGCGAGGACAAGCGCGAGGATCCGGCGGCCGCCGCCGCTCGCAAGCGCCAGGAATTAATCAAGACTTTGGACGTGAGGTTCAAGCATACAGAAACATATGCCAAGGGCGCAGTTCCGGACGCGTCTCGGTCCAATCCTAATCCGTCTACTCCGGTTCCTCCAGAAGACATGAGCGTGGAGTCGATAAATCGGATCGTAATCAATGGAGAAAACGTTCGCATCGAGGACAATCATCCGGGTTGGTACGACCGAGGCAAACGCATTTACAAACAGAGCATGATCTATACGTTCGACGGCAACACCGGTTATATGCTCGTCCAAAGTGAGTATGGCGGAAAACCGAGCGTCCAAGGCGGCATGGAGCGAGGGTTCCTGGGGCGAGACGTGCATTTTATCCCACTGTATATATCAGTTCGAGGACTAAGCCCAATGTTTAGTTCGCCAACGATGGCGCAGCTTCAACCGAGCGGAACGACTGAACGGATCGGCGACGAACCGTGTGAACAGTACGCCGTTCCGACAAAAAGTGGATCTCCGACACTATTTTGGTTGGACGCCAAAAGGGACTTCTGCCTTCGCCGTATTCGTAGCGGGCAAGAGGAACAGAATCATTCGGTCTATAACATCCAAAACAGATACGACGAGAAATACGGTTGGTTGCCAAAATCTTGGAGCCACGAGGAACACTCGTGGAAAGGTAAGCTTTTGGCCACCCACACTATCGAGATCCAAGAAATGAAGATTGATGAGCCTGTGCCTGCCGAGCTCTTCAGAATCGATTTCCCTCCGGGGTCGATGGTGGCTGACAATCGAAGTGGTCACCAAGAGTACGTCGTCCAGTCCGACGGAGGTGTGCAGGAGGACGATCTTGCGTCGCATATGCCGGCACCGGCCAAAAAGACGTGGTTTCCGCCAACACTCTGGATAGCTTCGGCGGCGGCGCTTTTGTTGATCATCGTGCTCGCAATAGTATTTGTTCGACGCGGCAACTCCCGCTAAGCTGCAAGCGACGGGACATTATGCTCCAACAATTCAATCCCAAGAACCGCGACCTCATCGTCAACATCAACGGCAAGCTCGTGCACCGTGATCAGGCTGGCGTAAGCCCGTTTGATTCCGCGGTGCAGGGGGGCGATGCCGTGTGGGAAGGACTGCGGCTTTACAATGGCCGCATCTTCAAGCTCACCGAACATCTCGACCGGCTTCGAAGTTCGGCCCTGGCGTTGGCATTTGCGCAGATTCCGAGTCGCGACGAGATCACGCGCGAAATCAAGCGAACGCTCGCGGCCAATCAGATGCGCGACGGCGTACATATCCGCCTGACCATTACGCGCGGAGTGAAATACACCTCTGGCATGGACCCCCGGCTCAATACGGCTGGTCCCACGCTCATCGTGCTGGCGGAATTCAAGGACCCGGTTTACGATTTCAGCGGCATCACGCTGATCACCAGTAGCGTACGCCGCTTTCCGCCCGATTGCCTTGATCCGAAGATTCATCATTGCAATTTGCTGCAATCGATTCTGGCAAAAATACAGGCCAATGCGGCCGGAGCCGACGATGCCTTGATGCTCGACCGCGAAGGCTTTGTGGCCGAGACGAATGCCACGCATATATTCGCGGTCGAGAAAGGCCTCGTGCAAACGAGCCTGGAGTCTGCCTGTCCGGAAGGCATCACCCGGGCCACGGTAGTAGAGATTTGCCATTCGGAAGGAATTCCTTGTCGCGAGAAGCAACTAACACTGACTGAGGTTTACCGGGCCGACGAAATGTTCTGCACCGGCACTATGGGCGAACTGGCCCCGGTAATTCAGGTGGATGGCCGGCCCATCGGCAACAGCCAGCCGGGGCAGATGACGAAGCGCTTACTTGAAAGCTACCGCCGCCGCACCGCGACGGAAGGCACGGTGGTGGTAGAGTAGGCCTTGTGCTGCGCCACAAGCAGCGTAACATGATGGTTTACTTTCGCTGTGAAAGGTTCCGCATGTCCCTCCTAGTTGTTGGCACGGTCGCATTTGATTCCATCGAGACGCCCCATGGCTCGGTCGAGCGCATCCTCGGCGGCTCGGCTATGTTTTCGTCCATGGCGGCAAGCTTCTTCACGAAGCCCCGGCTGGTGGGAGTGGTGGGAGAAGACTTTCCCAACTTTCATCGAGAATCGATGAAGGAGCGCGGCATCGACCTGGCTGGACTGCAAACCGAAAAAGGCGGCAAGACCTTCTACTGGAAGGGCCGCTATCACGAGAACATGAATAGCCGGGAAACGATGGAAGTACACTTGAACGTACTCGCCACGTTTAACCCGGAGCTGCCTGCCAGCTTTCGCGACAGCACGCACGTCTTCCTGGCCAATAGTAGCCCCGCTGTACAGATGAAAGTGCTCGATCAGGTCCACAAGCCGCAACTCGTGCTGGCCGACACCATGGATTTCTGGATCACCTCGTCTCACGACGACTTGATGAAGTTGCTGCCGCGCATCGACGGGCTGTTGCTCAACGACAGCGAAGCCAGCTTGCTCACCGGCGAGAACCACATGTTGAAGGCGGGCCGGAAGATTCAGGATATGGGGCCGAAGTTCGTGATCGTCAAGCGCGGCGAACATGGGGCCATGCTCATCAGCGGCGACGGTGTCTTCGTCATCCCCGCCTGGCCGACGGAGTATGTGGTCGATCCCACCGGGGCCGGCGATTCCTTTGCCGGCGGTGTTCTTGGGCACTTGATCGCCCATCCGGAAGGGCCACGGCATGGTCGGCTCCGGCGGGCGATGGTATATGGCACCGTTATCGCGAGCTTGTGTGTTGAGGACTTCGGCCCTAACCGGCTGCGGAAGACCGACCGCAACGAGATTGATGATCGGGTGGAGAAATACCGTGCGATGCTCGACTTTTGATCCGGCTAAGCCGCAAGTGGCTATTCCCCGTTGCGCTCCTGCCGCCAGCGTTCGAGTTGCCGCTGGATCATCGCCCGCCGGTCGGCCTGAATCTGGCGCATCTGCGTGAAGGCAAAGCGGCGCGTGGCAAACACATCGACAGCGGCCAGCAAGAGTATGAGCCCCAACACGATTAGCGTCGCAATCCAGTAGCCGGCATAGAAGCGCGCAAATTGCTTCTGTTCCGGAGTCATCGGCTCGGAACGGCCTTCCTTGCGCATCTGCACGCGCTCTTCGCCCAATTGCTCGGCTTGGTTCTGCATTTGGGAGAGGAAGGGAATGGCCATCAGGCCCGCGAGCAGAAGCGTGAGGCCGCTGTTGATTAGCCGTCGCCAGGCCTGCTTCCGCAGGAAATGCCGCTCAGGCGGAAGCATCTCGAATTGCGGGGTGGTGCGCCGGAGGATTCGCACACTCTTCCACGTATAGTACCCGGCCAGTAACAGCAGCAGCCCCACCAGACCGGCCAACGCTAGATGGATGTACACGGGTGCTTCCACACAAAGATGGGAAACTCGGCAAAAGGTACTGCCGGTATTCTAGCCTGCCGGGCGAAATGGAGGCCAGTATAATCTTTAGTGACGATTTTTTCGGAACAGAGACCGATTCCTTTCTCATGCGCTTGCGAAGGCTCCTGTCAAACTGCGAACTTTGCGTAATTGCGGAAAAGCAGAGAATAACTATCAATCTGCGCGGCAGCGACTGCCCTCGGCTCGTCCGGTGCCATCGGGAAACCGTGCCAGATAAAGGAATTTCATTGCGATTTCGGTACAAATAGCTTTGTATGGTGGCGGCGGATTAAGAACTATGTGTGGAATCGCCGGAATACTGGATCTCACGGGCCGGAAGGCGGCGCCGCCGGATGTGGTGCGGCGCATGGCCTCAGCCATCGTCCGCCGCGGCCCGGATGAGGATGGCTTTCTCGATCAGCAGAATGTGTGTCTCGGTAATCGCCGGCTGAGCATTGTTGGCCTCAAAGATGGACGGCAGCCCATCGGCAACGAGGACGGCTCGGTTCAGGTTGTCTTTAACGGCGAACTCTTCAATTATCCGGAACAGCGGCGGGAACTCGAAGCCCGCGGTCACCGCTTCGCTCGGCACACAGATACTGAGCTGCTGCCGCACATGTGGGAAGAGCACGGCGAAGCGATGTGGGAAAAGCTACGGGGCCAGTTCGCCGTCGCGCTCTGGGATAAGCGGCAAGAACGGCTGATCCTGGCCCGCGACCGTTTCGGTATCTGCCCACTCTTTTGGACGATCCAGCGGCCGACCCATGGCGAATTTGCTGGCGGAAACTGGCTGCTCTTCGCCTCCGAAACCAAAGCACTACTCGCTTCCGGCTTGGTAGAAGCGCGGCCCGATGTGCGCGGCATCAACCACATCTTCACGTTCTTCGCCACGCCGGGACCGGTCACCTGCTTCGAAGGCGTGCAGATGCTCTTGCCGGGGCGCTACCTGGACTTGCATGTCGGCGATGAGTCGGAGCCGCGGGAAAAGACCTTTTACGAATTCGACTTCCCGGATCGCGGTCACGAAATCCGTCATGCCGATCCGAAGAGGCTCACCGATGAATTCGAGCAAGTGTTCACCAAATCGGTGAGTCAGAAACTCCGGGCCGACGTGCCGGTGGTTTCGTACCTGTCGGGCGGCGTGGATTCATCTATCGTGGTCGCCCTGGCGAAGCAGGTCATGGGACGGCCGATTCCCACATTCACCATCGGCATCGGCGGCGATCCGAAGCTGAATGAGGAATCGGAGGCCACCATCGTGGCCAGGCACGTCGGCGCCACCGATCGCGTTATCGTGAAATGCGGGCACGCCGAACTGCTGGCTACCTATCCGGAACTTGTTCGGGCAGCAGAAGTGCCGGTCGTGGACACGGCCTGCGCCGCGCTGTTGCTGCTGGCCAAGGCGGTGCGTGAAAAAGGCTACAAGGTCACTATCACCGGCGAAGGGGCCGACGAATGGCTGGCCGGTTATCCCTGGTTCAAGGTGCAGCGGCTCCGCGCGGCCATTGATCTCGTTCCGGGTCTCAAACTATCACGCTGGATGCAACGGGCATTCCTGACTGTGACCGGCGTGCCCATGTATTCCGAGAAAATCATCCAGGAGCGGGAAGACATCCTTGGCGGGCCGAACGCCTGGCTCAACGTTTGGGGCCTGATGACCCTGTCCAAGCTCCGTTTCTTCCGCCCGGAGATGTGGGAACGGCTCAAGGACCACAACCCGTTCCTCGATCTGCAACTGAACCGCGAGCGGATGGCGAAATGGCACCCGTTCCACCGCTCGTTGCTCATGGGCGCGCGCGTGATGTTGCCGGGTTTGCTGCTCTCGTCGAAGGGCGACCGCGTGGCCATGAATTCCTCGGTCGAAGCGCGCTATCCGTTCCTCGATGAAGAGGTCTTCGCGTTCCTGGCTCAGTTGCACCCGCGCTGGAAGCTGCGCGGGCTATTTCGCGACAAGTACATTCTTCGTTTGCTGGCTCAGCGCTATCTTCCCAAGGAGATCGCCTGGCGGCGGAAAGCGATGTTCCGCGCGCCGATGGATAGCTTCCATGGGCTGGAAAAACGGCAGCCGGGCGGTGAATGGGTCGAGCCGCTTCTGAGCGAAGAAGCATTGAACCACACGGGATACTTCGATGCCGCGGCGGTAACGAAATGGCGGCGCGACTTTCGCCGATTTCGGCCCGGCTCCATCGCACGAACGTCGCTGGAGATGGGCCTCGCCGGCGTCACTGCCACGCAGTTGTGGCACCATACGTACATCGAGGAAATTGCAGATACGAGCGCTTCGCCGCATGCTGCACGCGGCGTTGCACAGAGAACGTAGAACGGAGTTCATTCCGTTCACGCGAGCCGATCAGAACGGAATGAATTCCGTTCTGCGATTGGTCACGGAAACGTCCTTGGAAGAAAGATGTCCTACACCCTCGCCACGCTCTGGTTTGATCGGCACCGTTATATCCCAGGCATCCTGGCCGTGGGTTTTAGCGCGTTGCTGATTGCTCTGCAGTGCGGGCTGCTGGTCGGCCTGCTGTCGGTGACTTCGATTCCCATTGACCGCTCGCAAGCCGACATTTGGTTTGGTTCGCCGAAAATCCTCAGCGTGGACGTGAATCAGCCGATCTCGGAAAACTTCGCGATCGCCCGACTTGGCAACCAACCAGAGGTCGTGCAAGTCGAGCCATATATCCTTCGCTTCGGCACCTGGGAAAAACCCAACGGCGGCGCGGACATGTGCATCATCGTCGGCTCGAGGCTGAGCGAGGGTTCGCTCGGGGCGGTCGACAAGCTCACGCCCGACCTGCGCATGCGACTAACGGAGCCCGACACGATCGTGGTGGATGAATCAGAACTGGAGCGACTCGACGTTTCCGGCGTAGGTGATTCCGCCAAGATCCTCGGCCGCAAGGTGAAAATCGTTGGCTTGGTCAGCGGAATGAAGAGCATCGCCGGCCCGTACGTGTTTTGCTCGCTCCCCACCGCGCGCAGCATTCTGCGCTATCAGCAGGATCAGGCCACGTATGTTCTGGCGCGCTGTCGCAATCCGGAAGACGCGCCCCTGCTCGTGCAACGGTTGCGCGAAGAATACAATGACAACATTTCGGCGTATACGAAACCGGAGTTTTCCCGCCGCTCGCGCATGCACTGGCTTACGAAAACGAAAGCCGGCATTGCCCTCGGTTACGCGGCCGCGCTCGGCCTGCTGGTCGGCGCCGTGGTTACCGTCCAAACGTTGTATGCTGCGACGATGGCCTCGATGCGCGAATATGCTACGCTCCTGGCCCTCGGAATTCCGCGGCGGCGATTGGCGATGACCGTCTTGCTGCAGGCCTTTTGGATCGGCATCCTGGGGATTGCTGTGTCGCTGCCGGCCACGTTTGGCCTGGCCGAGCTTGCCGGCCTCTTCGGAGTGAGGCCGTATTTGCCCATCGAACTGCTGGCCGGGGCGGGCGCAATCACTCTGTTCATGGCCATGCTGGCGGGGGTCATCGCGCTGCGTTCGATTCGGCAAATCGAACCCGTGAACCTACTACGCTAAAGAGACAGAGGGCTATAGAATAAACAGGCTAATTTGTCGTTCGCAATGACTATGTTCAGACACCCATGACGGTGGGAATCCGGCGCTAATGACCTGCGCCAACGCCCCATGTATTGAAGGTAACGTAACCTTTGGAAGTGTTGCCGGCATTCATTGGAAGGCGGTTGTGTCGGATTCCGCTGCCCAAGCTTCGGTAGGATTGTAGCCACGATTTGCACCAGGGAGAAGCGCCTGCATGCATGACGATGCGCCGGTGTTGCAGGGAATCAACCTAACACGCAGCTTTGGCGACGGCGAAACGCGCACCTTCGCGCTGCGCACAGTCAATCTGGATCTATATCGGGGGCAGTTGATTTTGCTGATGGGGCCGTCTGGGAGTGGAAAATCGACTTTGCTGGCTGTGCTGAGTGGTCTGTTGCAACCGGATTCGGGGCAGGTACTGGCAGCAACGGGCGAGAAGATGATCGATGTGTGGAAGTTGAATGCCCGCGAACGCGAACGATTCCGATTAAATCATTGTGGGTTTATTTTCCAAGGGTACAACTTGTTCCCGGCGTTGACGGCGCGGCAACAGTTGGAAATAGTTCTGCGTTGGGGCCAGGGAAGTTCGGTGCGCGCCGCGCGCGAGCGGGCCGACGAAATTCTGGACTTGCTGGGTTTGGGTAAAAAGTGCAACCTGCTGCCGGGGCAATTGTCCGGAGGCGAAAAACAGCGGGTTGCCATTGGCCGGGCCTTGATTAAGTCGCCGCAGTTATGTTTTGCCGACGAACCAACCAGCGCGCTCGACTGGATGCACGGCGAACAAGTGATTGAACTGCTGCGACTGGCCGCGCATGAGCGCGGCTCGACGATACTGGTGGTTTCGCACGATCATCGCATCGTGCCGTTTGTGGATGCTGTCTATCATTTGGAAGATGGGCAGCTCATGGAAACGGGCGATCCCCAGGATGCCGCCGCCGCTCACTGAAGGAACCTGTTATGAGCTGGATTCGACATCGCGTATCCTGGATTGCCGGATTGTTCCTGCTCGTAGGCAGTCTGCTCGGCGCCAACTGGATCATGCACGGCCCGAAGAACAACCGCGAGCCGCAAAAGGGCGCGACCGAAAAGCCGTCCAACACCACCGTGGTGGCCATGGGCCAGATAGATACCGAATTCAGCACGTACATTCTCGCTCCGGGTCAGATCGGCGAAGTGATCGAGGTTTACGTAAAAGATGGACAGCATGTGAGCAAGGATACGCCTTTGCTGCGGCTCGATTCGCACCTGGCCGATTTCAATGTTAAGCAGGCAAAGTTTGGCATCGAAACCGCGCAGATTAGGCTCGCTCAAGCCGAAGATGGCTTGAAACAATGGGAGAGCCTTTGCCTTGCCAAGAAAGCAGTAATCGAAGCCAAACGATTCCAGAAGGCGGCTGCTGACGAAAAATTGAAGAAAGCCAAGCAACTTCTGGATAGCAGGGTCAGCGACACCAGCGCGGATGTTAAAGCGGGCACTTACGAAATCCAGGGCCTCGAGCAGGCAATCGCCGCGGAACAGAAGGAATTGGAGGCGCTGGAGCACAAGAAGCCGATTCACGAGTTGAATCTGGCCAAGCAGAACCTGGCGAGCGCTCAGACGCAACTTGAACAAGCCCAATTCGGCGTCGAAAGGTGCGTGTTGAAGGCCCCATCCAACGGAACCGCAGTCCGCGTGCAGGCTCGCGTCGGCGACAAGGTCGGCCCGAACATGGCGTTTCCGGCCTTTTCGTTCCGGCCTGATGGCGACATCATCGTGCGGGCGGAGATTGACCCGGAGTTTGCTACGCAGGTGCAGATCGGGCAGAAAGCCACCATTCACGATTCGGCCAACTCCGGTCGCGTCTGGCGCGGTAAGGTCACCTTTGTGGCCGATGCCTTCCTACCCCGGCGCGACACCGGCAACGGCATCCCGAATCTCATCCAGCCGCAACAGGAAAACGTTCTGGAATGCAAGGTGACACTCGAACCCGGCCAGTCGCCGCTGCCATTTATTGGGCAAAAGGTGCGCGTTTATTTGGGCGGCGATCGTTGAGCCAACTTGGCGATTCATTTCCGTTTCTTCGAAACAGACACTCCCCCCATGAAATGAAACCCTTTTTGGTGAAATCAAACGCATTTTTGAATGACAGTTCGCAATCCGGATCGTATGTTGGAATGCCCCACGCTGCACGCCGGAAATCAACTTCGATTCCGCCTTGAATTTGGGCAGGGCCATGCCAATTGGCTGAGCATTTCTTGCGAAAACAGCTGGACGTTCACTACTCCGGCTTTTAGCATCCCACCATCGGCTCTTCGACTTCTTGTTCTCTTAACACTCGGACTCTCCAATGGATATCCCTGGAAAGATGGCGGCCAAAACCACCGGCGAAACCAGCTTCAGCAACAAAATGCTCTTCTGGGCAAGCTTCTTTACCCTCATCGCCGCGGGCATCGGCTTTTCGATGCGCAACGCTATCGTCAAGGATTGGGGCGGGCAATTCGGTTTCACCCAGAGTGAGCTGGGTTCCATCAATGGCGGCGGCTTGTTCGGCTTCGGCATGACCATCATCGTGTTGAGCTTCGTGGCCGACTGGATCGGTTACGGCCGACTGATGCTTTTGGCGTTTGTGCTGTACATCGCGTCGGCCGTGGTGACTTTTGCGGCGGGTTTTGCCTTCACCAAATACGGCAAGGACGGTGCTTACTACTGCCTGTTCATCGGTGCCTGGTTGTTCTCGTTGGCCAATGGAACATGCGAAACCGTGATTAACCCCCTTACCGCCACTCTCTTCCCCAAAAACAAGACGCATTGGCTCAATATTCTGCATGCGGGTTGGCCAGGCGGCTTGATCCTGGGCGCCGTGCTGCGATTAGTGCTGAACAAGGTCCCTGGACTTCATTGGGAGTACAAGCTGGCTACCTATCTGGCGCCGGTGTTGTTGTTTGGCGTTATGATGCTGGGTCGCACATTTCCGAAGTCTGAGGCCAAGGTGCAAGGAGTGAGCATTCGGAGCATGATGGGGGAAGTGGGTTTCTTCGGTATGGCCGTGGTCGTCTTCTTTCTGGGGCTACTGTTGAGTTCGGTCATTCTCCCGCTGATTCCGAAGTCGTGGGTGGAAATTTCGCAGTCAACAAACTGGGCGATTAGCTGGGGCATTGCGATTGCCGTGTGGCTGGTGTATGCGGTCATATCGGGATTCAAGCTTGGCCATCTCGTTTTAACTTGTCTCTACTTGTTGCACGCTCTGGTCGGCTACGTGGAGCTAGGGACTGACAGCTGGATTATTAATATCGGCGATACCGTTCTGAAGAACGAAGATTACGCCTTGTATGCTTTCATCTGGACCAATCTGCTCATGTTCGGCTTGCGCTTTTTCGCGGGTCCGATCGTTCACAAAATCTCGCCACTCGGCCTGTTGTTCTTCAGCGCCGTGTTGGGAACAACGGGTCTACTTTTGTTCAGCCAGTCATTCGTGGATAAGTTTTGGATATGGATGATGGTTAGCACGATCTTTGCCATGGGCAAGACGTTTTACTGGCCGACGGTGCTGGGCGTAATCTCCGAGCGCTTCCCGAAGGGTGGGGCGTTGGCGCTGGGCTTCAGCGGTGGCATCGGCATGCTTTCGGCTGGCCTGCTTGGCAGCCCCGGCATCGGCTACAAGCAGGATTATTTCTCGGTGCAACGAGTCGAAAAGGAATCCGCTTCCACCTACATCCGTTACGAGGCGAGAAACGACCAGGGACAACCCGATGTAAAGGGCTTCCCGTTGGTTTCCGACCTAGTGCCGGAACGAGTGCCTAAGGTGGCCGGTCTCGATAATGCCAAAATGAAAATAGTCGACGACTATGCTGCCGCTCGAGCCGCCGGCAAAGAAGGCGCAGCCGACTCCGTCACGGCAGATCTCGATCCCAAGATGAGGAAATGGTGGGATGAGCAGGGCAGGCCAAATTACCAGCTGGATAAGCCATTGCTGGACGACGCCCGATTGTATGGCAAGAGAACGGCCTTGCTATATACCGCAGCGGTCCCGGCCACGATGGCGGTTGGTTTCCTGCTCCTGTGGCTCTACTTCATCTTCACGGGCGGCTACAAGCAAGTGCACTTGGATGAGGAGCCGGCAGCCCCGGCGGAATACTAGCGACGAGCGCCGCTTGCGGCGTTGCAACGCCGCAAGCGGCCCAGCCGCTACAATACACGCATGGAGCGCACCTTCACTTTCCTCGGCACGGGAACTTCCGTGGGCGTGCCGGTGATTGGCTGCAATTGTGCCGTGTGCCAGTCGCCGAATCCGCGCAATCATCGCTATCGCTGTTCCGCGCTGATTCACACGCCGCGCGGCAACATCCTTATCGACACGACGCCGGAATTGCGCCTGCAACTGCTGCGCGAGCGCGTTCCGGTTGCGCACGCCGTTTTGTACACGCACTACCATGCTGATCACCTGATGGGGCTCGACGATTTGCGCTTGTTTCCGCGCTACCTAGGCCATGCGTTGCCGATCTATTGCACGGAAGAGACCGAACAGGTTATTCGTCGAGCGTTCCCGTATGCTTTCCAGGCCGAAACGGCGCATTTGCCCTTTGGAGCAATTCCACGGCTGGTTTTTTGCACGATTGCAAACGAGCCATTCGAGGTGCTGGGCGAGCAGATCACGCCGATTCCGCTTCAACATGCCTGGTTCAGCGTGTTGGGCTTCCGCATCGGGAACCTGGCCTACTGCACCGATTTGAACGAGATTCCGGAAACGAGCCTGCCCCTCTTGCAGGGCCTGGACGTGCTCATCCTCGATTGTCTGCGGCCCAAACCGCACCCGGCGCACTTGAGTTTGGAGCAAGCGCTCGGCCTGATCGAGCGCTTGAAGCCAAAGAAAGCCTGGCTGACGCACATGGCCCACGAACTCGACTACGAAATCGTCAACCCTACTTTGCCGGCCAACGTGCAGATGGCATATGATGGACTGAAATTAGTGTTCTAGTCTTTGCCGTTTACGGGATAGAACGGGTTGCAAAGCTGTAGTCGCAGGCTAAAGCCTGCGACGGCATCCGCAGGCTAAAGCCTGCGGCTACAATCGCGGCGGTTTTGACGCCGCTTCGTAGCGGGCACGCATCATGGAACTACACGAACGGTTGCGGCATCACCAGCAGGATCATCTCCTCTTCGTAGCGGAGCAGCTGCAAGCACAAGAGCGCCAGCGTTTTTTCGAGCAACTTGCGGAACTGGATTTCCAGCTTCTGAAAGAACTTTACGGTCGCCGGCATCACCAAAAAACCCTGCCCGATCTCGCGCGCATTCAGCCATTGCCGGTGCAACCGGCTAATGCCCATGCGGCGGTCGCCTTGCCGCTGGGCGAAGAAGCGCTGCATCGCGGTGACGTGGCGGTACTCATGGTGGCCGGCGGTCAGGGCACCCGGTTGCGCTGCGACCAGCCAAAGGGCATGTTCGAAATTGGCCCGGTGTCGAACAAGACGCTCTTCCAGATTCACGCGGAGAAGGTGTTGGCCCGCAATCGCCGGCATGCCACGCGCATTCCGTTTCTGATCATGACCAGCCGGGCCACGCATGCGGAAACGGTAGATTTTTTCGGCCGTCAGCATTTCTTCGGCCTGCGCGAAGACGATGTCTATTTCTTCAGCCAGGGCGCCATGCCGGCGCTCGATCTCGCTACGGGCCGGTTGCTGCTCGAAGCGCCGGGTCGGCTGGCGCTCAGCCCCGATGGCCATGGCGGCACCTTGGCGGCATTGCATAGCGCAGGATTGTTTGACATCTTGCGCAACCGGGGCGTGCGGCACATCTTCTATTTCCAGGTCGATAATCCGCTCGTGAAAGTGGCCGACCCGCTTTTCCTCGGCCAACACATTCACGCGCGCGCAGAAGTCTCGTCGAAAGTCACGCCCAAGCTCAGCCCGAAAGACAAGGTCGGCAACTTCGTGCTCTCCGATGGCCGCTGCACCATGATCGAGTACATTCATTTGCCGGCAGAACTGGCAGCTAAGCAAGACGCCGGCGGGCAGTTGTTGTTCCGGGCCGGCAATCCTGCCATCCATGTGTTCAACCTCGAATTCCTGGAACGGCAGCACGAGCACAAGAACCCGTTGCCGTTTCACCTGGCGCACAAGAAGCTCAAGCATTGGTGCCATGAAGCCAAGACCATGGTGGAGCCGGAAAAGGAAAACGCGCTCAAGTTCGAGAAGTTCATATTCGACGTGCTACCGCGAGCCGAACGCTGGCTGGCCGTCGAAACCACGCATCGAGAGGAATTTGCACCGCTGAAGAACATGACCGGGCCGGATTCGCCGGATACCGTTCGCAAGGCGATGAGCGATCTGCACGCCGATTGGCTGGAACAGGCCGGCGTGAGCGTGCCGCACCGCGAGCGGCATGCGGTAGAGATCAGTCCGCTATTTGCGCTGGATGCGGAAGAGTTGGCGGAGCGGATTATTACGAACTGGACGGTGCCGGGGTCGATGTATTTGACGAAATAATGCTGGGCTGAATTTCACATAGAGCCTAATGATCTTTGACAAATTGCTTGGACTCTTGGCCGGAGCATGGAGTCGCCTGTACCCCGAAGGGGTTCTATATCACAGCCCAGGGTTGCCGCGTTAGCGGCTACCCTGGGGAGTGGTAGCCAACCCAAATCCTACCCCGAAGGGGTTGCGTCCGGAGCTGCGGCCTTCGATGGAACCCCTTCGGGGTACCTTGCCGGTCGGCTTGTTGGCCCAGGGTAGCCGCTACGCGGCAGGCCTGGGCTGTGTAATGGAACGCCTTCGGCGTACCAACCGTCTCCAGCAAAGACCAAGTAATTTGTCAAAGTTCGTTGGGGTCTATAGGACCTATGGGACTTATCGAGAGATGCTCCACGCAATGATCATGGCCGGCGGTGGGGGAACGCGGTTCTGGCCTCGGAGCCGGCAAGCGCGGCCGAAGCAGTTTCTCACGCTGGCTGGCGAGCGCACACTGCTCCAGGCGACGTATGATCGCGTCGAAATGGCCGTGCCGCCGGAGCGAGCCTGGGTCATAACCGGTGCGGCATACCAGGAAGAGACGCGCCGGCAATTGCCGCAATTACCGGCCAATCACATCGTGGGTGAACCATGTGGCCGCGACACCGCGGCCTGTGTGGGCCTTGGAGCGGCACTGATTCACAAGAGCGATCCACACGCGGCTATGATCGTCTTGCCCGCCGACCATAACATCGAGCCGGCGCAAGTATTCGGCAAATCGCTGCAAGTTGCCGGACAATTGGCAGAGGAATTCCCCAACGCTCTCATTACTTTTGGAACGAAACCGACACGTGCGGAAACCGGCTACGGTTACATTCAGCGCGGGGAATTGCTGGGGCAGCGCCAGGGGTTGACAGTTCACCGTGTCCAGAAATTCCGCGAGAAACCGAACGCGGAAACGGCCAGGCAATACTTCGCCAGCGGCGCGTATTACTGGAACAGCGGCATTTTCTGTGGCAAGGCCGTGGTCTTTCTGGAACAGCTGCGCAAGCACAAGCCGGGAATTCATGAAGCGGTTACGCGCATTGCCGACGCTTGGGGATTGTCACAACAGGATTCGGTGTTTGCCAAAGAGTATTCGGACATTGAGAAAATTAGCATCGATTACGCGGTTCTGGAGCGCGCGCCGCAAGTGCTCGTGATGGAAGCGCCGTACAACTGGGACGATGTGGGCAGCTGGCTTGCCCTTGAGAGACTACAGCCTCAAGATGCGCAGCACAACACGGTACAGGCCTCTCATATTGGCATCGACACGAGCCAGTGCGTAATCGTCGGCGAACCCGGTAAGCTGATCGCGACGCTGGGGATAAGTAATCTCGTCATCGTGCAAGACGGCGATTGCGTGCTTATTGCCGACCGAAGCCAGGAAGGAAAAATTCGGCAGCTGGTCGAGCAGCTGCGCAAGGATGGGCTGGAGAAGTACCTGTGAAGCAGCGGACTCGGTTGCTCGGTGTGGACTACGGCACCGTGCGCGTAGGGCTGGCCATAACGGATGAAATGCGCATCATCGCTTCACCGCTAACGACATACGAACGTGGCAGTGAACATGAAGACGCAGAGTTTTTTCGACGACTGGTCGAGCGCGAAGAAGTCGGCCGGCTCGTTGTGGGCCTGCCAGTGCACATGAGCGGCGACGAAGGTGGCAAGGCAGCCGAAGCCCGGAGATTCGGCGCCTGGCTCGCCAATGTGACCGGTCTGCCGGTCTCCTACTGGGACGAACGTTTCACGACGGTCGACGCGGAAGCGCATCTTCGCTCGGCCGGCTTATCTTCGCAGCGACGCAAAGCCCGGCGCGACCGCGTCGCGGCACAAATCTTGTTACAAGCTTATCTCGAAGCCGGCTGCCCGGAGTGAATGCTGTGAGCCCGCAGCGCCAGCAAGGGCAATCCCTTGCTGGCGCTGCGGGCTGACGCATTTTCCCCGTCATTTTCTCATCTGAAATGCTATGGTGGAGTGTGCAATGAGGGCCGGATCCCAGTTATGGCCACGTTACTTTTCGCCGATCTCGAGATGTTGCGCCAGGCGTTGACGGACGACGTGGTGCCGCCGCCGGTCAGCCGCTCGCCCGCGCAAGGCAGTATCGATTCCCAGGGCCGGGTCTGGCTGCAACCCGCCGTGCCGCTTTCGGGCCCTGCCATTTTGGGCTTGCAGCGCCTTGGCGTACGCCTTTCCGATTTCGAGCCAGAGAACGGTTTGTCACTTCGCTGTTGGCAGCAATTAATTCCGTTGCAACGGCAACCGGCCGCCGCCGCCGATGTAGCGTTGCTGATCGAAATGCCAGCCGCGCGCATGCCGGCGCTGGCGGCAGAACTCCGGCGTTTGGGATCCACGGGCCTGGAGTTCCGCTGGTGGCAACAGCCGCAAGATCGCACTCCTCCGCGCGTTGGCGATTTCGCGGCCATCTTCGACCAGCATCACTACGAGGCCGGGCCTTTTGGCCAGGCCATGTTGTTCTTGCCGGCCGCCGCACCGAAATCTTCCCTGCCACCCGACGACGATCGCGTCCTGCTGCGACTTCCATCGGCGCCGGTGCCGATTCGCTTGCGGATTGCCCAAGGTGAGCTAATCGCTTACTGGGAGCAGGCCCCGAGTATCTGGGTCGAGGCCAACTTCGCACATCCCCAGGTTGAGCAGATCGAACTGCCGACCGGGCAGATCGCGCTGCTTCGGCACAATCAACCGTGGGTGTTTCTCGCGGCTTTGCCATTCTTTCCCGAGCTAACCGCGATTCCGTTGCCGCCGGTTTCAATTGATTCGAAATCCTCCGAATGTGCCAACAAGCAACCGGTGACTCTGTCGTTAAAGCTCGAAGAGTACGCCGATGTGTCGGCTCCGGAGCTATGGGTCGTGCATGAACGGCCCCTGGAGCAATTAGCCGATTGGGTGCAATCGGCCGGCGAGTCGCTGCTCGGGCGGTTGGAGTTTGCGCTTGCCGAGCCACGGGGCCGGTCCGTTTTGTTGCTGCGGGTGAAGCCGTCCAAGCAGCCGCCGCCGGTATTGACATTCGCCGGCCTGGCCTGCCGGTCCTATTTGCACTTGCCGAACCTGTATGGTCCGTGCGGTATGCGGCTGGCGCCGCCGCTGCGCAGTGACATCGTGCGGCAGCACCTGGCGGCCGATGATCAGCGCGTATACGCTCTTCTGCCGGCGCCGGACGGCGGCTTTGTCCCAGTGAGCATTCCCGAGTCAGCATTTCAGCCACTTGCACGATGGGTCGAGCATCGCGTGCCGCAACGTCGGCGTGGCTGGACCGGAGTGGTCGGAGAACAGACTCGGATGCCGGCCTGCTTCACGATCAAGGAAGAAGGCGTGGACAAGGCGCAGGGCGTGCCGCAGCCTGCCATCACCGCAGAACCTGGTTCGGCAAGTGAGCCGCCAGCGGAAAAGCAAGTGCCTCGTCACCAAACCAAGAGCGGCCTCATCGAGCGGCTCAAGAACTTGTTCCGCCCGCCGGCGCCGGTTCCGCCGCAAGCGGAAGTAGCACCGCGCCTGCTCGACGAAGCAATTCAGCGGGCTTTGCCAGACGATACAGTCGGCATGGCGGTTCACCAAGCGCCAACCAATAGTATGCAAGCCCGGCGACTGGAGTTGGAGCGCCAATTGTTGGAGTGTGTGGGTAGCAAATCGCGCAGCGCGGCCACATCACTCTGGCCGGAACTCGCAGCCATATGCACGCAGACGGGCCGGCACGCCGATGCCGCGATTTGCTGGCTCAATGCGATCTGGGAACACGAGACGCCGCCAGCCATTTGGTATCGCGGCTGGCTGCAAGCAGAAAAGCAGGCCGGTCGGCTTCTTTGCGATGAAACCGAGTTATCGCAGTTGTTGGAAGCCACGCCGTCGCCGGCATCGGCACGGCTGTTGGCAGCGGTCGTGATGTGGCAGGCTCGGCATGGCCCGCCGGCTGAACTGCGGAATCTTGCCGGCCGTATTCGGCATGTTCTGAACGAGCACGAAGCATGGCTACCCCTGCGTGCGGCCTGGCTCGCGCAAAAAACACTGGCCCAACTCTCGGGCAGCGATGAATTGGCGCTGCGGCGTTGCCGCGATCGCTTGTATCACCGCTTGGGGCCACGGGGGTTGAATCTCGAGCAAGATGTTCCGTCATTTCTCCGCTTCGGCGAGGGCCAGGCAGGAGGCCGCGGCCAGACGGTTCGCGACTGGCTCCCGCACTTGCGCGATACGATCCAACGCTGGCACGGCCGACTCGTTCGCAACCGCCCCGCCGATTATGTGCCGGTTCTGCCGTATCCCGACCAACAAGGCGCCTGCACACGCGCCTACATCGACCTGATGCTGGCCTGGGGCATGGCCAGGCTGGGCGAGGAGAATTCCTGCCGGCATTTGTGGACGAAGAGCCGCGAAGTCTTGGAGCGTTTCGAAGATCGCGAACACCGCTTTTTGCTCAAGGCGTTCGGCCAGCGGATTGCGCAAACGCTGGACGGCAAATCAAGACCTGCGTTTGGGAACGAAGATTTGGATGCCGATCTGGAAACCTGGCAATCTGAATTGGCCGACGAACGACTGGTGCTGGCCAGGTATCGCGTAGATGCCCTGCGCCAGCAAAGCCGCATTCTGCAACCCAAGCCGTTACAAGGCGGGCCCTGCAACGATCCGTGCGAGAGCGGCCTGCCCGACCTGGCGCACTTGGGCGACGCTGACGAACTGGTGCACCGAGCTCGGGAGTTGTTGGTCCGCATGCCGGACCAGGGCGTGGAACAACAACGAGTGCTCGATTCCCTGTTCCGGCTGGCGCCGCGGCTCGACAATGCATTCGCACGAGACTTGCTCCAACAGGCGGATTACCGCGAAAAAAACGGCGTTGATCCGCTCTTCCAGGTGCTCCGCTGGGAGCAGAAATTGCTGCTGGCTACCCAATTCGGTCTTAAAGAAGTTGTTAGTGAACAAGTCGGTCGATTGCTAAGACTGTTCGAAGCAAAGCAGTCTCGCTTTGCCCACCTCGCTCGGTGCCTCGTCCAAGGCGCTGGCGGCATCTTCGCTCCGGTGGAAGCAGAACGCCTTGAAGGCTTGCCTGACCGTTGCTTGACGGCTCTACAGCATACCGGAATGCATACCGAGGGTGAATTGCTTCGGGCGGCGGCCGAGCAATGGATATTGCAGGGCGTTTCGCTCGGACGCCTGCGCGCTGAACAACCAGGCACCTGGCCCATGATTTTAAAGGCTTTATTGGGCTTGGGCCTGAAATGGTCCGGCAATAGCCTGGACTCAAAATCGCAGGCCACACTGAGCGTCACCCGCCAAATCCTTTTCCGCGAACAGAGCGTGCCCACAGCGGAGCGAACCGCGCTGGCCTGCACTTATGTCCGTGCTCTAGGCCAAGCGCCAATTCAATTCGCACAACAGCGCATTGAGGAATTGTTCACGGAAATGGACGGCCTGTATGACAGCCGGAAGACCAATACGCATTTCGCGCTCTGTCCGCTCTTACTCGTGGACGCGGTGGTGACCGCCATCATCAACGAAGAGTTCGCTCTCAACCCCACGTTCCGCCACTGGCTCGACGATCAGGAGTTTTCGGTGCGCCGGCGTATCGAGAAGGACTTGGAAGAAATGGCAAGTGAAACGCCCATCTCATCCAAGGGCGTTCGTACCAGCGCTAATACACAATCGTAAAGTTGCCGTCGGCATCGGCGAAAACGGCCACGAGGCTCCAGGTGGGCACGCCGCGTTTGCTGCCGGCTTCGGCGGTGGGCTTGCCATCCTTGTCGTAAACCTGCCATGCGACACTGCCGCCCTGGTTCCAGCCCATGCCTTCCGTCCAGACGAGGATGGTCTCGCCGCGGCCATTGCCGGCAAGTACAGGGTGTTTTCGTCTGCCTTGGCCGGCTGGGGAGCGTGGCAGCGCGTTGCGTTGTTCCAGGCTGCCGAAGAACACTTGCTCGTTCGACTCCCATGCAGCGAGCACGCCCTTGGGCGTTTGCGTGATCCACATCGACGACAACGGGCAAATGTCGATCCGCCATTCATCCCATCGCGAAACCTTAAATTTATCGCCGTGGTTATCGGAGATGAGCAGCCATGTGTCACGAATCGTTTTGTTCTGCGCGCCGCGGTAGAGCGCATACAGGGTGCCTTCATTGTCCGCGAACGCGCGCATCCCACAACAGCCGCAAGCGCCCGTCTCGTCCAACGTCGCGCGTTTTTCCTCGGCAAAGGTCTTGCCTTCGTTAGAAGAATGAGCGACCCAAACGCAGCGCTTGTCTTCGCCCTTTTGCTCCGGCGGGGCGGCGTGCCAGGTGACGTAAACGTTGCCCTCCTTGTCGGCCGCTACGGAGCCGCCGCCGTCCAGAATGAAGGCCGAGTGCATTAGATTGCGTTGCGGTTCAAAGGCGGTTCCGGCGTCATTCAACCTCGTATAAAGCAACGGCGTGACATTGTTCGGCCCCTTCGGCTCTGCCTGACTGGAGCCGTTCCACGCGACGTGGACACGGCCATTTTTGCCCAGGGCGAGTTGCGCCCCACGAATATTGCCAATGGCGATGGCGCTGCCGGGATGGCTGTTCACGCGCAGTGGTCGCGCCGGCCTTTGGCCGGGCTGGAAATGCGTGTAGAAAATATCGCCATGGCCGGGGTCGCCCTTGTAATAGATCAGGTGCACCATTCCCTTGGCATCGACCTGCAGTTGCGGTTGAATGCCCTGATCGGGCACACGGAGAAAATTGACTTTCGGCTCCGCCGCAACGGCACAAACGGAGCCAAGCATAACGACGGCACAAGAGAGGAATCGCATAGTCACGCTCCTGAACATGTGAGCAAGCGATGCCGAAACATGCCGCCGAAAACGGTTTAATGGGTCGCTGGCAGATTCTGCGGCAAGCGTTCGCGCCCTTCCAAAAGATCTTGCATGTGCTGATGCCCGGCCCTGCGCAAAATGCGCGCCTGGGCTCGGGCCCGCATTTGGGCTCGGGTCTTTTGTTCACGTTCTTCCGGCGTGCGCGCCACCATGCTTTCGGCCGCTTGATAGGCCTGCTCGGCCGCCTCTGGTCTTAGTTCTTCGGCCGGAATTGCCTTCGGCGTAAGCACGGAAATCGTGTTGGCGCGAATTTGGGCGAAGCCACCGTCAATAAAGAACCGCTTCAAGGCCTCGCCCTGCTTAAGGCGCAATTCTCCAATGCCGAGGCGGCCAATCAGCGGCTGGCGGCCGGGAAGTACACCAAGTTCGCCGTCGAACATTGGCAGCTCGACGAAATCGGCGGCGACGTCGAGCAGCGCCCTCTCCGGCGTGACGATCACGATTTGCAGGCGGGAAGAAGTAGTGGTCGATTCGGCCATCGGTCATCTCTGCGAGAAAACGGTGTCTACGGCGACTTCAAAGCTTTTCAGCAAGTGCGACGTTGCGGTCTCGCCACGGGCGAACTTGCCGTGAACAACATATTTGCCAAGGGAAAGACGAAGTACGGTGATCTCTTGGTTTTGCGGATCGACGATCCAATACTCTCGAATTCTAGCCTTAGCGTATTCTCGTCGCTTTTCAATCAGATCGCGTTTCCGACTTTCTGGATCACCACTCACAACTTCTATAACGAAATCAGCCCCGCGCCAGTATCTTTCGTCGACACGGTCCGCATGTTGGGCAAACATGAACATAACGTCCGGCTCACGGAATTTGCCCTTCCATAGGCGAATCGGAAAGGGTCCTCCTAATACCTCGCCAAGATTGTTGGCCAAGGCGAATTGATGAAGTACTTCTCGCAGGAAATAGACAATAAGTTGATGAGTTCTGGTCGGCATAGGCAGCACTTTGACGAACCGGTCGTCATATTCGACCAGTCGATTGCTGGGGAGATAAAGGTACTCCCATTCCCCCCACCCACCTTGCTCCGGATACAGTTCGGCAATTCTCCAAGCGGGCTCTCCGCGCCTCCTACTGTCTAAAGTGACCGTTTTGCTCATTGCCGCGCCCTCGCCGTCAGTCTAAGCTTGTTTTTTGTCACCAAGTCATCTCACTTCCCCGCCTTCATGCGTTCCGCCTGCTCGACGGCTTCCTCAATGGCCCCGACGTACATGAAGGCGCCTTCGGGCAGATTGTCGTGCTTGCCGTCGCAGATTTCTTCGAAGCTGCGGATCGTATCTTCGAGCGGCGTGACTTTGCCTGCCTTGTTGGTGAACGCTTCGGCCACGATGAATGGCTGCGACAGGAAGCGCTCGATCCGGCGGGCGCGGGCCACGACTTGTTTATCCTCTTCGCTCAATTCTTCGATGCCCAGAATCGCGATGATGTCTTGCAGTTCGCGGTAGCGCTGCAAGATCTGTTGTACGCGCCGGGCGACATTGAAATGCCGATCGCCGATGTACTGCGGATCGAGCAAGCGGCTATTCGACGCCAGCGGATCAATGGCCGGGTAAATGCCCTTGGCCGCGATCGAGCGCTCCAGGTAGATGAACGCGTCGAGGTGCTGGAACGTGTTGGCCGGAGCGGGGTCGGTCGGATCGTCGGCTGGAACGTACACGGCCTGCACCGAGGTAATAGCGCCCTTCGCAGTCGAGGTGATGCGTTCCTGCAACTCGCCCATCTCGGTGGCTAACGTGGGCTGATAACCCACCGCGCTCGGCATGCGGCCCAGGAGAGCCGACACTTCCGAGCCGGCCTGCGAGAAACGGAAGATGTTGTCCACGAAGAGCAGCGTGTCGGCCCCGGTGGAATCGCGGAACCATTCGGCCATCGTCAGTGCCGACAGCGCAACCCGAAGGCGGGCGCCCGGCGGCTCGTTCATCTGGCCGAAGACCATGGCCGTCTGCGTCATGACCGAGCGGTCGGTCTTTCCGATTTTCGTTTCTTGCATCTCGAGCCAAAGGTCGTTGCCTTCACGGGTGCGCTCGCCCACTCCGGCAAATACCGAGTAGCCGCCGTGCTGGCTGGCAATACGAGCGATCAGCTCAGTCAGGATAACAGTTTTGCCGAGGCCGGCGCCGCCGAAGAGGCCCGCCTTGCCACCACGAACCAGCGGCGTAAGCAGGTCCAAAACCTTGATGCCGGTGGGGAACAGTTCGGTCTTCGGCGACAACTCGCTGAATTCGGGTGGGTGACGGTAAATCGGCCGCGTTTCGGTGGTCCGCACCGGTCCGCGGCCGTCGATCGGCTCGCCCAAGAGGTTGAACACGCGGCCCAGGGTTTCTTTGCCCACCGGCACTGTCACGGGACTGCCCGTGTCCTTCACGTCCATCCCGCGGACCAAGCCGTCGGTCGAACCGAGGGCCACGCAGCGCACCCGGCTACCGCCCAAGTGCTGCTGCACTTCGCCGGTAAGGTGAACCGGAAAGCCCTTGTAATCCGTTTCAATGCGCACAGCATTGTAGATCTCGGGCAGGTGCTCTTCGGGGAATTCGACATCGAAGGTCGAACCGATCACCTGAACGATTTTGCCAATGGCATGAATTTGTGCAGTCGCAATCATAACGCTCCTCAAATAACCTTGGCGCCTGTGAACGCGTTTACTTCAGTGCCTCGGCCCCGCCCACGATTTCGGCAATCTCTTTCGTAATCTGGGCCTGGCGCTGCCGGTTGTATTGCCGGGTGTAGTTCTTGATCATGTCGCCGGCCGATTCGGTGGCGGCTTTCATGGCCACGCGGCGGGCAATTTGCTCGCTTACGGCGGCATCCAAGAAGCACTTGAAGAGGCGAATCTTGAACGACACCGGGAGAATTTCTTCCAGAATGTCCGCAGCGCTGGGATGGAATTCGTAATCGACGGTTCGTGTCGTTTGCGCCTTGGTGCTGATGGTTGTGAGCGGCAGCAGCGTTTCCACTGTCGGCACTTGCCGGGCCGCGTTCAGGAACTTCATGTACGAAATGTCGACCCGGTCGACCTTACCCGCAATGTATTCATGAATGTACCGGGTTGCGATCTCGTCGACTTCTTCGAACTTTGGTTTGTCTTCGAAGTGCGTATAAGTGTGGTCGGCCATCATGCCCTGGAAGCGGAAGTAGGCGATAGCGCGCTTGCCGGATAGATCGAGGCGCAACTGAATGCCGTCCGCCGGAGCCTGCCGAATGCGACCCATGGTCTCGCGCAAAATGCCGGCGTTGTAGCCGCCGCAGAGCCCACGATTGGAAGTAAGCACCAGCAACCGCGCGGTCTTGATTTCAGGTCGCGCTTCCAGCAACGGATGTTTGACATCGACTGCGCTCGCGCTCAGGTCCGCGGCCAATTCCGCGACCTTCCGCGTAAACGCAGCGGCTTCGGTGGCGCGATCCATCGCCTTTTTGAAGCGCGCGGTGGCGATCAGTTCCATCGTCCGCGTGATTTTGCGGATGTTGGTCACCCCCTTGCGGCGCTGCACAAGTTCACGAGTTTTGGCCATTACTTACACCCAACCGGCACAACCGCTTGCGGCGTTGCCGGTCATAGAACCAGTTTCTCACCCGCTTCGATTTTCCGCACTATTTCCAAGATGTCTTTACCGGCTCTGTCAAAGATTAATTCCGCCAGTTCTGCAAGTTTCAGGTCGGGATTAATCTCAGCCATGCAGATAAATCATGTGCATCCTGGAACTTGTCTTTATCCGCGCGGTGAATTACCTGGGCATCGGATCACCGCTCAGAAGGCCCGATTTCGCGACATTTCTTTCGAGGGTTTGAATCGAAATAATGATTCCAATGTACCCTCGCCAATACGCAAGGAGCAGTCGGTCACTTCGCTGCAAACTGCGGCTTGAATGTCTTGATCGCCGCAACGAGCCGGCCTTCGTTGTTGACCTTCGTGACCTGTTTGGTCTTGTCGTCCACCTCGTCGGCAATAATGCGGCGGTCCTTCTTCAACTCCTCGCGCACTTCGGGCCGTTGTTCCCTCATAAAGGTGAGGAACTGCTGCTCCCAGTTGCGCACCTGCTTGATCGGCACATCGTCGAGGAATCCCTTGGTCACGGCGTAAATGATCATCACCTGATCGACTACGTTCATCGGCTTGTACTGCGGCTGCTTGAGGACTTCTACAATGCGGTAGCCGCGGTCCAGCTGCCCCTGGGTGAATTTGTCGAGTTCGGTGCCGAGCTGGGCGAATGCTTCGAGCGAACGGAAGTTCGCCAGGTCGAGCCGCAGGCCGCCGGCAATCTGCTTCATGGCCGGGATCTGCGCGTTGCCGCCGACGCGCGACACCGAGATGCCCACATCCACGGCCGGCCGCACGCCGGCAAAGAACAACGACGGTTGGAGGTAAATCTGGCCATCGGTGATGGAAATCACATTGGTCGGGATGTACGCGGAGACTTCGCCTTCCAGCGTTTCAATCACGGGAAGAGCGGTGAGCGAGCCGCCGGTGCCATTTACCTTGACGACTTTGTGCCCCGGGAATTTCTTGGCATCTTCTTCGGCGGAATGCTTCTCCAGTTTGCCGATGTAGACTTTTCCCTTCTCTCCGGAATTGCGCTTGCGCGACGGCTCCGCTGCGCTGTTTACGCCCCAATCGTCGCCGACTTTCTTCGGATCGGCGTCGGTCGGCACAATCACCCAGCGTTCCGCCAGCTTGGCGGAACGCTCCAACAGCCGCGAATGGCAATAGAAGATATCGCCGGGGTAGGCTTCACGGCCCGGCGGGCGGCGCATCAGCAATGAAAGTTGACGATATGCCGTGGCCTGCTTCGACAAGTCGTCGTAGACGCAGAGCGTGTCGCGGCCTTGTTCGTACATGAAATATTCGGCCATGGCCGTGCCGGCATACGGGGCAATGTACTGTAGCGGCGCCGGATCGGAAGACGACGCCACCACCACGATGGTGTAATCCATGGCGCCGTTTTCGCGCAGCCGCTCGACGAGGCCCGCAACGGTGGCTTCCTTCTGGCCAATGGCGATGTACACGCAAATGACGTTTTCTTCCTTTTGATTGACGATCGTGTCGATGGCGATGGCGGTTTTGCCGGTCTTGCGGTCGCCGATGATGAGTTCGCGCTGGCCGCGGCCAATGGGCGTCATGCTGTCGATGGCCTTGATGCCGGTTTGCAGCGGCTGGTTGACCGGTTGCCGGCCCGCCACGCCGGGGGCCATATACTCCACCGCACGGCGGTGCGGGGTGACAATGGGCCCCTTGCCATCGAGCGGGTTTCCGAGCGGATCGACCACGCGGCCAATCATGGGCTCGCCGACCGGCACATCCAGAAGCTGACCGGTCGTGCGAACTTCGTCGTTCTCGGCAATTTCAAGATAATTGCCAAGAATGATGATGCCGACAGACGTTTCTTCGAGATTGAATGCCAGGCCGCGAACGCCGGTGCGCGTGAACTCGACCAGCTCGCCGGCCATCACGCCGGCCATGCCATAGACGCGCGCGATGCCGTCGCCCACTTCGAGCACTCGGCCGGTCTCGCGCGACTCGAGCTGTACTCGGTAGTCCTCAATCTCTTTAGTCAGGACTGAAACGATCTCGCCAACTTTGAATGACATAGTTGCTTCTCGTCAATAACTGTTTGCGGGCCCGATCCAGTTTGGAGCGGATCGAACCATCATAAAGCCAATCGCCTACCTCCACGATCATGCCGCCCAACAATTCGTCGGCAGTACGCATTTCCAGCACCGGCTCCAGGCCGAAGTCATCGTGCAGTTCCTTCTTCAATTGTTGCTGCTGCGCTTCTGAAAGCGGCACGGCACTGCTTACCTTCACGCGGATGCGATGGGCGCGCTGGTCTAACAAATCGCGATAATTGAGCCAGACGGCCCGAAGACGGTCGAGCCGGTCGTGCCGGTTCAGCACCAGCAGGAAGTCGAGAAACATCGGATCCGCGCCGTCTGTCAACACGGAGCGAATAAGGTGTTCCTTGCGGTCATGCAGGATCGCGCGGCTGGAGAGGAATTTCTCCAGCAGCGGCTGGGCTTGAAACAGGTCGTGGGCCAACGTGTGCAACTGCTCGAACACGAGATCCGCCTTGTTTTGGCGCGCGGCGACTCGAAGCAGTGCTTCCGCATACACCTTCGCGATTTGAGCGTCGCGCGTGTGGAGCACGGTCTCGTGTTGAGTATTTTCCGCTGGAGTCATGTTGTTTCTGCAAACCCGCAGGGCTCGAAGACTTGCCCTGGGGCTTTTTACCTCCCAAGCCGCAGAGCGAATCTTCGAGCCCTGCGGGTCTTTAGGAATCGATTCTTATCCCGCCACCGCCGTTCCTTGTTGTTTTAATTCCGCCAGTGTTTCATCGAGCAAACGGTGGTGATCGTCGGGCGATAATTGTTTGCCAATCACCTTGCTCGACAGTACGGTCGCCAGGTTCACCGATTGCTCGTAAAGATCCTTCAATACCTGATCCTTCCGCGTTTCGATTTCGCGCTGCAAGCGCTCGCGTTCGCTCTGGATTTCCGCCTTGGCCTTGGAGACGATTTGCTCTTTCAGCGCATCGCGTTCCTTGCGGGCCTCATCCATGGCTGTCGCAATCTGACCGCCCACTTCCTTCCATTTCGCATCGAGCTGAGCTTGCAGGTTCATGGCATCAATCCGGAGTTTCTCCGCATGCTCTTCTGTCGAGCGGATGCGGTCCTCGCGGTCGATGAAGCCCTGAAGCATCGGCTTCCAGGCGAAACGGGTCAGGCCCAAATAAACAAGAACGAAAATCACCAGCGCCCAAATGCCCAGGTCCCAGCGCTCAATGCCGAAGATCACGGGCGCGCTTAGCTCCACCTCCTGAACCATCTCCTCGACGTTGCCCTTCTTTAAATGCTCTTCGAGCTTGGCGCGATCCTCGGCCTTGGACATGTCCAAGGAGATTTCCTTGTCCTTGCCCTCCGGTTCGTGCAAGGTCACCTTGTACTTTGTCGAATCGCTGTGCTTCTCTTCACCGCTGCAACCAATCGCCGCAACGGCAAACAGAAAGGGCAAACACCAAATTACACGACGCATGCGAACCTCGACGTTGGCAATTCATGAAGCCGGATCAAACGAATAACGCGATCATGCAGATGAGCAAACCAAAGAACGTAGCACCTTCGAGAAGGGCCGCGATCACGATCATGGCGCCACGAACCTGGCCGGCGACTTCCGGCTGCCGGGCCATGCTCTCGAGGGCCGACGCGCCGATCTTGCCGAAACCGAAAGCCGCGCCAATGATGGCCAACCCCACGCCCAAGGAGGCGGTGGCCTTGTTGGTGAGAAACGTACTCGTCGGAGCATTTTGCGCAAACGACGGAGCGGCAAGAATGAGCATAATGGCAAAGACGGTCGCAAACAGACGAATCGCTTTCATGAGTTTTGGTACTCCAGTTCCAGGGGACTCCGAACCAACATTCTCCACCTATCCGCGCCGGAATCAATGTTCCGGGTGCAGGGCCATGCCAAGAAAGATCGATGTCAAAAACGCAAACACATACGCTTGCAAAAACGCAATGAACAATTCCAAAAAGCTCAAGGCCGTCACGGCCAGCACGCTGCCGAAGCTGATCGGCCAGAACATATAGCCAGGCGCGTATTTGGCCATCACAATCAACATCAAGATTACGGCCAAGACTGTGTGGCCGGCGAAGATATTGGCAAACAAACGTACGGCCAGTACGAAGGCCTTGATGAAATGGCCCATGATTTCGATGCCGGCAATGAAAAATGCGATGATCGGCCCCAAGGGGAATGGGGCCTCGACGTGCGGGAAGTGTGCTTTCAGGTAATGGGTGGGGCCTGTCTTGATTATGGCCGACCCGTGGATGACGGTAAACGCACATAAGGCCAGCGCAGCCGTCACCCAGATGCTGCCCGTCGGTGAACCGAGAAAAGGCACCATGCCGAGCAGGTTACAGACGAAAATGTAAAAAAAGACCGACCACAAAAACGGAAGGAACCGGTTCGCATCGTGCTCGCCAACGCCGGGAATGGCGATCTCGTCGCGCACCCATTCCAGCATCCCCATGACAACGCGCCCCAGCTTGCTGGTCGGCAGCCTGCCATCGCGGATTCGCCGCCCTAACGGAACGAAAACCGCAAACATCAGACCGGCGGCGATTAACTGGAGAATAATGAATTTCGAGAACGGGGCACGAATATCGAATCCAATGCGGACTGACTCAAAAAAGTTCCAATGGCGCGTGTCCAGCACGTGTTCGAACGGATTGATCGACGCGAGCACCATTCATCCACCCCTACCGCATCATTTTGCCGACCGATTTTGTCGCGCCAAGAGAAACGTTTCCAAACCCAGTCCCATCAAGTAACCGACCAGCAAACTGCCCCAATACGCGTATTCGCGCTCTTTGGGTTCTTCAAACCAATTTTTCCAACTCAGGAATACCAACAAGCCAACCGCGAGCACAAACAACATCCGCAAGCCCATACCGCCCATAAGCGCCAGCAGTTGTTCTGGCCCCGACCGGCTGGCGGCCAGCAGGCTCCAGGCAAGCGAAATAGATGTAGGAACCAGGCATATTCCGCCCGTTATGGCGGCACAGAGAAGCCCTTCCTTTTGCCAGCGCAGATAGCAAAACCCTACGATCGCGAGCCAGCCGGCCACATAGCCGAGAACAAACGTCAACAAGGTTCGTTTCACGCGTGGCCCTGTGGCGGCTTCGGGGGACTGTTACGGTCTATTTTTTTCAACAAGTTCAGCAAGTGTAAAAATCCGCCGATGAACCCGACGAATACACCAACCACACCGAGCCAGGGCAGCGTTCCCAGCCAGTAATCGATCAATAGACCCAAGCCGATGGGAACAACCATCTCCAACCCTATTTGTCCGATGGACAAGTACAGGGCCCATTCCTTCGACTGAGGCGAACGATCATCATCGGGCATAGCTTTTGTTGCGACTACGCTGGTATTCTCGAATCGAGAAAACGAAAGTCAATGGCACTTTGTGCATTTTTTCACAAAGTCCTCCAAATGCTTTTGGCCCTTGATTTTCGAGCTAATTGAGGCCAAGAAAACCGCCAAGCTGACGGCTCCGGGTGGTGTCTTAAAAAGCGCGCAGCTCCATCAGACGAAAATTGGATTGTCGGCCGGTGATTACATTTGACCTTTGACCAGGGTCATTTTTAGGCGAACGGAGCGGTCGCTATAAGCGTTTTGTGCACGATAGCTTATTCACGAAACGTCATCAAGAATGACGGCATACGAACTCAATTTCAACCCAGTTTTCAAATCCTCCGTTCGCTGAAAAGTTCCGGAGATTTCCGGTGAAATGACGCGCTCCGAAAGGGAAGTTTCGTTGACATTCTTCGGTCAAATCTCTAGGATGATGCAAGTGTTAGGGGATTCGCAGACTGCGAGCCCACCCCTCAGTTCATTCACCGCGTGCGGTTAATGAGTGCCGCTCCGATGATCCCGGTTGAAGTGCAGGCATTCCTCTTCTGACTCGGCAGGTTTGCCTTTTTTTTTCGACGGGTACGGTACGTCGAGCGCGCGGACTGAAGGGAAAAGTACGGTATAGGCGGCGCAACCCTCCTCTTCTCCCCGGTTGGCATTGCTTTCCTCTGGCACCGTCGCGTTCCGAAGACCGTAACGCGATTTCGGCCGAATTCCTTCCCGGTTAAGGACTTCCGGGGTTCTCATCACGGACGAATCCACCATGCTAAGACGAACCGGCTTCCGGTCGCGTCGGAGAGCTTCGCATGACCCGTGACCAATTGCAAGAACTTTCCCGAAAAGAACTATCGGAGCTGGCCCGCAAGCGTGGGATCGCCAGCTGGCATAGTCTGAAGAAGGAAGAGCTGGTCGAGATCCTGAGCCCACGAAAGGCCAACAAAGTCGCCAAGAGCGCGGTCAAAACCAACGGTAAACTGCACGGCAGTACGGTGCCCCCCAAAGGCGCCGCCCTCAATTCGCACAAATCACCCAAGACCGAGCTGGCTGAGAACTTGGGCAAACTGACAGTCGGTTCCCTCGTTCCCAAAGCTCAAAAATCAGTGGCCCGCGACGTTGGTTCCGGCTCCGGCGGCTTTTCTTCGACCGAAGAGATGGTCGAGCGGGCCAAGTTTGACGTGGGGGTCCCCACCAAAGACCTCTCCGCGAAGGTGCCTCGCAATCTGCCGACCGGTTACGGTAAAGACCGCATTGTGGTTATGGTCCGTGATCCATACTGGCTCCATGCCTACTGGGAACTCACCCATCAATCCATCCAGCGCGCCGAAGCGGCTCTTGGGCAAGACTGGCATGGGGCCAAGCCGATCCTTCGCGTGGTGGATGTCAGCGCGCATGACACGACCAGCACTTCGGAAGCCATCGTGAAGGAAATCGAAATCCACGGTGGCTGCCAGAACTGGTACGTCGAGGTCAACCAACCGCCACGCTCATATCGGGTGGACATCGGCTACCTGTCGCGGCGTGGCCAATTCTTCGTGCTGGCCCGTTCCAACATCGTCACCACGCCACGGGCCAATGTGAGCGATATTCTCGACGAAAACTGGTCTGACATCGACCCGAAGGCCGCTGATCGCATTTTCGCCATGTCGAGCGGCTTCGACGTGACCTCCGGCAGCAGCCTGGAATTGAAACAACTGTTCGAAGAGCGCCTCCGCCGGCCGATCGGTTCGCCGACGGTAAGCAGCTTTGGCTCCGGCGCGATCGGCGCCAGCCAGGAAAAAGAGCGCAAGTTCTGGTTCAAGCTGGATGCCGAGCTGATCGTCTACGGCGAAACCGAGCCCAATGCTCGCGTGACGCTGCAGGGCGAACCAGTGAAACTACGGCCTGACGGCACCTTCACGATGCGGTTCAGTTTGCCGGATAGCCGGCAAATTATCCCGGCCGTGGCGACCTCGGCCGACGGCGTGGAAGAGCGCACGATCGTCCTCGCCGTCGAACGTAACACCCGGCACCTGGAGCCGATGACTCATGAAGTGAATGAAGCTTCCGAATAAGCACTTTCTCTAAAGCCCAGGGACTTTAGTCCCTGGGCTTTTTATCTGCAATGAATCGGCGTGAACTTCTTCGCTCTTCCGAAATGTTCCAGACGGCCGGGCAAATCCTCGGGCCCTGGCTCGACTGCCATTCCGATTCACCGATTGACTCCGAAGTCACGCTGCTGCGCTTCTCCCACCGGGCCATGGCCACGCTCTTCGAAGTGATGTTTCCGTTTGGTCAGCCGGTTGCGAATGAAATGGCGGCAGCGATATTCGAGCAGATCGAAGACCTCGAAGCGCAAATGACCGTCTACCGCGAAGATAGCGAAGTCTCGTTGCTCAACCAGCGCGCCTTCGACGAGCCGGTCGTTGTCGAAGAGCGCTTGTACGAGCTATTTCTCCAGGCCGAACGGCTGCATCGCGAGACCAGCGGGGCCTTCGACATCACCGCGGGGCCGCTGATTAAAGCCTGGGGCTTCTTTAGACGCCAGGGCCGAGTGCCGACTCCCTGGGAGCGGCAAGAAGCTCTGTCACATGTTGGCATGAAATTCGTCGAACTCAATCCGCAAGACCGTTCCGTGCGCTTCCGCAAACCGGGGATGGAAATCAATCTCGGCAGCATTGGCAAGGGCTACGCTCTGGATCGCGCCGCGGAGTTGCTTCGGGGCCGGCAGATTGGTTCCGCTCTTCTCCACGGCGGCGGCAGCAGCGTGGTCGCCGTTGGCCGGCAACCGAACGAGCCGCGCGGCTGGCCGGTGGGGATCCGCCACCCGTGGCGAGAAGGCGCGAGCCTGGGCACGATTTATTTGCAAGATCGGGCTTTGGGGACTTCCGCTGCGACCTATCAGCACTTAGAATACAACCATCGAAAACTAGGACATTTGCTCGACCCGCGCACGGGCTGGCCGGCAATAGGAATCGCCAGTGCGTCTGCCCTTGCACCCACCGCCGCGCAGGCCGACGCCCTGGCTACTGCTTTCTTCGTACTGGGAATAGAAAAGACCCGGCTCTATTGCCAGACGCACCCCGGCATTGGCGCCATCCTGCTGCCGGAAGGCGAAGCATCTTCGCCCATCGCTCTCGGCCTGCGCCCGGAGGAATGGGCGAGAAGAACCTAACCCCCCCGGCCCCCTTCCCTAAAGGGAAGGGGGAGACGTCAATTCCCCCTTTCCTTTTGGGAAGGGGTCAGGGGGTTAGGTCATTGACCCCAAGGCTCACTCACCATGACCGGCAACGAACGTATTGCGCTGATTTTGATCATCCTTTTGCGAACCGCCATTGGCTGGCACTTCCTGACCGAGGCTTTCGAAAAATATCGCTCGGTTTATGTTCCCGGCCCCACGGAATCCACAAAGGCCTGGAGCAGCGAAGTCTATTTCCGCGAAGGCACCGGCCCGCTGGCCAAGGCGGTTCGCACCAGAATTGGCGACACCGACGACCTACTGCTCGCGCGCCTGTCTGTAAAGAGCGTGCCGCTGGGCAATGACGAAGCAACCTTCCCTGCACACGCGCGGATGCCGGATCTATTCGATCAGGAATGGAACGACTATTTTGAGCGCTTCGCCAAATGGTACGAACTGAGCCCCGAACAGCGCGACGCAGCGCAAAACCGCCTGGAAGAGGACAAGAGCCGCACGGTCACCTGGTTCCTCACGAAACCCAAGTCGATTAACTGGTTCCTTGCCGGTCTGTGGATGAATTTCGACGACAAGCCGCTCAAGAAAACCATCTCCACGGCCAATGGTTCGGTGGACGTGGAAACCTCGGTCGCCGACCTGACGAACGATTACCGCAGCAAAGTTCAGGAATACCGCAACGACCAGGGGCCGACGCTTTCGCTCTTCGGCAAAGACGTGGAGAAAAACTACCGGAACGTTTTGCGAAGCGAGATCGCCGCGCTGCGCAGCGAACTTCAAGGAGCACTGGATGAGCGCACCAGCGATATGAAAAAGGACTTGCAAAGCGTCCTCACTCCGGAGCAGCGCGCCAAAGGCTCGGTTCCTGTACCGCAGCCCCGAAAACTTTTCTTCGCTACCGATTCGCAGGCCGAGCACCCGCGCTTGATCCAATTGATCGACACGGCGACGATCTTTGGCCTGATTGGAATCGGCATCTGCATGCTGCTCGGCCTGTTCTCGCGCACCGCCAGTTTTTGTGGCGCGATGTTCCTGCTGATGACGATCCTCACTTGGCCCTCAGTCCCGTGGCTGCCAGCGCCGCCGGTGACGGAAGGGAACTACCTGTTCGTCAATAAGAACATGATCGAAATGTTGGCGCTATTACTGCTGGCATGCATTCCCAGCGGCAAAATCTTTGGCCTCGACGCGCTGATCTCCGCAATATTCCGAAAGAAAGAAATGCCGAACGCGGCTTGAACCTGGAGGTTTCTCTCATGGCGATTGATTTGACCCCCGAACAACGACAGCTTGGGCAGGAGAATTATGCCCGCGTGGCCGACGGCATGACCCGCCGGCGCTTCCTGAAAGGCGCCGCGGCCGCCGGCGGCGCCATGGCCATCGGCGTGCCGGCCATGTACTTCGGCTACCAGACGGTGCATGGCAAGCCCGTGAAGGCGGCACTGATCGGCGGCGGCGACGAAGGCGGCGTCCTCGTCGGCGAGCATAACCCAGACTTCATCAAGTTCATCGCCGTGTGCGACATTCGCCCCCACAACCAGAAGCGCATCATCGAAGGCGATCCGAAAGTCGCTCTGCGGAAGGGCTTTCGCAAGATGTATGGCAACAGCGAAGCCGACGACCTTGCCAAGAAGCACATGTACTCCGACTTCCGCGAAATGCTGAAAAACGAAAAAGACATTGAAATGGTTGTCATCGCCCTGCCGTTGCACCTCCACGCGCCGGTGGCGATTGAGTGCATGAAGTTCGGCAAAGAGCGTGGCAAGCCGGTTCACGTGCTTTGCGAAAAGCTCATGGCCCGCACGGTGGGCGATTGCAAGCAGATGATCAAGACGGCCAAGGACACCGGCAGCATTCTCTCGATTGGCCACCAGCGGCATTACAGCTTGCTCTATGCCAATGCCCGCGACATTTTGGAAGGCGGCGTGCTGGGCGACATCAAGCACATTCGCGCTTTGTGGCATCGCAACTTCTCCTGGCCCTACTCAGCCGAGAAGACACCGTGGCCCGCCCCGTGGACGAAGGAAGACATGGAGCTGGCCGAGGGCTTTCCGCCGCCGATGTTGCGCGACGGCTGGTATCCGCCAATTTACAAGAAGGATAGCGAAGCGCTTAATGATCCCGAGAAGTTGCACAAATACGATTTCAAGAGCATGCAAGAGCTCGTTCGCTGGCGTCTCTTCGACCGCACCGGCGGCGGCCTGATGGCCGAACTCGGCAGCCACCAGCTCGACGCGTGCAGCATCTTCCTGGGCAAGGTGCACCCGTTGGCGGTCACCGCCATTGGCGAGCAGTCCTTCTTTGACCGGCTTGGAAAAGGCGATAAGAACCCGCGCGAGGCCGACGATCACGTTTTCGCCACCTTCGAATTCCCCGGCAAGAACCACCCGCACGGGCCCAACAAGGGTAGCGACAACGACGACATCGTGGTGGTGACTTATTCATCGATCAGCACCAACGGCTTTGAGCAGTACGGCGAGTGCGTAATGGGCACCCGTGGCACGATGATCGTGGAAGCAGAGCAAAAGGTCTTTCTCTACAACGAGCGCGACCCGGCCAAGAAGGGCGGCGATCCGAAAGCCACGGCCGTGACCGTGACCACGGGCGATGGCAAAAAGCCGGCCCTGGAAAGTGGCGGCACCTGGGGCCCGGCTGCCAGCACCACCGCCGGCAGCAGCGCCGGCCCGGCCGGCAGCGGCACGGGCCCGGTTAGCCGCGGCTACCGGGAAGAGATGGAAGATTTCGCCTTCTGCGTGCGCACGTGGGATCCAAAGCTCGGCTACGCGAAAGACAATGCCGGCGCGTACCGCCAGCGCTTGCCGCGCTGCCACGGCGAAGTGGCCATGGCCGACGCCATCATCGCGCTCACCTCGAACCTGGCGATGCGCAACCGCAAGGAGCCGCGTATCGAATTCGACCCGAAATGGTTCGACGCTGCCGAAATGGAAGCGACGCCGGAAAAGAAGCATTCGGCATAGCCGGCCTCCGCTTGCGGCGTTGCACGGCCCGCACCGCCGCAAGCGGCATTTGGTGCGAATCCCACCATGGCGTACATGTCGTTGCTAGGACTTGTCGTTCTCTTTTTGTTGCTCGCCGGCGGCGCCGCGCTGGTCGTGCTGGTTGTCGTCACCGCGACTCGTGGCGCGGGCGAAACGCAGCGAAATCTGGATCGAAGCATTAAAAGCCTGGCTGGCGACTTTCCGGATGAAGTGCGCGCTCGCGGCGGAGAGGATTCGCTGCGCGATTCGGAATTCGTCTCGCTTTGGATCAAGCAACTCGAAACGCCGAATGGTGCGGCATCGAGCACCACGATGCAGGTCGCCGCACCGCCGCCGAAGTTGCAGATCGTGCTTTCCGCTATGCTCCAGCGTCTCCTGGCCGACCATCTGGCGGTGGCCAAGCGGTTCCTGCCGCCCGGCTGGCGCATCGTGTTCGTGTCGCTGGTGCTTGGCTACCTCTTCGGCCATTTCTGCGGCGAAGTGGTGTTTTCCATCAATCATCCGCGCGACAACAAGTTCCCGCATTTTTATGATTTCCCTGGCTTTGATACCGGGGCCTACGCAGCCGGCTTTGGCTTCGGCATCACCATGTTTTGGGTGCTGACCGCGCTGCAGGCGTTTCTGTGGTATCACCGGTTAGAGCACCTTCGAAGAACAGCGGCCGAGCGGGCGAAGGAAATCGAGAACGATTTTTCGGAAGTGGTTCGGGCGACGGGCGGCGCGGCGGGCCTCCGGTATACCGGCCCCGTACGCTCGCTGCAGCAAGCATTGAAGGTCTCCCCCCAAGCGCTGGCCGACGCGGAACTCCAGCCGCAAACCCGCGAGCAATTGCGGCAAGCGGTGCGCAGCGGCTGGTTGCGGCAAATCCACGATGGATTGCAGGAAGCCGAAAGCTGGCAACATGCCCACTGGTCGATCGTCCCCATTTCTTTGTTCTTGGGTTTCGTTTTCGGCGAATTATTCGGCGAGTGGATTTTCGCTCTCGACCACTCGCCGCTTTACGGCCGGTTTCCGTTCATCTTCTTCGACGACAGGTTTGATCTGTGGGCGCTCCTTGCGGGTGTGGGCATGGGAATTCTCGTGGGGCTCGTTATTTTTTCCGGCCAATTGCTGCTCTGGCGCTGGCTGCGGAATCGCGTACAAAAATCGGTGCAAACCTGCATCCACGATTTCCAAACCGACTTCGCCGATGACATCCGCACGTGGGGCGGCCCGTCGGTGCTGCGCACCAGCGAAGCCGTGCAAGAATTGCTGCGCGAGCGGGTGTAGCTGGCGGTTGTGTCCGTGCAATCATTTCTTGGGGGGCTCGTATCTCCCGAAATCGCTGTCAATGATACATTGCGACAGTGCGACCTTCAGCTTTTCAAAGCCAGCGGCTGTGATTCTCGACCCCTTGATGTTGAGGTATTCGAGCTTCTTCATCGTAACCACCGTTTCGACGCTCTTATCATCGACTTTCGGATCGGTGAGTATAAGCACGTGAAGAGACGGGTGATTCTTGAACAATTGCAGGTGGGAACCATCGTCCCAGCCCCAAATCCGGATCAGCGTGTGATTGCCCGCAAGAGCCTTAAGCATTGCCTCGGTGTACGCCGAGTCGGTGAACATCACTAGCTGCAACTTTGGGAGTTTGGCGAGTTCCTGCCAACCCTTGTCGGTAATCGCCGTCCCCTTGAGTTCGATATTCTGCAACTGCTTCATTTTGGCCAATGCGAGCGCGCCACGATCGGTCAGCTTCTTGGGGAAGTGAAGCTGCAAGCTAACCAGCTCCGGCAGGTGCGTCAGGGTTTCGACACCGTCATCGGTGATCGCACTGTTCCCAGCCGCAAGGAACGCCAGTTTCTTGAGTCCCGCCAGCTTTGCCAGGTCGGCATCGGTCATGCCATCGGGGCAGAATAGCGTTTCCAGCGCCGCATGCGCGGCGATTGCGTCGATACAGCCAGGCGTCGCTGCTGTTAAGCGAATGTTCAGCCCACTCAGGCCTTTGCAGCCGGCGAGATTGCGGATGCCGCTATCGCTTATGTTTTTGCAACCATAAAGATCAAGAACAAACGGCTTTTCCAGCACCGTAAGCGTGCGCAGGTCTGCATCAACAATGCCGGCGTTCTGCGAGAAGTTAATGCGTTGAATCGGCAGATCCCCGGCCGGCAGCGGCAGCTTGCTGACATCCGCGCCGCCCAGATTCACGGCGCCGCCCTTCTTGATGACCCACTCCGCGATTTGCCGATCCGGGCTCGCCTCCGGCGACGCGGGCTTTTCCGTTTGCGCTAAAGGGCTAAGGCGCAAAACATATGCCGTACCATTGCCATTAATCGTCACCAGATGCCGGCCATCGGGCGCATAGGTCACCCATTTAATCATCCCGGGAAAGTGCCATTCCTTTTGCATGGCCCCCGTCTCGGCATCGCGGAGTGTCAACTGGCCATAGGTGGTTGCCGTCGCCAGGGTCCGGCCGTCCGGGGAAAAGTTGACCCCATTGGCGAAATGTTCTCCCTCGAACAGCTTTTTCGCGGGCTGCTGCTGCACGTCCCAAACGGTCGTTTGATCCGTGCAAGCCAGCGCGAGTCGCTTGCTGTCCGGCGAAAACGACATGTCCGCGAATTGAGCTTCCTGCGGCAACGTTTCCCGCAGCATTGGCTTTGGGCCGGTCAAATCCCATAGCGCCGTTGTCACCTTCCGAAACATGCCAATCTGAACCGCCAAGAGTCGCCCATCGGGCGAGATTTCCAGCATCCCAATGCTGTCGTCGCCAACCTTGAAACGCGTGCGCTCCACGAAACCCTTGGCCGTCCGGTCCATTAACCGGACTTCGCCTTTATTGGTCCCAACAATCAACGTTTTGCCGTTGGGGTGCAAGCGGTACGGGCTAGAGCCCTGGTCAAGCTTGTATTTTTCACCGCCCCA
>DATGHS010000024.1:0-6299 GCA_035307785.1 Gemmataceae bacterium
GCTTCGCGCCGCCACATTTTCGCCATGACGCAGGCGCCGTTATTCGCTTTGCCGAATGGGAGCGGTTCCGGCCACCGGAATGTTCGACAATAGTCTGGGAAAAGCAGGTAAGGATGTCCGCACCTTCTCATGAGAGGGTGCGCTCGAACGCTCGAAACGGTTTGCTATTTTTTCCCATGGCAAGCCCACAGTTTTAGTACAATGATCGTGCTTTTCTGCTCGTTCGGCGCGTCGGCTGAGGGGAATGCGCATGACCAGATTCATTTTGTCCGCTTGTTGTTTAATCACCGTCGTCGGTGCAACCGCTTGGGCCGACGACGATGTTGTCCGCGTCAAGCTGGACGCGGCTAAGTTGGCATACGAGCAGGAGATGCTTAAGTATCGCCGAGTAGTCCATGATTGGATCGACAAGCGCGAAGAAGTCGCCCGAATGGATGGGAACAAGAAAGCCGTGGACCTGATCAAAGCCGAGCGGACCGCCTTTGACGAGAAGAACGAGCTGCCCCGAACATCGCCCGATGAGTTCCGGCAGAACTTCCTGAAAGCCCGAGCGATACTGGAAGCGGCCTATAACTTGGCCATCAAAGAGTACGTCCAAGTAAAGAAGGACTATGAGGCGACGGTGGTCGAAAAAGAGTTGGCCAGGCTCAAAAGCAGTCCGATTACCGTTATTCCCACTCCAACAACGGCAAACGGGATTCCGGTGATCACACCCGAAATGCTGCGAGCTAAGCTGGCGGGCAAGGCGACCTATGATGCGAAAACCGGTGTGCTGACTGTCTCTTACAAGTTTGCCGACAAGAAGGAGCTAGAGGATTTCGATTGCGAAGGAGTGAAACCAAAACTGGCCGCTGGAGGATTCAAGCTTGAGCCTGGCGAGTCAGTACGGCATGTCGTGCAGTTTGACACGCTGGCGTTGTCGGTGGTCGTTCAGGTCCATGTGATGAAGGGCCGGGTACTATCCACATCCAATGGGACTGTAGTCACAGTTGGCGGGAGTCAACCTGATACCGTTTATCTTGACACAAGAGGTGTTAACGGAGCGGTGTGGCAAGTATTGCCCGCCAGCGTCCGAAATGGATTCGTTCGTGTCGAAATGAATTGTGACGAGAAGAAGGCTATTCTTCATTGGGGCAAGGAAAGAATTGGTCGAGACGTGAAGGCGCCGAGTGCCGGTTGGGTGCAGTTCTATGGCGGAGATGCCGGTTTCGGTTTTGGGGCGCTAACAATTTCGGGCACAGTGAATCCGAAGTGGGCAGGTAAGTTTTTTGGCTTGACTGCTGAAGGTGAAAAGTTGGGAGCCATCGAGAAAAGCTTGTTAGGCAAATGGAGGATCCAGTGCCCCGACGGTTACAAAGCGGAATGGACCTTCAAGGTCGACGGATCGGTAAGCGTTACTAAGGGCCCGCCTCAATCGGGAAATTGGGAAATCGACCTAAAGAAGGAGCAAGTCTTGTGCCTATGGAAATCGGGGCTCATTGACCGGTTCGACTTTCCGATTGTTCCCAAGCTAACAACCGGCGGTGGAGTGGGCCGCAATATTACCTTAGAGGCAATTAAGGTCCCCTAGATAGGTTAAGCATAATAGACAGTATTGGGCTATCCGACATTCTTTTTCGGCAATTCGGCACTCCGCAAGCTGCTGGCTATTCCTCCCGCCATCACGTTTCCCGATTCTCGACGGCGAGGCCGGGACTTCCAAAACCGGATCGTATTCTTGTGCGGCTAAGATTGCGCCCCGGCCAGCCGGCGCGACCAATGGATGCGCACAACGCAAATTTGAAGTGTCCGGAACCGGTTTTTGGACAAGGGAACCTAAACGAGTTCAATGGTGACGCGGCGGCCGACGATAGCCGCAGCCCGCTGCAGGCTGGAAAGTGTGATGTCGTCATTGGCGCTCAGCAGCCGATCTACTTGCGTACGACTGGTCCTGAGCAGCGCCGCCATCCGGCGTTTGGAAATCTTCTTCTTTTTCATCGCCTGGGCCAGCTGCCAGGCAATCACTTCTTTGACCGCCAGGGCCTGCGCTTCTTCGAAGATGCCTTCTTCCTGCAAAAAATCATCGATGCTCGAACCCATATGTTTCTTGCTCATTTTTCCAACTCCTTCTTGCGCTTCCGCGCCAAGACCAAGTCCTCGTCGGGCGTGGCTCTTGTCTTCTTGATGAATCCGTGCAGCGCGACCAGATGCTCGCGGTGAAGGCAGAGCAGCACCCGCGCGGTACGCTTGCTGGGAAGGTCGGTGCGGACTTCCCACAAGCCTCGTCCCATCGGGCGGCACAGCGGCATGCCCACCGGCCAACGCCATTGGGCTCGTAAGAGGTCCTTGCCAATGGCCCTTCGGTCCGGTTGGGGCAACTCCTTCAACCACTCGCGCACCGGTTCCGTTCCCGCCGCAGTACGGAAAAAGACCAGTGGGACCTTCATGGGTAGCGGGTCGTCGGTCATCCGGTACGCAACGCCGCTAATCGAATCAGCAGATCCTGATCCAGATCATCGTCCAAATAGCAAGTCATGGCGACGTGAGATAGCCCTTGGCAATCGCTTCCTGCCGGGTGCGGGATCGCTCCTTGGTCAGATGGTCTTCGTTGGCATGTACGTAATCAACGGCTTCCTGGACCGCTTCAATGGGAATGTGATACGCCGCTGCGACCTCTTCCGGAGTCAACCCTTCATTTTCCAAATCGCTCACCAGGGATTGCGCTCGCAAATCCGTGCCACAAACAAAAAGCTCTCGATTACCGGACCCCGAGCGCTCGGCAAGATAACGGTACGTTTTGAGCACAGAAAGTGATTCCGGCATTGGCAATCTCCCATCGGCGCAGTCGTCGCATCTGGATGAATTCTATCATCCTCGTGAACTGGTTCCAATTCTGAACGCGGGAAAGGGTGCGTTGGGCGGCCCGACACTCTTTTTCGGCTATTCTCCACCCCGCAAGCTGCTGGCTATTTCTCCCGCCATCGCGTTTGCCATTTCTCGACGGCGCGGCCGGGACTTCCAAAACCGGATCGTACTCTTGTGCGGCTAAGATTGCGCTGCGGCCAGCGAGCGCGACCGGCTTTGCAGCGCTTTGCTCGGGCCTAACGATTGCGGCCGCTGCGCAACGACAAGAGCCATCCGCGTCATTCTAATTCAAATGGCTCAAAGCCGGAATCATGGTCTTCGGAAATTGGCTGCGTGTCTTCCATCGACGATGGGCCGGGTTCATTCGGGTTTGGGCCGCGCACAATCATCACGGTATTGCACTTGCAGCATCGAATGCCCTTGCCATAAGAATTGTTTGGCAGGTGCAGTGGCGTTTTGCAAATAGGGCAGGTAATGATCATCATGGACGAACTCGGCAATGCGATACCTGGTTTAGCACTCCGTTAGGTTTCTCCGGGAACACCTTCCGTCGTTCCTGGTTTCGGCAGATCAATGGGACCATGAACCGGGCAATGCCACGCTTCAATCCAGCGCAAGCGCCCATACTCTTCGACAGTCGCTCCATACGGGTACAAAACTGCGTCGCAATTCGGGCAGCGCGGAAAATCTTCCGTGGGAATATCCCGCAGGAATTCATTTGACATCGCAATGATTGGTTCTTTTCTTGGAACCACGCAAGCTATCTTGGCCGGCGGTGTTACCAGTCCTGCGCGAGTCGGGACGCAGGACACATTGGACGTGGCAGCTGATTTTTAGAGCTGATTGTGCTCTCGGTCAAGGGAAATCATCGATTCCCGGCGGCTTTTCTACATTCTAACCATTGAGAAAGGGCCCGGAACAGTTTCCAAAGCACCCATCAACCACGCCGACCCTTTTTTCAAATGCAACTAAACTTTTTTGACAATCCCCAAACCGGATCGTATCCTTCGGCGACTTGGATTGCGCGCGGCAACGGCTCTGGCACGAAGCGCGAGCGCGGATCTTCACTTCCTCGTTCTCCAACTCACTCTCCACTATGCTCACCATTCACCAAACTTGTAACCCAACCAGTAACCACACTGGTAACCGCACCAGTCTACTCACTCGGTCATTCACTTTTCGATTTTTTTTCGACCCGGTGTGCGAAGGTGCGGCGTGGACGCCGCAATCCTTTGCCGTTGCGGAGCTTACAGCAATGGCCGCGCGTTTCCGCGCGCCTCGAAAGTCGAAATAAGTCGAAATCGAAGACGCTCGTTGCCGGCCAGCGGTTCGCAGTGCAGGCTTTAGCCCGGCTTCGCAAGCACGGGTTCCGGCCCGCACTACAAGCCGGCACGGCGCGAGGATATAACTCCAAGGAGTCCTCCCCTTCCCGCCTGCCCCGCCTGCACGGAGATTTTCCCATGAAACCATCCATCCTGCCTGCATTTCTGTCGCTTCTCGCCGCCGCGCTCCTGACCATTGCACCTGCCCGGGCCCAGGACAAGCCGAAGCCGATCCGTGCGCTGCTCGTCATCGGCGGCTGCTGCCATGATTACGCCAGGCAAAAGGACATCCTCACGAAGGGCATTTCCGCGCGGACGAATGTGGAATGGGTCGTCGCCTACGATCCGGACAAGGGGACCCGGCACCTGAATCCGATTTATGAAAAGGCCGACTGGGTCAAGGGATTCGACGTGGTGGTGCACGACGAATGTTGTGCCGACGTTACGGATGAGGGCCTTGTTAGCCGCATACTCGAACCGCATCGCAACGGCGTGCCTGCCGTGGTCCTGCATTGCGGCATGCATTGCTATCGCAGCAAGGGCTTTCCAAAGGCCACGCCGTGGTTTGAATTTACTGGCCTGCCCAGCACCGGGCATGGCCCGCAGTCGCCCATCGCCATTTCGTTTGTCGATAAAGACAGCCCGATCACCAAGGGGTTGGCCGATTGGACCACAATTAACGAAGAGCTCTACAACAACAGCGCCGGCAAACTGCTCGACACCGCGCACGCACTGGCCCGCGGCAAGCAGGGCAACAACGATTTCGTGGTCGCCTGGACGAACACGTACATGAAGAAGACCAGGGTCTTCGCCACCACGTTGGGGCACAACAACGAAACCGTGGCCGATGCGCGCTATCTCGACCTGGTCACCCGGGGCTTGCTCTGGTCGGTGGACAAGCTGGAGGACTCGAAGTGATCACTGCGCGGGTTCAGGTAGCGGAATTCGCAAGAATTCCGACGCGGCGGCAATCGGAATTATTGCGAATTCCGCTACCTATTTGTTGCGATGAACTACGAGTGGATTTTTTCGCATGTGGGTCTTCGACCGACAATAACCGAGAAATCCGGGCAATGCCGTTGACCTGGCGGCAAAATGTGGGAAGATATCCCCAGTTACCTCCCGCCGGCAATCGAACCCCGCCCCAGGCCCCATTACTGAATTCCCGAGGCACCCCATGCCGACGTATCACGGCCTAAGCCCTGCTGCACCTATTGTCTCGCACCGATTGTCCCGCCGCAGCTTCCTCCAAATCGGAGCGCTGGGGCTTGGCGGTCTCACGCTTCCCAGCCTCTTGCAAGCCGAGGAATCTGCCGGAATCCGGTCATCGCACAAATCGATTATCTTCATCTACCTGGTTGGCGGCCCGCCGCACCAAGATTTGTTTGATCTCAAGCCCAACGCTCCGAAGGAAATCGCCGGCCCCTGGAAGCCGACCGCAACCAACGTCCCTGGAGTGCAGATCTGCGAGGCGCTTCCAAAGTTGGCCCGCAACATGGACAAACTGGCAGTGATTCGCTCGCTGGTCGGTAACCAGGCCGACCACGACGCCATTCAGGTCTACAACGGGCACCACCCGAGGAAGCCGACGCCCAGCGGCGGCTGGCCGCAGCTCGGCTCCGCAATAGCGAAACTGCAAGGCCCGGTCGATCCAAGCGTCCCGCCGTTCGTCAGCCTGTGTTACACCTGCACCCACGGCCCGTACAACGAGCCGGGACCCGGATTTCTAGGGGCATCACTGGCCCCGTTCCGCGCCATGGGCCAAACGCGCGACGACATGCTCCTTCGCGGCCTTTCCGTTGACCGCCTTGCCGACCGCAAGACGCTTCTGCAGCGCTTCGACAGCATGCGCCGCGAAGCCGACGTGAACGGCTCGCTTAAAGCGATGGACACATTTACCGAGCAGGCATTCGGGCTATTGACGTCGTCGCGCATGGCCGATGCTCTCGACCTGTCGAAGGAGCCGCCGCGCGTGGTCGAGCGCTATGGGACCGGCGACCCGAAGGTTCATATGGACGGCAACGGGGCGCCGCGGGTGCCGCAGAGCCTGCTGATGGCCCGCCGCCTGATCGAAGCCGGAGCGCGGGTGGTCACGCTCAATTACAGCAAGTGGGACTGGCACGGCGGCAAGAA
>DATGHS010000025.1:0-3719 GCA_035307785.1 Gemmataceae bacterium
TCAATGAGTCGACCCACGCATTTTCCATTCCGTCTAAGCTCTGGAAATCGTAACAGCGTTTGGCGGCATCTTCCCAGCCGTCTTTCATGCCGATGTTCACGAATTCCAGGAATGTTGCACGGCTTTTTAGTTCGACCAGAAAGCGCGTAACCGAATAACTTTGGGCATACAACGTCGCGACGTCTCTCGGATAGTCCTTCAAGGCAAGCAGGTAAGACAGACGCATCGCCCGGCCTTCCTTCAAAAGCTTCATTATCAGTTGGTCGTGGCGAACTTGTTCGATTTCGCTTTCGGACATTTGGGCGATTCCCTCATCGGCCCAGCGAGGGATCGGCTTTTGAAAGTTATCGGCCATCACGGTGTGGGTGACCTCATGCGGGAGCATGTTCTCCATGATCGCGTTGAGTGTTCCTTGCATCGACATCGTGAACGTCGCCGGCTTGCCGAGGCCCACGTCGTCGGCGATGAAGAGGTTCACTCGCGGCAGCAGCAGAGCCTTCCGAAGCGGCTCCAGCTGATACGCGTCCAAACGTATGCCCGCACGGAATGGAGCCTGAAAAAGCCGCGGATCGGTGGATGTAACGCAATTCCAGCGCAGCGTATGAAGGTAGGCCGCAAACACCCGTTGCTCATCGAACCCGCGTTTGGCGATGGCGTCCCAGGCCTCCCCGGTTAGTACTTCGGCATCCACTTCCTTTTCCCAAAGCACTTCGACTTGCTGCCCTTGGGCGTCGTCATCGACGCAGGAAAGCCGAACCAGCGTGCAGTCCTGCGGCAGCGGAGGCGGCACAATTCCCTCCACAAGATAAAGCCGCTGACGAACGCGGGCGATCCGACCAGGGGAAGGAAGATCAACGATGGTCGTCATTGGGATTTTGCAACCAACGGGTTCTTTGCTGTCACTCGAAAGGATACCGAGTCTTCCGGAGACCTCAACTCCCGGCATCGCAAAAAGTCGGGCAGTGCATCGGTTTTGCCTCTTTCCAATTTCGACTCGACAATAGGCGGAGTGTCTGGAATGGGTCTGAATTCATCGAATGATCTCGACGTGAACAAAGTCACGCTGAATCCTGCTGATGAACTCCGTGTCGTTCGGAATGAGGTGACTTGGATCGTAAACAAGGATTGCAACACGTTGACCGTTGTCGCCGTAGCGCGTAATGTCTGCGGCGATGGCGAGCGCGCCGGTATGATTGCAAAGATGATCTATTCCGCCAAGCCCGAAAAGGATTGACTTGAAGGCAAAGGCTGGCGCCCCCGATGTTGCCTTCGCGCTGGTGCAGAACGGCCTGATGAACGCCAAATCCATCGGCCTGCCGGTCAAGGTCCACCAGTCCAAGAGCCTGAAGTGCGAGCAGAATCCCGAGCTGGCCCGGGTCGATTTGATTCTCGATGAATGGATCCTGCTCGAATACAGCTGCTGCTACCTCGGCGTGCAGCAGAACGCCACGGTGGAGGCGGTGTCGAAGTCGCTGTCGCCGGCCATCGTGGCCGAGGACGTCGGAGTAGTCGGCGCCCACCACCCGTTTGGCCACATCGCCCGAGCGGGTGGGATCAATGAGATACAAGGTGGCGTGGGGGGCGACCAAGGCGTGCAGCCAGGCCGACTGCTCGCCGACATGCCAGCCGGTTTCATCCACGTTGATGCGGGGCGCGGCCGGCAAGGTTTCGAGCAAGGGCTCTAAGACGGGCGCGCAGCGTTGGCCGACGCGCAGGACGGTGTGGGCACTGCCGCCGCGGCTCAGGTCGATGCCGAAGAGGTCGTGCAGCACCTGCGTGAATTTGCCGTGCGACAGGCCGGCCTGCTTGTTGAGAGCGACCACGGCCGCTTGGACATCGGGTCCGAGTTGACTGGCGGCAGCCCCGAGGGCATCGGAAGTCTGCAACGAATGCCGGCCTTGCACACGACGGTGGCAGCGCCGGCAGCAACCGATGTGGAAATTGAACTGGCGCTGAATCGGCTGGCGTGGAATCTCGACCTGGAACTGTTGCTGAATGTTGGTTTCGTCGATGGGACCGCCGCAATCGGGACAGGCATCGGGCAGCGGGGCTTCGTGGACTTCGTCAATTTGCTCGGGCGGCGGCGGACGATGGGCCTTCTTGCCATAATCGTCGCCGGGCTTGCGGCCGGGCTTTTTCGGTTGGGGCTTGGGCGGGCCTTTGGCGAACGGCGCCGCCTGACGCTTGTTGGCCCGCTCGAGTTCGGAAATGCGGGCTTCGAGTTCGGCAATGCGCTGACGCAAGGCTTGACAGGTGGGGCAGACGACAGGCTCCATACCTTCAGCGTAACAGGCCACGCTGATCTCAGCTGCGCCAGTTCGCCGTTGGGGGCACTAAACAATTACATATACGTGAGACTATTTGGGAATGTCCCCTCTGGCTTCGCTGCGCTGCCTCTTTTATCTATACGCGACAAAGCGACTCATTCGATTCGATGAATCGGCTCACGCGGCAGACTCAGCGAACGATCCTGCATCGGCATTGAGTAAGAACGAACAACTAGAACGACTGCATCACCTCCTCACAACACTGCCATTCGAGTTTCAACAAGTGCTGGAATTGCAGGAGCTGAAGGACATGGCGTACCGGCAAATTGCGAAGGTAACCGGCGTGCCTATTGGAACGGTCATGTTGCGGCCAGCTCGCGGCCGATTGCGTCTGCGGCAACTGCTGTAAGCGTAGAATGGAGTTCATTCCATTCGAGAAGCCGACGTAAAGCGCACTGAATGCCGCTCTACGCCGGCTCGTTTCGAACTACTGAGTGCTGGACATATCCTTTAGCAATCGATCATAAGTGGCTAACTTTTGGTGCAACGCGGCATACGCGGCAGCATCTCCCGGCATGGCTCGGCCGAAGCGCAGGCCCCGGTTGTCCATCCATTTCACCAGTTCGAGCACGGTCGTGGCGTTGGGTGTCAAAAAGCTGTCGGCCACATGGGTACCGGCGTCCGGCCGCTGAAGAGTGACGACCGCCTCTTCCAGGCTCCGCAAAAAGGATTTGGCCTCCAAGTGGCGGTCAAACGTCAAGCTCGGCGTTTTTCTCCGCAAGTCACGTTGAAAGCCGTCCACCAGGTCACCGAGCATGCTAGTAACTGCCACGTCCACAGTTCCCTGGGACCGGGCTTGCAACAGGGCCTGCGCGTTGAGATTCTCGAATTGTTTGCGCTGCTCCGCATCGTCGGCACCGTTTAGCGTGACCGGCCAGGTGAGCGGCATGCCGTTTTTCAACACCGCGATAGTGCCTTCGCCGCTGCTGAAGTTGACGTGCTGCCAAACGGCGGATTCGGCGTCCAGGTTCGCGATTGGAAGGCCTTCCCAGCCGAGTTTATCGGCGGTCTTTTTGATATCGGCGAGTAGCACGTTCAACGCCTTGGCCGACATGATTTCGTCGCCAGCGGGCTTCAAACTGCGTTGTAGTGCTTCCTCCGCTGCGCGCTGTTGCCGCTCTTCGGCCGAGGGCCCCTGGGAATAGTTTGCCGGTGTCGAATAGCTAGCGCGGCGATCCCGTTTGTAGGAACCGTTGGAACCGGCGTACTGCATCATAGCGTTGGCATAATCACCGGGCGACGGCGCGTTGCCGTAGCCTCCGCCGTAACTGCCGCCGTAACCCCCAGCGTAGCTGGCCCACGACGACGTTGGATTGTAGTTGGGGTTTACCCACGTCGGCGGAATGCCGCTCGGGGAGTTCGGCGTTGTTGTCGGTGGCGTCGTCGTCGAAG
>DATGHS010000026.1:0-2133 GCA_035307785.1 Gemmataceae bacterium
GAATTGTGAGCAGGCGCAGGGTTGGATTTGTCGCCTCTGAAACGTGCTTGGGTCCATTCTGAGTCGTGGCAAGCGGCCATTCCATGTTGGATTCGCCGGCACAAAGCCACACTTCGCCCACCAGGAAGTTGTTGATGCGCACCTGACCGTTGCGGCTCTTCAGAATCAGCGTGTACGGGCCGCCTGCTTTCAGGGGCGGCAGTGTAATTCGCCAACTTCCATCCGAATTCGCGAAAATCGTTTTGTCGAAACGTGGAACATCAGGTCCTTCGAGAACCGGCGTAATGTCTTCACCTGGGTCGGCAATGCCCCAAACGATCAATGGCTTATCGCGCTGGAAGACGGCATTATCCGAAAAGAGAGGGTATGGCTTGATCTCAGCCTGCAAGGTCGCGGCAAGGAAACACCAGGTGGTAAATGCGGCAGCAAGTCGAGCCAACATAGCGAACTCCGAATCCGGCATTTGGACAGGCCGTTGCAAACGAACATAATAGTCTTTGCCAGTAATTGCAATGTCTCCCCATTGGCCGCCGCCATCACGAACCCAAATGACGCGGCCCTGTCTTTGCTGGGAAGGGATTGGCCAAGCGCGAGCGAATATGGACGCACACACGCTGGAACTCTTGGAATTTGGCAAAGTGCGCGAGCTAGTGGCCGGTTATACGGCCAGTTCTCTCGGCAAGGAACTCGCGCGCTTGATCGAGCCGATGAGCGATCTGCAAAGAATTCGCGCGGAACAAGACCTGGTTTCCGAGATGGTCGATGTGTTGGGGTCAAGCCAATTGCCGCCGTTCGGCGGCTTGCACGATGTGCGCTTGACACTTCGGCGGGCCGCCATCGGCGCCATGCTGTCCGCCGAGCAACTCCTCGAAGTGGCGGAAACCTTGAATTGCACTGGGGCAATGTACCGCTACCGCATGCGCTTGCCAGAGGGTGGGCAGAAACTAATCGAATTGCTGTCGCCGATCGAAGACCTGGGCACCGTGGGCAAATCAATCGCCGGGTGCATCGACTCGCGCGGCCACGTACTCGACATGGCCAGCCCGGAGCTGAGTCGCATTCGTCAGCAACTAGCGGAACTCGAAGAACGCGTTCAGGCGGCCATCAAGCGTTTGCTCCGCGATCCAAAGCTGCGCGAAATACTGCGCTACCCGAATGCAACGGTGAACGGCGACCACTATGTCCTGCCCGTCGCGATCAACCATCGCCACAAGATCGCCGGGGTGGTCCACCGCACCAGCAGCACGGGAGAAACGGTATTTATTGAGCCGGCGGCCGTCTCCGGACTCAGTGCCGAGCGCGTGGTGTTAAAAGGCGAAGAAGATCGCGAGGTACGGCGCATCTTGCGCAGGCTGACTACCGAAGTGGCGCGCGTCGGCAGGCCGCTTTCCTTCGCGCTCGACATCATGGCAAAGCTCGATCTCATCACGGCCAAGGCTCGCTATAGCCGCGATTACAACATGTATCGGCCAGATATGAACTCGGAAGGCCGGATGTGGTTTCGACAAGCCCGTCACCCGCTGCTCGAGAACTTATTCCGCACGGCGGCCAAGGAGCAGCCGGAGCAACCATCGAGGACCGTCGTTCCCATTGACGTACGACTGGGCGACACCTTCAATATGTTGGTCATCACGGGGCCCAACACGGGCGGGAAAACGGTGACGCTGAAAACCACCGGACTTGTGTGCCTGATGGCCCAGTCGGGCATGCACATCCCAGCCGCGGAGGGAAGCCTCGTACCGGTCTTTGAACAGATCCTGGCCGACATCGGCGATGAGCAGAGTTTAGAACAATCGCTGAGCACGTTTAGTTCCCACATCTCGCGAATCGCGGCCATAATTCAGCAGGCCAACCGGCAGAGCCTGGTGCTGTTGGATGAACTCGGCGCCGGAACAGACCCCACGGAAGGCGCCGCACTAGGCCGGGCCATTCTCGATGAATTGGATCGGCTTGGTTGTCGCGCCATGGTGACAACGCACCTGGGTGATCTGAAGACCTATGCCTTCTCCAATAAGCGTGCGGAAAATGCGGCAGTCGAATTTGACATCGAGACCTTGCGACCAACCTACCGGCTGCATACCGGCCAGTTCGGCGCGAGCAACGCCATTCGTATCGCCCGGCGCTTGAAACTGC